>JBJMLK010000173.1:0-4407 GCA_045805345.1 Thermoleophilaceae bacterium | reverse complement strand
GTCGGTGATGGTCGAGACCTACGGCACCGAGCGCGTGTCGCGGTCGAAGATCGCGTCGCTCGTGAACGAGCACTTCGACCTGCGGCCCGGCGCGTTCCGCGACTACCTCAAGCTGCACCGGCCGATCTACCAGAAGACCGCGGCCTACGGCCACTTCGGCCGCGAGGACCACGACTTCACCTGGGAGAAGACCGACAAGGCCGACGCGCTGCGCGACGCGGCGGGTCTCGGCGAGCGCGAGGCGGCGCCCGCCTAGCGCCCTGGCCCGAAGCGCTGCTGCGCGGGTCCTGGCTCCGGCAACGATTTCGATACCTCGCGTCGCTCGCTCTCGCGAACGCGAGCTGCGTCGGTTGGTCGTCCGTGCTGCCGCGCCCGCGCGTCGCTTCCGCGCACGTGCCGCTCGGTCCCGAAACCGCCGCCGTCGCCTCCCGCGACCAGGGCCGCGGTTCACGGTGCTGGACCCTGTCGCCGCTACTTGTCCGAGGCGTCGAGCGGGTCGCGCTCCGCGTCGACCGCACGATCCTCGCCAGGCTCGCGCTCGCCTAAAGCCTTCCCGGCAACGCTCGCCCCGACAATCGGGAGTAGCAACGTGCCCGCAGTTGTCGTGACGCATGTCGAGCAGACCCCGCAGCACGCCGGGGCGACCTCGAACCACCGCTGCAGGAACGGAAACAACCTCAGCAAGCGCTCACGGATCGCCTGGCGGACCATCGCCCCTACTTTACGCTCCGGGACGCGCCGTTTCGGGAGGGCCGCCTAGTCTCGCGCGGCGTCGCCCGGCAGCGCGGTGCCGGACTCCGCGTGGCGCACCACGCGGTCGATGTCGAGCACCACGGACTCGGGGTTGGCCACGCCGTCGAAGCGGAACATGTCGCCCTGGCTCTGCTCGCCGGAGGTGTCGAAGTCGACGGTGCCGACCTTGAGCATCCGCTCGATCAGGGTCTGCCGGATCGTGTGGTCCTGGAGGCGGTCGATGCGCGTCTCCTGAATCTGGCGCCTGAGCACGCCGCGCTGCACCCGCAGGCGGCGCGTGGTGATCGTGTACTTCGTGAAGAACCGCTTGAAGAAGCCGACCACCAGCGCGATCAGGAAGACGCCGACGCCGATCGCGACGCCCACGGAGTGCCCCGCCGCGAACCAGCCGATCGCACCGGCGGCCACCGCCACGATCAGGCCGACGATGTAGAAGCCGAGGATCGAGCGCCACGACGGGCGCCCGCTGAATATGACCGACTCACCGGGGCTCAGATCCACGGGCGGAAAGATACCCGCGGGGGCGGATCCGCGGACCTCAGCACGGCTTGTACCGGCGCGAGCCGAGCACCCGGCGGCCGTCGCCCAGCTTGGCGACGATGTCGAGACGGAACGGCGACCCGGGCAGGTGGTCGAGCTTCAGGCGCTTCACGTCGCTCCCGCCGGCCGCCGCGACCTGGTTCTTGCCGATGCGTGCCGACGCGACCACGACCTTCTGCCCCTTCGGCCGCCCGAGGGGCACGGTCAGCTTCCGATCCTTCACGCAGCCCGACGGCATCTTCATATGGGTGATGAAGGTGCGGTCGCGCCCGCGCGTGGTGCCGAGCGCGTTCTTCGCGACCAGCCGGTAGTGGTAGCTCGTGGCCGGGCTCAACCCGGTGGCTCCGCCGGACGCCGGTCGCGGCGACGAACCCCGTCCCGCCGCCCTGGCGGCGGTCCTGCTCCCGTACGTCTTGGTCTTCCCGTACTGGAAGCGGTAGGTCGTCGCCACGCCGTTCGGGTTGACCGTTCCGGTCAGGCGCGCGCCGCGCGTTCGGACCCCCCGCGCGCCGCCGGTGGCCGCGAGCGGGAGCGCGATCTCGAAGGCGCCCACGTCGCAGGCCTGCCCGGCCGGCCGCAGCACGCCGCGCTGGTCGCGGCCCGGGCAGCCGCGCCCGGCATCGAACGCGGGGCCGGTCCGGGTTATCGCGCGCGTGCGTGTGGCGCCGCCGTTGAACGCGAGCGGCCCGAGCGGGACCGCCGTGCTCTTCTTGTCCCCGGGGCCCGACAGGCCGCAGTCGTCGCGGTCCTCGATGTTGTGCCCCTGGGAGGAGACCGATCCGACGCAGTTGGCGGGGAAGCCGTCGGAAGCCGAGTTGCCCGCGATGATCGTGTTCCTCGCCTTCGCGCTCGCTCCCATTACGTAGAGGCCACCGCCGGCGTCCGCGCCGCCCGCCGGGACCCGGGCCGAGTTACCCGCGACAGTGCTGCTGCCGAGCTGCAGCGACCCGCCCTCGAGGTAGATCCCGCCGCCCCCGTTGTCGGCGAGCGGCGTCGCGGCGCCGCCGCTGTTGCCGGCGATCGTGCTGTTCGTGATCTGTACCGCGCCGCCCGACGAATAGATCCCCCCGCCGCCGTTGTCGTCGACGGACAGGTTGCCCGTCGCGGACGACGTGTTCCGGCCGACGGTGCTCCGGTCGAGGGTGACCGCGCCGCCGGCCCAGATCCCGCCGCCGCCATTGTTCGCGACGGACGAGTTGCCGCCCTCGCTCCCGCTGGCGGTGGCTGTGTTGTCGCTCACCTCGCTGGTCCTCACGACGAGCGGGCCGACCGAGCTGTAGATCCCGCCGCCGCCGGACTCCTCGAGCGACCCGTTCGCGTGCATGTCGACGTTGTTGTGGTCGATCGAGCTGTTGGTCACGGTCAGCGCGCCGTCCGCGGTCACCCCGCCACCGCCGGAGGAGCCCTGGTTGCCGCCGAACGAGTCCTGGGTGACGGTGTTCCCCGTGATCCGCATCCGGTCGAGCGTGAGGGAGGTGCCGAAGCCGGACAGCACGGCTCCGCCGTAGGTCGAGGGCCCGCCGCCGTTCCCTCCCGTCAACTTCATGGCACTGATCGTCACGTTGCCGTTCTGGACGCGGAAGAGCCGGTCGTTGCCCTGGCCGTCCACGATCGTGGCCGCAGGACCGTTGCCCCGGATGGTCACCGACGTCGGGATCGAGATCTCGCTTCCGAGGAGGAACGTGCCGGTCGGGACGATCACGAGCCCGCCGGCGCCCGCCGCCGGGACCGCCTCGCGGAGCGAGCAGTGGCCCGGCGTGCAGCCGTTGTTCTCGTCCGCATGGGTGGAGACTTGAACGGTCGCCGCCGTGGCGGGACCGGCCGCGGCCAGCAGCGCGAGGGCGACGACGACGAGGCCAGCGCGAGTCCGCACGCGAGCAGCGTAACCGGCAGGCGGCGTCCGGGGGTCGGCGTACCGTCGGCGGCGTGATCGCGAAGGTCGAGCCACTCACTCCGGCACGGGCCCTGCGGGGCCCGTTCGACTATCGCCTGCCGGGCGAGATGGACGAGGTGGGGGTGGGCTCGATGCTGGTCGTGCCGTTCGGGCGGCGGCGCCTCCTGGGCGTCGTGGTGGACCTGGCGGAGGAGAGCGAGCTGCCCCCCGAGCGCCTGGTCGAGCCGCTTGCCGCGCTCGACCGCGGCGTGCCGCCAGAGCTCGTGAGGCTCGGGCTGTGGGCCGCCGAGGAGTACTGCTCCACGCCGGCGCGCGGGCTCGCGCTCGTGCTGCCGCCCGGTTCGGGACTGGGCGCGCTCCCGCGCGTCGGGATCCGCCGGGTGCTCACGGCGGCGATCACCACGGCGGGGCGCGCCGCGCTGGGTGGCGAGGGGCCCCGCCTGGGCGACCGCCAGCGCGCCGTGCTCGAGGCGCTCGCCGGCGCGCCGCAGACCGCCGCGCGCCTCACCCGCGAGGCCGGCTGCGGCCACTCCACCCTGCGCTCGCTCGAGGCGCGTGGGCTCGTTTCGCTCACGCAGGAAGAGCAGCGGCGCCGGCCGCTCGTCGCCTCGGTCGGCGCGCGGCAGTCGGCGGGCGGCGTGGAGGCGACCGCGGATCAGCGGGCAGCCCTCGCGGCGATCGAGGCGCGCATGGACGCCCGCGAGCACGCGGGGCTGCTGTTGCACGGGGTCACCGGCAGCGGCAAGACCGAGGTCTACCTGCGCGCCGCCGCGGCCGCGCTGCGGCGCGGCCGGTCGGCGATAGTGCTGGTGCCCGAGATCGCGCTCACGCCGCAGACGGCCGGGCGCTTCGAGGAGCGCTTCGGGCCAACGGTGGCGGTGCTCCACTCGAAGCTGAGCGCGGGCGAGCGCCACGACGAGTGGCTCCGGCTGCGGCGAGGCGAGGCGCGCGTGTGTGTGGGGCCGCGGTCGGCGGTCTTCGCGCCGCTCACCGACCTCGGCCTGATCGTGATCGACGAGGAGCACGACCCGTCGTACAAGCAGGAGGGCGACCCGCGCTACGACGCGCGGCTGGTCGCCGCAAGGCGGGCGCGCGAGACGGGTGCGGCTCTCGTCGCGGGCACGGCCACGCCACGGCCCGAGAGCTGGCACGCGCTCGAGCGGGTGTCGCTGCCCGATCGCGTGGACGGCCGTCCGCTCCCGCCGGTGGAGCTGGTCCGG
>JBJMLK010000172.1:0-6683 GCA_045805345.1 Thermoleophilaceae bacterium | reverse complement strand
TTCGTGTTCGTGGGCGCGGGCTACGCGGGCGTGGAGGGCATCGCGGAGCTGCAGGACTACGTGGCGGACGTGATCGACCGCTACCCGCGCTGCCGGCTCGACGGCACGCGCTGGGTGATCGCCGACCTGGCCGACCGGATCATGCAGGAGATCTCGCCCAGCCTGGCGGAGTTCGCCGCGCGCGAGCTGCGCGCCCGCGGGATCGAGATCCGGCCGGGCACGGGCCTCGAGGCGGTCACCGGCGGCGCGGTGACGCTCTCCGATGGCGAGGAGGTCCCGACCAAGCTCCTGTGCTGGACCGCCGGCGTTCGGCCGCCGCCGGTCGCCGCCGAGCTCGGGCTGCCGCTGGCCGACGGCGGGCGGATCGACGTCGACGAGACGCTGCGCGTGCGCGGCCGCGACGACGTGTGGGCGATCGGCGACCTCGCGGCGGTCCCGGACCCGGCCAAGGGTGGACGCATGCCGACGCCCCCGACGGCCCAGCACGCCCTCCGCCAGGGCCGCCTGGCGGCCGACAACGTCGCGGCTGCTCTCGGCCACGGGCGCGTGCGGAAGTTCAAGTACAAGACGCTGGGCGTGTTCGTGGACCTCGGCCGGCACCAGGCGGTGGCCGAGATGGTGGGCGTCAAGCTCAGCGGCTTTGCGGCCTGGTGGGCGGCGCGCACCTATCACCTGGCCTTGATGCCCGGCGCCGCCCGCCGGCTGCGCCTCGTGACCGACTGGACCGTCGGTCTGTTCTTCGGCCGCGCCTCCGCCGAGCTCGGTCAGCTGGGGCACCCACCCCCGTTAAGCGACGGCGAAGCGGTGGCAAATCCCTCCGATCCGGGGTAATTTGGGACCTGGGGCCGGGACGGCCCCGCGCAACCCCTCGCACGGATGCTTAGGAGACTTGACATGCGGACTCGCGTAGCGCTCGCCGCGACCATCGCCACCGCGGCCGCCGCCGCCGCACTGCTTGCGCCCGCGGGAGCCGGCGCCTCGATCTACGACTGCTCGCCGGGCTGCGACATCGTCGTGAACTCCACGGTCGACGCGCCCGACGCCGACGCCGCCGACGGCGCCTGCGCGACGGCAGCGGGCGACTGCACGCTCCGCGCCGCCATCCAGGAGGCGAACGCGCGGGTCCAGGCCGTCGTGCTCGTTCCGCGCGGCACCTACGTGCTCACCCGCCATGGCCTCGACGACGACGCCTCGCACGGCGACCTCGACATCACCAGTCCCGTCCGCGTGATCGGCGCAGGGGTGTCGCGCACGATCGTGGACGGCGACGACGCCGACAGGGTCTTCGACGTCCGGCAGTTCGGCGAGGGCTCGATCTCGCACCTCGCGGTGCGGCACGGGCGGGCGACCGACGGCCCGGGCGGCGGCATCTGGGTGCACAACTATCCGTTCGCGCTGCGCTACCTCTACGTGACCGACAACGAGGCGGTCGGCGGGGCAGCGGCGGGCTCCGGCAACGGCGGCGGGATCGCCGCGCAGGCAGACACCGCGGTCCAGTACGCGCAGGTCGCGTACAACCACGCGGTCAACGGTGCCGGCATGTACTGGCACGGCATCCAGGCCAGCTCATCCAACGACACGTTCGTCGGCAACCACGCGTCGGGAGACGGCGGCGGGCTCTACATCAGCGGCGGCGACGACTTCCTCAACAACATGACGCTAAGCGCCAACACCGCGGCCGCCCACGGCGGCGGCGTCTACCTCGAGGAGCCGGACCCGTACGGCGGCATCGTCCTCGGCGGCTTCACCGTCGCGTCCAACTCGGCCCCGAGCGCGATGGGCGGCGGCATCTGGATCGCCGATCAGGCTCACGAGGACTTCCACAGCCAGCACGTGAACAGCTCGATCTTCGCCGGCAACGGCAGCGGCGGCGACTGCGCCGGCACGGGGACGCTCAACTCGCACGGCGGCAACATCGACGGCGACGGCAGCTGCGGCTTCGCCCAGGCCCACGACCTCACCGGTGTCGACCCGCTGCTCGACGACCCCGCCTACAACGGCGGTCCCGTCCAGACGCGCGCGCTCGAGGACGGCAGCCCCGGCATCGACCTCATCCCGTGCTCCGCCGACACCGCCGGCACCGACGCCCGCGGCGTCTCGCGTCCGCAGGGCGCAGCCTGCGACTCGGGCGCCTTCGAGCTGGGCGACTGCTGCCCGGACTACGAGCCGCCCTACGTGCCGGCCGAGGAGCAGCCCCCGCCGCCGCCCAAGGAGGGATCCTGCGGCGTCCTGCGCTTCGGCACGGCGGGCGACGACCTGCTGGTGGGCGACCGCGGCCACAACCAGATCTACGGCCGCGCCGGCAACGACCACATCTACGGGCGCTTCCAGTCGGACTGCCTCTACGGCGGCCGCGGCGCCGACTTCATCCGCGGCGGCGAGGGCACCGACCTGCTGGTGGGCTTCACCGGCGCCGACCACCTGAGCGGCGGCGACCAGGAGGACGTGGTCCGCGGCGGGCGCGGCAACGACCGGATCCTCGGCGGCGCCGACGAAGACAGGCTCTTCGGCGGTCCGGGAGCCGACTACGTCAAGGGCGGCGACGGCTACGACACGATCGACGCCGGGCCCGGCAACGACACGATCGACGCGACGGGCGGCGGCCTCGACGCCGTGGACTGCGGAACCGGCGACGACCGCGTCCGGGCCAAGCGCCACGAGCACCTGATCGGCTGCGAGCACGTCCATTACGTGGACTGAGGTGCATAGGATGCTCTCTCACATGCGGACTCGACTCGCCCTCGCGGCCATCTTGGCCCTCGCCGCGGCGCTGCTGCCAGCCGCCGGCGCAGGCGCCGCCACCGGCGCTCGCGGCCAGACCCCGCACTTCGAGAAGTGCTCGCCGGGCTGCGACATCCTCGTGAACTCGCAGAAGGACCTGCCGGACCTGAAGCCCGGCGACGGCAAGTGCCGTGCGAGCACCGGCCGCTGCACGCTGCGCGCCGCCGTGCAGGAGGCCAACGCCCGCAAGCAGACGCAGGCCAAGCCGTGGCGGATCCTGGTGCCCGGCGGCCACTACACGCTCACCCGCCACGGCATGGACGACAACGCCAGCCGCGGTGACCTCGACCTGCTGTTCCACGGCGAGGTCGTGGGCGCCGGCGCGTCGAAGACGACGGTCGACGGCGACCGCGCCGACCGTGTGTTCGACATGCACGCGCCGGTGGCGCAGCGCGTGGCGCACCTGACGGTCACGAGGGGCCTGGCCACCGACGGCCCCGGGGGCGCGATCCGCACCACCGGCAAGGACTACTCGTACGTGCAGTACGTCTACGCGAGCGACAGCGAGGCGGCCGCCACGGACGCGCCGCTGTCGGGCTACGGAGGCGGCCTGGCCGCCATCGGCCCGTCGGTGGTCACCGAGTCGACCTTCCAGTACAACCGCGCGGTGAACGGCGGCGGCGTCTTCTGGAACGCCGCCGAGTCGAACCTGCGCCTGGACACGGTGGCCAACAACCACGCCACCGAGGACGGCGGCGGCGTGTACTGGAACACCGAGGACAACGAGATCGTGAACGACACGATCTCGAGCAACCGCGCCGACGCGCGCGGCGGCGGCATCTTCTTCTCGCCGACGGCCGGCTGGCTCTCGCTGCGCTACGTGACGATCGCGTCCAACACCACGCCGACGGGCGGCGGAGGCGGCGTGTGGCGCGAGGTCTACCCGCAGGAGGAGAGCCATCCGCGGCAGGCCACCGGCACGATCATCGCCCGCAACGGCGCGGGCGCCGACTGCGCCGGGCCGGGCGCACTCGAGAGCCTCGGCTACAACCTCGACAGCGACACCTCGTGCGCGTTCGGCGCCGAGACCGACCGCCCCGGGGTCCAGCCGCTGCTCGGCCCGCTGTCCTACAACGGCGGTCCCACCCCGACGCGCGAGCCCGGCACCGGCAGCCCCGCACTGGACACGGGGCCGTGCGCGCTCAACTGGGACCAGCGCGGCGCCGCGCGCCCGTTCGGCGACGGCTGCGACTCCGGCGCGTTCGAGGTCGGCACCTGCTGCGCGCCCCAGGAGAAGCCGTTCATCCACCACCAGCCGCCGGCCCCGCCGGTGGGCTACTGCGGCCTGATCGTGCGCGGCACGAGCGGCCCCGACGTCCTGCGCGGCAACCACAAGCGCAACGACCTTCGCGGGCGCGACGGCGACGACCGGCTGTTCGGCGGCTTCCAGGCCGACTGCCTGCACGGCGGCCGCGGGGCGGACTACATCCGCGGCGGCGAGGGGGTCGACCACCTCCAGGGCGACTCCGGCGACGATGTGCTGATCGGCGGCGACCAGGAGGACACGATCCTCGGCGAGTACGGCGCCGACCGGATCCTCGGCGGCTCCGACGACGACCACCTGTACGGCGGCCACGGGCCGGACTTCATCCGCGGCGGCGACGGCTACGACATCATCAGCGGCGGCCCCGGCAGGGACACGATCGACGCCACCCGCGGCAGCCTCGACCGGGTCGACTGCGGCAGCGGGGTGGACACGGTCTACGCCAAGCGACTCGAGCACCTGTACCGCTGCGAGCACGTCCACTACGTGGACTGAGAGACGGCTTGCGAGTTCGCGCCACCGCGTCGGGCCGGACGTAGACTCCGCCGCCGTGCCCGCCGCCGAGCCGCTCTCCGACCTCGTCTTCAGGGAGGGCACGACCGGCGACCTGGCCGCGACCTTCGGGCTCTCCGAGCGCGCCATGCACGAGGCCGCGGCGCGGCAGGGGGTCGTCCCACGCGACCCGCCGCTCACCGAGGCCCGCATCCGCGCCGACTGGCTCCGGCACCGCTCGCTGATCGAGTTCCTCGCGGCGCAGCCCGACGGCCGCTACTTGATCGCGCAGGAAGGCGAGCGGGTGATCGGCTACGCCAGGGTGGTGCGCTTCGGCGCCATCGAGCAGCTCACCGAGCTGATGGTCGACCCGGCGCGGCAGGGACGTGGAATCGGCCGGGCGCTGCTCGAGCGCTGCTGGCCGGGTGACCCGAGCCCCGAGCTCGGCCGGGTGGTGGTCGCCGCCGGGGCGCCCAACGACCTCACGCTCTACACCGAGTTCGGCGTGATGCCCGTCGGCGGGCACTGGCACATGCGCGCCCGCGTCGAGGACTACCTGTTCCGCCGCTCGCAGGAGACCGACGCGCCGGTGCCCGCCGTCCACGTGCTCAAGCCCGAGCGGGCCATCGAGGAGTGGCGCCGGCTGGAGCCCGACGCGATCGCCCACGACCGCGCCGCGCTGCACGGCTTCTTCGCCCGCGACCGCACGTGCCTGGCCTACACGCCGCCGGGCGGCGAGCGCCCGGCCGCGCTGTGCTGGGTGAGCTCGGAGGGCGACATCGGGCCCGCGGTGGCGGAGGTCGCGGGGGACCTCGTGCCGGTGATGACGGCCGCGCTCGACCGCGTGGCCCAGAGCCGCGAGCCGGAGACGCTGGGCGTGTACGTGACGACCCTGTCGTGGTGGCTGATCCGGCGCCTGCGGCGGCTCGGCTTCCAGGTCTTCTGGCCGAGCTGGGTGATGTGCTCGGTCCCGCTCCCGGGGCTCGACCGCTACGCGCCCACGCGCCCGCCGCAGGTCCTCTGAGGTCTCCTCTGGGCGCTTGCGCCGCTCTGCGACAATGGGGCCATGAGCGAGACGCTTTCCAACATCGGCGGTAAGGCCCTGGCCGTGGTGATCCTCCTCGCGGCGGGCTGGATCCTGCTCAAGGTGGTCATCGGCATCGCCGCGTTCGTCTTCTGGGTCGTGATCGCCGTACTCGCGGTGATCGCCGTGATCTGGGCCCTCAACCGGCTTCTCTGAGGCGCGAGGGCCGGCCGTGGCGCCCTACCTCGTGGTCATGTTCTTCTTCGGCCTGTCCGCGGGCACGATCGGCAAGATCAAGGGCAGCTCGTTCGCGATCTGGTTCCTGATCGGGTTCGCCGTGCCGGTGCTCGGCGTGGTCGCCGCGGTCCTCCACCGCTGGGAGCGACTCGAGCCGAGGCGACGCTGCGAGGAGTGCGGGAACGTGGTCGCGCTCGGCGACCAGGTGTGCATGCGCTGCGGGCGCGACCTGGACTTCCCGAGTGAGGTTTTGACCCCCCGCCGCGCGTAGCTAGACTCGCTTTCGTGCGAGCCGTCGACGCCATCATGGAGTGCCTCAAGGCCGAGGGTGTCGACACCGTGTTCGGCATCCCCGGCGGCGCCAACCTGCCGACCTACGACGCCCTCTACGACGCGGGCATCCGGCACGTGCTGTGTCGTCACGAGCAGGGCGCGGGGCACGCCGCCGAGGGCTACGCCAAGGCGTCGGGCAAGGTCGGCGTCGCGCTGGCCACCTCGGGACCCGGCGCGACCAACCTCGTGACAGCGATCGCCGACGCCGTCATGGACTCGGTCCCCACGGTCTTCATCACCGGTCAGGTGCGCACGGACCTGATCGGCACCGACGGCTTCCAGGAGGCCGACGTCTCCGGCATCACGATGCCGATCGTCAAGCACTCGGTGATGATCCAGGATCCGCGCGAGATCCCCGCGGCGATCCACGAGGCGTTCCACATCGCCCGCACCGGCCGCCCCGGCCCGGTGCTCGTGGACATCCCCCAGGACCTGAGCCGCGCCGACATCAACTACGAGCCGGTCGACAAGGTCCACCTGCCGGGCTACCAGCCGACCACCGAGGGCAACGCCAAGCAGGTGAAGCTGGCGGCCAAGGCGCTGGCCAACGCC
>JBJMLK010000171.1:0-3520 GCA_045805345.1 Thermoleophilaceae bacterium | reverse complement strand
TCCAGACCCACGAGATGACCGCCGACTGGACGTTCGTCCGCTTTCACTACGGAGCGCGCGGGCGGCGCGGCAACTACTCCGAGTCGGAGCTCGAGGCGTGGGCCGAGCGGATCGCCGCTTGGCGCGAGCGCGTCGAAGTCTATGCGTACTTCAACAACGACTGGGAGGGCTTCGCGGTCCGCAATGGCCGCTGGCTGCGCCGGCGGCTCGGCGTCTGAGGCCTACTCCTCGCCGGCGTTCTGCGGGTTGCCGGTGGCCTGGTCGTCGTCGCCCTGGCCCTCCTGGCCCGGCGTGCCGGCCTGCTCCTCGGCGTCGTCCGCCGAGGCGCCCTGGCCTTCCTCGGCCACGCGCTCCTTCTGTTCCTCTCCGCCGTCACGCATAGCCGGCGAGACTACTATCGGGTGACCTTGCGCGCGGCGGTTACAGCGATGGTTGCCGCTGCGGCGATCGTGACGATCGCCGTCTCGAGCGCGCCCGCGCGCCCGGTCAAGGGTGCGCCCGGCTGCCCGGTCTTCCCGGCGTCGAACCAGTGGAACCAGCGCGTCGACAAGCTGCCGCTGGCGGGGCGCTCCGACGCGATCGTCAAGTCGATCGGCCTCGGCACCGGGCTCCACGCCGACTTCGGCTCCGGCAAGTACGACGGCGGCCCGATCGGGATCCCGTACACCACCGTCTCGGGCAGCCAGCCGAAGGTCCACGTGAAGTTCGGCTACGCCGGCGAGTCCGACAAGGGCCCCTACCCGATCCCGAAGAACGTGCCGATCGAGGGTGGCCGCCAGTCGGGCGGCGACCGCCACGCGCTGATCGTGGACCGCGACAACTGCCGCCTCTACGAGCTCTACTCGCTCTATCCGCCCGCGAACGGCCACGGCTGGCGCGCCGGCTCCGGCGCGATCTGGAGCCTGCGCTCGAACAAGGTGCGGCACGCCGGCTGGACCTCGGCGGACGCCGCCGGGCTGCCGATCCTGCCGGGCCTCGCGCGCCGCGAGGACCTGAGCCACGGCGGTATCGACCACGCGCTGCGCTTCACGGTCGAGCGCACGCGGCGCGCGTACATCTACCCGGCCAGGCACTTCGCGTCCTCGTTGACGAGCAAGAGCCTGCCCGCGATGGGGCAGCGGCTGCGACTCAAGAAGGGCTACGACATCTCCCACTTCCCGCCGCAGGCGCGGGCCGTGCTCAGGGCGCTCAAGACCTACGGGATGATCGTGGCCGACAACGGCTCGGACTGGTACATCACCGGAGCGCCGGACAAGGGCTGGAACAACGACGACCTGCACACGCTCGGGCAGGTGAAGGGCCGCGCGTTCGAGGTGGTCGACACGAGCTCGCTGCCGCGCGGGTAACCCAAATGGTGTGCAATTACTTGACGCAAAGGCCCACCGTCCCCATCCTGGAGCTATGACAACCATCCGCCGCCTCGCCCTCGTAGCCGTTCTCGTCCTCGCGCTGGCGATCCCCGCGTACGCCGCGACGACCTGGCAGTCCGGCAAGTACGTCGGCCACACCTCGCAGAAGAACTCCGAGGGCCAGAAGCGGAAGATCTCGTTCCACGCGGACTTCGACGCCGGCGAGCTGAACAACATCAAGTTCGTCACGACCGGCACCTGCACCGACGGCGGCGACAGCCACGGATCGCAGGGCGGCAAGAACTCGCACCTGTTCGCGTACCCAAACTCGGACGGCGACTTCAAGTTCACGTCGTACAGCGCGGACAAGTCCACGAAGCTGACGATGAGCGGGCACATCGCCGGGACCAAGGCCAGCGGCATCCTGAAGGTCGTCTCGCACTACGACAAGCAGGGCAACTCGGACCCCAACGGCTCCGTCACCTGCAGCACGCACCGGGTGAACTGGAGCGCGAAGAAGGTCAGCTAGCCGGTCCGGTCTCCTCCGGCTCGGCGTCCTCGACCTCCGAGTCGGCCAGGGCCACGAGCTCGCCGCCGCAGCGCAGGCAGCCGCCGCGGGCGGCAGCGACCCGCGCGGCGGGCACCGACTGCCACACCGCGTCGCACTGCAAGCATCTGAGCCCGCGCTCGGTCACATCCCCCACCCCGCTCCGGCCGGCACTCTAAATGACCTGTGCGATCGCCCGCGCCAGACCGGCGGGGTTGTCCTCTGCCACGTAGGTGCGCGCGTCCGGCACCGCCTCGACTCGCGCGTCCGGGAGCGTGCGGGCGTACGCCTCGGCGTGCCGGAGCGGGAACACGCGATCCTCGGCGCCCCACATGAGGAGCACCGGCGGCCCGGCCCCGGCCCGCAGCCGCGCGGCGGCCGCGCGCGAGTGCTCGCGCCCGACGCTCGCGATCACCTTGCGCGCGTCGCGGCGAATCGCCGCCGAGGAGAGGAACGGGTCGAGGAACGAGTGCATCACGCGGTCCTCGATCGGGCGCTTCGACAGCGGGCCGTAGGCGCCCGGCATCCGCCAGAGCGCAGGCACGCGGAGCCCCTGCACGATCGCCGTGAGCCCGCCGGGCACCTGCGCCGAGCGCTTCAGGTGCCCGAACCCGCGCGGCGGCCAGCTGTCGTCGGGCGTCTCGCACGAGTTGAGGACGAGCGCGCCCGGGCGCCCGGGCGCCCGCGCGGCGGCGATCTGCGAGTACGCGCCGCCCGAGTCGTTGCCGACGAGCGCCGCGTCGGTCAACTCGAGCAGGTCCAACAGCTCGAGGATCAGCGACGCGATCCCTGGCGGCGTCAGGTCGGCGCCGGCGCGCATCGGCTCGTAGTGCGAGCCGAGCGGCCAGTCGGGGCAGACGCAGCGGTAGCGGTCGCGCAGCTCGGACACGAGCTTGCGCCAGAGGTTCGCGTTCGCGAGGAACCCGTGCACGAACACGAGCGGCCGACCCGCGCCCGCCTCGTGCACCACGAGCGGGCCCGCCGACGTCGTGACGGTGCGGCGCCCGCCCAGCTCCGGGGCGCGCCAGTCGAGCGGGCGGCTCACGCGGCCGTGACCGACCACGAGGCGTGCCGGCCGGCCGCGACGGGGAGCGCGAACCTCACCACCCGCCCGTGCACGCGTGCGCGGATCGCGCGGCCGCCCGCCCGCACGCGCACGCCGTGCCGCGGTCGTGCGCGCAGCCTCACGCGCATCGCGAGGCGGCCCGGCTCGGCGCTCGTCACGAACCCGCTCATGCGTCCCGGCCGCACGGCCAGCCCCACCCGCGGCAGTCTGAAGCTGTAGCGGCGCAGCGGCATGGCCGGGGCGATGGTGTACCCGGTGGCGGTCGGCTCGATGCCGGCCTGCTTGAGCAGCCCCCACACGAGCCACGCGGGCTGGTGCGAGATCTGCCCGGCGTAGTCGCTCGAGATGTGGAACCCGCACTGCGACGGATCGCGCGAGTAGTAGGACCAGCACACGTCGTCGCTCGAGATCGTCCCGTCCCAGGCGCGCGGGAAGGCGGCGGCGTGCGCGGCGAGCGTGTTGCGCCGCCACTCGTCGAACGCGAACTCGCGCGCGCCCGGCACGCGGTCGGCCAGCGACGACATCGCCCACACCAGCCAGCCGTTCACCACCTGCCAG
>JBJMLK010000170.1:0-16422 GCA_045805345.1 Thermoleophilaceae bacterium | reverse complement strand
GTCGTGGAGCGCGAGGTGCCGGGCGGCCAGGCGTCGCACACGTCGCTGATCGAGAACTTCTTCGGGTTCCCGGGCGGGATCGGCGGCGCCGAGCTTTCGCGGCTCGCCGGCCGGCAGGCCGAGGGCTTCGGCGCCGAGCTGCTGCTCCTGGGCGGCGTCACGGGCCACCGGTGGGATCGGGCCGGGCAGTTCGTGGCGCAGCTCCACGGTGGGTACGAGGTCACCGCGCCGGTCGCGATCGCCGCGCCCGGGATGGTCTGGCGCCGGCTCGAGGTGGACGGCGTGCACGACCTGCTGGAGCGCGGCGTGTACTACGGCGCGGGCCGCAGCGAGGCCGCCCAGTGCGGCGGCGACCGCGTGGTGGTCGTGGGCGCCGGCAACTCGGCCGGGCAGGCGGTGATGCACCTCGCGAACGCGGGCGCGCAGGTGACTATGCTCGTACGAGGCGAGGACCTCGGCAAGTCGATGTCGGCGTACCTGGTCGACCGGATCCAGGCGCACCCGCTGATCGACGTGCGGTTGCGGACCCAGGTCGAGGCGGTGGAGGAGGACGCGACCGGCCACCTCTCGTGCGTGCGTGCGCACGACGCGGGCGGAGCGGTCGAGCAGATCCCGGCGGTCGCGCTGTTCCTCTGCCTCGGCGGCCAGCCGCAGACAGGCTGGGCGGACGAGCGCGGCGTGGCCCTCGACGGCAAGGGCTTCATCCTCACCGGGCCCGACCTGCTGGAGGGCGGCCGCCGCCCGGACGGCTGGCCGCTGCCGCGCGACCCGCTGGCACTCGAGACGAGCGTGCCGGGCCTGTTCGCTGCCGGCGACGTGCGCCACGGCTCGACCAAGCGCGTGGCCGGCGCCGTGGGCGACGGAGCGATGGCGGTGGCCCTGGTGCACCGCCGGCTCGACGAGCTGATGCGGACCGGCTAGGAGGCTCTAGCCAGACGTCTAGCGAAAGTCGCTCGTAGGCCGCTTCGGGATGGCCGACTCGGGTATCACAGGGGTGGCCCTGCTTCCAGCGGGTGACTTTGCGGTAGACGACGCCTCTCTGCGTGTGAGAGCGCGCTTGGGTGCGCCGGATGGCGGAGAGGCGTGTGCCTGGCGGTAGGGCCGCATTACGCCGCGAGGGGAACAGGCGTTTTGCGGGCCTAGCCCTCGTCGGCGCGCTTCGCGCGCGCCACCCGAGGCGCCGGCGGTTGCTCGCTGCGCCGCGCCGCGCCGCCCACGCGGAAGTCGTGGTCCACGATGCTCGCGTTGCCCGCCCAGTCCCAGCCGTAGGCCCTCAGCACGTAGCGGCCGCTCGGCAGGCCGAGCTCCGGGATCGACGGCGCCAGGCCGCCCGCCAGCACGTAGTCCCAGCGCGGCTTGCAGTTCGGCCGGAACCAGCAGTCGAAGTCCGGCGCGCGCGTGTCGCTCGCATAGATGGCCGAGTGCACGCTCCAGTCGTAGTTCTGCGTGCCGCGCAGCGCCCAATGGAGGCCGGTGAGCTTGTGGCCGCTCGTGTCGAGCACGCGGTAGGCGAGCGCGGCCAGCGCGAGCACCGGCGTGTGGTAGCGCGTGCGGATGCGGAACGACTGCGGGTCGAACGCGTCGATCAGCACGCGGCCGTCGCTCAGCACGCGCGGGCGGTCGAGCACCGGCGCCGCGCTGTCGCGCCACGGGAACAGCACGCGCCCGTGCGGACGCAGCGGGTTGAGGTAGCGCGTGCCGTCGAGCTCGGACAGGTGCAGGTGCCCGAAGCCCTTCTTGGTGGTCCCGAGAACCGTCTCGAACGCGTGCACCGCCTGGCCCTCGTGCACCCGCAGGTTCACGTGCCAGTACACGTAGTTGCCCACCTGAACGCGCTCCTCGGCGCCGCTCGGCTCGACGATGTGGGCGCGCCCCGGCTGCATCGCGTAGACGTCGACGCCGTCCTCGGCCTGGATGTCGATCCCGTGGTGGAACGACGACGAGCGGAGCTCGTTCAGCCCGGCGCGAAGGGCGTGGCGCTCGTGGAACGGCTTGAGCGGCCAGCCGAAGCGGGCGCCGTGCGGCCGGCAGCCGGTGGCGCACGGCGAGCCGTCGTTCCACCAGTCCTGCGCGTGCACGTCGCGGCGCAGGCGGTGCGGCGGCTCGAACGGCCAGTTGGCGGGGGCCTCCCAGCGCGGATCCGTGGCTCGCGGCGCCGCGGCCGGAGCCGCCGCGGCCGGCGCGACGAGGGCCAGCGCCAGCAGGCCGGGAAGAAGGCGCCGTGCTCGCACACGGCTGTTATAGATGGCGCGGTGCGGCGTCGCACCGGTCTCGCAGCCCTGGTCGCCCTCGCGTGCGCGCTGGCGCCCGGTCCCGCGCACGCCGCCGGCGCGTCCTACGCGCGGCCGGTCGTGGGCCTCGCCTACTACTCGGCGGACGACCTGCCGGTGATCGCGGACGCGATGGCGGACGCCGGCTTCCCGCGCGGCACGCCGATCTACTACGGCAGCTACTGGGGCACCTCCCCGCGCGCCGAGCGCCGGCGCAGCGAGCCCACCACCACCGACGTTCCGGGCGGGCGCTTCGCGCCGCTCTTCGGCTGGACGCCCAACAAGTTCTGGGAGTACCGCCGGCTCGACTCGGCCGACGAGCGCAAGCTCGAGTCGGACCGCGGCATGGACGGCCCGGCCCCGTCGCTCGCGGCGCTGCTCGCGCGCGGCGGATCGAGTGCGTACCGCTGGGGCCGCGAGCTCGGCCGCCGCTTCCGCGACCGGATGCGCGAGGTCGAGGAGATCCACGACATCGACGTGGACCGCTGGCAGTTCGACGAGGTGCCGACGAACGCCGTCGGCAAGTCCGGGCGCGGGGCGCGCGACCTCGTGCGCGGGATGATGAACGGCGTCACCTACGGGCGCCCGGAGCTGGGCGACGGCAAGCTTCGCGGCCTCGTGTTCGTGGCGCACGAGACGCTCAAGCTCGCGTCGAGGCCGATGACCTCCGAGCTGAAGCGCTTCTGGCGGACGGTGGACCGCGACTCGCTCGCGGTGATCGGCGAGGAGTACCCGCGCTTCGTCGGCAACCCACGCCGGTCGGCGTTCGTGCAGTCGACGGGCCAGCGGACGATGGCGCGGCGCGGCGGCGTGCTGCGCCGGATCGCCGCGAAGTACGTGGTCGGCGTCACGCCCGGCTACGCGCCCGCCGCCGGCCTCGGCGGCAACACCGGCCACCGCTCGCCCGACGGCGCAGGCGCCTGGCGGGCCGACTTCCTGGCGGCGCGCGCCCAGTACGGCGTGGCGGGCTTCGCCGCCTACGACATGCAGGGCGACAACGGGCGCCGGCGGGTGGTCAGGCCGCTGTTCCGGGCGATCGCGGCTGCGTTGCGCGAGCTGGGGGACGGGCGGTGAGGCGCGCGTTGGCACTAGCGGTCGCTGCCGCGTGCCTCGCGCCCGCCTGCGCGCAGGCGGCATTTCCCGGACGCAACGGCAGGATCGCGTTCGTCCGCCCCGGTGAGGGGATCTACACGGTGAAGCCCGACGGCAGTTCACGCAAGCGCGTCACCCCGGCCGGCGTGGCCGGCGGGGGCTGCGACTCCGAGCCGGCCGTCGCGCCGTCGGGGCTCGAGCTGGCGTTCCAGACGTGCGACCCCGCGCGCCACTCGACGGCGATCGGCCTGATGGGCCTCGACGGCACGGGTCGACGGGTCGTCGTGCGCGACAGTGTGGCCGTGCCGTACCCGCAGACGCCGGCGTTCGCGCCCGGCGGCGCGCGCCTTGCGTTCGCGGCGGGCGCAGGCGACACCCGCCTCTTCTCGGTCCGGCTGGACGGCAGGGGCCGAAAGCGGCTGAAGCAGCTCGGCTACGAGCCGGCGTGGTCGCGGGCCGGGCTCGCGTACTCCGCCACCGTCAACCGCGAGCGCTGGTGCAACTCCACGCAGCTCGACGACGTCTTCGCGCTCGACCCGACGCTGACCGTGCGGCGCCGGCTCACGCGCAACAACGGCAGCTACGCGCCCGACTGGGCCCCGGACGGGCGTCACGTGGCGTACACGCGCGACTACAGCGTCTCG
Source organism: Thermoleophilaceae bacterium (assembly GCA_045805345.1). Classification (GTDB taxonomy): domain Bacteria; phylum Actinomycetota; class Thermoleophilia; order Solirubrobacterales; family Thermoleophilaceae; genus AC-37. The sequence continues at coordinate 12,416 of JBJMLK010000170.1, read as the reverse complement.
AGCTCCGACGGGCCGCGGGTGCGCGGCACGCGCGACTGCAAGGTCGGGATCCGCAAGGCGCAGAAGTACGGGCCGGAGATCGTCGCCGCCAAGGCGAGCGGCAAGAACGCTCACCGGCTCACGCGCCTCGGCGGCTCGGAGCCCACCTGGTCGCCCGACGGGACGCTGATCGCGTTCGAGCGCGCGGGCTACGTGTGGACGATGACCGCGGACGGCCACCGCGCGCAGCGGATCACGAAGGGGACGCAGCCGACGTGGCAGCCGGTCCGGTAGCCACTCTCCCGTCGTCGGGAGGCGGCGCCTCGGGATCCAGCTCGATGCCCTCGAACGGGTCCTTGCCGGCGAGCGTCCCGCGCGACTGCTCGACCACGAAGCGGCCCCACCACGGCTCGCTGAAGCGCTCCGGGTCGCCCCACCACGTGATCACGTCGGCGTGGTGCGGATTCCGGTAGGCGAACTTCACCGATTCGTCGAGGCGGCGCCAGCAGGTGAGCGTGAACGCCCTGAAGTACGGCAGCCCCAGGGCCCAGCCGGTCCCCATCGACGCCAGTGCGCCCGGGCTCCGGTGGGTGGCATCGACGATCTTGCGGACCCACGCGCGCCATGTCGGCTCGTGCCAGAGCCCGTGCTTGTTCCAGGTCATCGACACGCCCGGCTTGTGCCCGGTGCCCGCGAGCTCGGTGAACTCGCCCAGCACCTGCTCGCCCTCGATCTTCCCCTTCACCTTCACGGGCCGCAGCCGCGCCACCCAGCGCTCGGTCCCCTGCGGCAGGTGGAGCCGCGCCTCGTAGGCGTCGTGCGCCTCACGGCTCTCCCACGCGCTCAGGATCAGCACGCGCCGCATGTCGGGGAACCAGCCCCAGGCGTCCGGGCGCATGGCCTCGGGGAAGAAGCGCGGCTTGGGGCCCCACGGCGCGTGCAGCTCGTCACCGCGAAACGTGTACTGCGCGCCGACGATCTGACGGCCGTCGGTGGCGCGCTCGCGCAGCTTCCAGGCACGGGTGTAGCGCCACCAGACCTGGAAGGCCTCCAGCATCGTCGGCATCCGGATCACCTCGACGGTGGCGATCGGAAACGTGCGCCCGATCGGTTCCCGCACCTGCATCGCGCGAGCCTACCCCGGTGCCGGCGCGGCGGCCAAATCGCGCGACAGAGCCGCTGCCACCGGGTCGCGGCCGTCGATCGTGCCCGCCGAGGAGATCGGCCGGAAGCGGGCGAAGAAGCGGTTCTCAAGCCACGGCACCGTGCGCGAGGGCCGCACGATCGGCGCGTGGTCACCGGGCCCGTAGGCGAACGCCTTGGCCTCGGCCACCGAGCGCCAGACCGAGAACGTGCTGGCCGTGCCGATCCTGTCGGCCAGGGCGATCCAGCCGAGCATGGCCGGGTTTCGGCGCGCCTCGCTCACGACCCTTCCGTTCGCGCGCCAGAACGTCCAGGTCTGACTCGGCCGGACGCGGCCGTAGGTCATCACGCACACGGGGTCGTCCTCCTCGAGCGGGCGCAGCTCGGCGCCCTCGTCGGGCCAGCCGCGCCACTGGCCCTCGATCACCGTCGCCGGCTCGAGCTTCGCGTGCCACGTCTCGCTCGCGCCGCGGTGGAACGCCTCGAGCAGCGGCGAGCCGGCCAGGAACTCGTCGAGGGCGTCCTCGTCGTCCCAGCCGCAGAGGATCGCGTAGCGGCGCGGCGTGAACTTCGGCGACGGGAGGACCCAGAAGTCCGCGGTGTTGAACAGCGCCCCGACCGCCATCCCGGGCGTCGTCTCGAAGTCCGCGCGCCGGCGCCATACGCGCACGGCGGACCGCAGGGCGGTCGGCAGGTCATAGCGCGCGATGTGCAGCGAGGCGACTGGCATGCCCGGGCGCGCGACCCTACGCGGTGACGAGCGCCACCGCGAAAAGCGGCAATAAGGGTGGGTCCCGGCGTTGACTCGTCACTTAACCGTGCCATAGGGCGGATAAGTGACGAGTGAACGGATCGGGCTCCTTCCTAAGCCGCTGTTTGCAGTCGAGCGACCGCGCGCGTCGGGCGGACACAACGTATAGACGCACCATCCACAAACCGCCGCCGTTACCCTCCGCGGCGTGCGCCGCGTCCTGCTGTTCGTGATCGCCGCCGCCGCGACCGCCGTCCCCGTGCTGACCGCGGCCGCCGACTCCGTCGACGGGCGGCTCGACGGCGAGTTCGCGATGAAGGGCAAGATCACGCGCGCGGTGCGCGTGAAGGGGGAGCACGAGGGCGACAAGGTCGCCCGCACGTGGCTGTTCACCTCGAAGTGCGACTCCGGCCCGTGCGACGAGGTGATCCTCCACCGCCACCGTGGGAAGAAGCGCGTGGACCGCGTCGTGCTCGACCGCAAGGGGCCCGGCGAGTACGCGGGCAAGAACAAGTTCCACTTCCCGATCCGCTGCGCCGGCCGCGTGTACGAGCACGGCGGCGAGGCGCGCGCGACGATCTCGGTGAAGGTGACCGAGGTCGACGCGGACGGGGTCGCCACGAAGGTCACGGCCAAGTACGACAACCCGCGCCGTATCAACCACACCCAATGCGGCGACGACAAGGACCTCGGCAAGGACGCCGCGCGCTACACCGGCCACCTGCGCGACTCCGGCGGCGGCGGTGGAGGCAGTGACTCGGGCGGCGGCGGCGGTGGCGGGACCGGCACCGGCGGGGTGACCCCGCCCTAGCGCCTAGCGCGCGCCGATCCGCGGCTCGATCGACAGCGTCTCGAGCACGCGGTTGACCCCGTCGACGTCGGCCCGCGCCGCGCCGAGGCGCGGCTCGTGGATCACGGCGTAGAGGCAGAACGGGCGGCCGCCCTCGGTGAAGAAGTGCTGGAACCCGCGCTGGCCGGGGCGGGCGACCAGCAGGTGGTTGGGCTTGAAGCGCGAGCGCGGGATCGGCAGCGGGATGGCACGCGCCGCGAACAGGCCCCTACCGGGCTCGAGCCCCTGCCCCGGCCGGTACTCGGTGAGGGTGAGGAACGTGGCGCCGGCCGGCATCCGCGCGGTCGACCGCGTGCCGAACTCGCCGTCCTCGAACGGGAGCGCGTACGTGGCGGCGTGGAGCGTCGGGTCGGCGTGCCGGCGGCGGAAGATCCGGCCCTCCCAGCCGTCCGGGAGGTCCACCGAGATGCCGTGTGCCGCGACCTTCACGCGCCGGCCCCAAGCGCCAGCGCGGCCGCGAGCAGCACCTGTGCGGCCAGCGTGCCCGCGCGCACCGGAACGCGCCAGCGGTCGATGCGGCGGTGCAGCCGCGTGAGGTCGGCGGGTCGCCTCACGCGCGCCCCCGCGAGCAGCGCCCCGCCGCGCGCGAGCCCGAACGCCGCGCCGAGGGCCGCGCCGCGCGCGGTGCCTCCCGACAGGAAGGCCGCCAGGAGCGTGACGTACACGAGCGACGTGGTAACGATCGTCGTCACGCCCAGCCCGAGCTGGCCGCCAAAGCCGGCGCCGTACACCCAGCCGCGGTACTCGCGCAGCCAGTCCTCGTTCACCTGCCGCCGCAGCGTCGGCAGCCGGCCGCCGAGGTCGAGCGCGAAGCCGACCGCCAGCGCTCCCGCCAGCAGCGCGGCGCGGGCGTCGAGCGCCTCGTCGCCCTTCCACGCGAGGCTCCCGAGCGCCCCTGCGAGAGCGCCCACAGCCGCGCCCGCGAGCGTCGAGCTCACCACGTAGAAGGCGACCGTCAGGCCCCATCGCGATCCGCGTGCCCGCTCACCGAGCGGGGTGATGCTCGCGAGCATCGACTCTCCTCAGGGCGACCACGCCGAGTAGACGCCGGCCAGCAGCGCCACCGCGAAGCTGACCGCCAGCAGCACGGGGGCGCTCACGCGTCCGCCCCGCGCGTCGGGTACAGGCTCGGGTGGCCCGGGCCGATGCCGGCCGCCTCGAGCGCGGCGTCGGCGTTCAGCGCCCGCCGCTCCCCGCCGGCCACGCGCGCATCGGCCCGCGCGTCGCGCAGAAGCGATGCGAGCTGCGGCCACTGGGTGGCGGACCCCTCGCCCTGGATCTCGCCGTCCTCGACGTACACGAAGTACGGCGAGCCCGGCACCGAGTACGCGTCCCACGCCGCCGACGACATGAGCACGGGCAGCCCGGGCGGCGCGAGCTCGCGCAGCCGCGACGGGCTCTCGTGGCTGCCGTCCTTGGTCACCGCGACGACGCGCACGTCCGGCGCGAGCTCGCCAGCCTCGCCGGTGCCGAACGCCTCCCAGAAGTTTTGGCAGCTCGTGCAGCCGCTCGTGAGGAACGCGAGCAGGGTGGGCGGCGAGCCGGGCGCGAGCGACACCTTCGCGGAGTCGCCCGGCAGCGTCGCGCCCGCGACGTCGGGCGCGGCGAGCGCTCCGGGCGCGCGCGCCGGCGCGTGCTCGCGCACCACGAACGGCTCGTCGCCGGCCTCGTCCGCGGGCGGCCCGAGCCGGCGGAGGATCTCCGCGTGGCTGCGCAGGAGGCCCGCCACCAGCAGCACCAGCAGCACCAGCAGTAGCGTCTCGACGGCCACGAGCGCGGTCACGCTACGCGCCCCCGGCGCCCGCGAGCTGCTCGGGCTTGTCGAGGCAGCCCGCCTCGTGCCCGCAGGTCGCGTCGTCGTACTTCACCGTGCTGTTGCAGTTGAAGTCGGGGATCCGCGACGGGTTCTCGCAGACGATCAGCCGGCAGGCCACCTCGGTCGTGCCCGCCACCTGGGTGTTGCACTGCCCGTAGCGGAAGTGGTTGCAGTCCACCCGGCGGTTGCTGCAGCTGCCGTTCGCACACTGGCAGCCGCCCGGGAAGTCGTCGCCCGGGATCCGGTTGCAGTCCACGATGTAGCGCACGCCCTGCGGCTCGCACAGGCCGCTGCCGCGGTAGGCGCTGCACTTCCACCAGCCGGCTATGTAGCTGTGCTTGGGGCAGGTGTTGTTGCCCTTGTTGATCTCGCAGCAGAAGGCCGTGTAGCCGTCGGTGCAGAGTCCGCCGGAGCAGCCGTCCGGCGAGATCGCGGCCCAGGCGGTGCCCGGCCGAAGCAGGTAGCGCAGCGGCGCGACCGTGAGCGCGGACGCCGCAAGCGCGGCCCGCGCGAGCACCCCGCGGCGCGAGGTGCGGCGCTCGAGCAGCCCGGCGGCCTCGTGGGTCAGGCGCTCGGTCACCGCCCGCCCGCCCCCTGGTAGGCCCCCCAGGCGCGCGGCAGCACGGTGTACGCCAGGTAGATCGCGTACACGGCGGCCACCACGCCGGCCGCCAGCGCCAGGCCGCTCGCGGGCGCGTCCGCCACGAGCGACGTCACGGCGCGCGGTGGCGCGATCGCCGCGGCCGCGGCCACGCCCGCGCACGCGAGGTCGAGCAGGACGTGTCCGATCCCGAGCCGAGGGCTCTCCACGCCGAAGCAGCCGCAGTCGGCCGCGTCGCCGGCCACCACCAGCCGCAGCGAGTAGGCGGCGAACGCCGCGAACGCGGCCGCCACGAGAGCGGCCACCAGACGGCCCGGCGCGGCCAGCGCCACGGCGCCGAGCGCGAGCTCCACGAGACCCGCCGCGCGCGTGCCCGTCGCGCCCAGTGCGGCGCCCGGCGCGGGTGCTCCAGCCTGCGGCCGCGCGGGGGCGAGCAGCTTGAGCGCGCCGGCCACGGCGAGCAGCCCGGCGACGGCGGCGAAGGGCGCGGCTAGGACCACGCGCGCAGTATGCAGGATCGCGCGCGGCGCGAGGTCAGGGCCGCGTGCCGAGAATCAGCCGCGAGGGGTGGCCCGGCTCGTGCAGGATCAGGTTGCGCCCGGCCGCGGCCAGCGGCTCGTGGTTGGGCGAGTCCGACGAGCTCAGCCAGAGCCGCAGCCGGTGCCCGCGCTTGAGCGTCCAGGCGATGTCCCAGATGTCCATCCGGTACTTGGTCGCCAGCCCGATCGTGACCGGCACCTGGCGGTCGTCGGGCAGGTACGGCGCGCCGTCGCGCGAGCGGCGCGGATCCACGCGCCGGAAGCTCGAGCGCAGCCACCCCGAGGTGATCAGCCGCGCCGAGCCGTCGGGCGCGACGTCCACAAGGCGGCCCACCCAGGCCATGTCGCTCGCCTCGGTGATCGCCCAGAAGCGCAGCTCCGATGGTCCCGCCAGGTGCATCGCGTGCTTCAGCGGCGGGGTGGTGTAGGTGAGCCCGTGCGGCTCGTCGAAGCGCTGGTCGAGCGGGGCGTAGGGGAGGAAGCCGTCGGGGCCCTCGCGGTCGATCGGGATCGAGCTGCCGGCGGTCGGGTCGTACACGTATGACTCCTGGTACGACGCGCGGCCCTTCGGCGGCCGGCCCGCGAGCGTGCCGTCGTTGAGCGAGTGCGCGGTGCCGCTTCGCCCGCCCGACAGGTAGAGCTCCGGTCGCTTCCGCGTGACCGAGCGCCAGCTGCGCGCGTGGTGCCAGGTGCGGTCGCCGAGGTCGAAGTAGCGCACGCGCGGCTTGCCCGCGATGCCGTTGCGGCGGTGCTTCACGAACCGGTCGAGCCACTTGAGCACCTCGCCCTTCGGCGCCTCGGCGCTGAGCGCGAGCAGCTCCTCGTTGGCGGTGTCGTACGGCGCGTCCAGCTGCCCTCCGCGGCCCTTGCCGTGGTGGGTGCTGGCGTCGATCCACAGCAGCCGGTGCTTGGCGGCCAGTCCGTCGATCAGCCACATGTCGCCGCGCGAGTACATGTCGGACCAGCCCGTGAAGACGTAGGTCGGCACCTTGATCCGCTTAAGCCGGTCGATCACCGAGCGCTCGTGGTACACGCCGCTGTCGAGCGGGATCTCGCGAGTCTCGATCGCGAACTGCTGCTGCGCGCGGTCGAGGGCCTGGGCCCCGGGCGGGCCGCCCACCGACTGCGCCGCAGTCTGACCGGCGAACCACTGCGCCACGAAGCCCTGGAGGTACAGCCCGTTCTGCCAGATCACGTCGCGGTACGGGTCGGTGGGCGGGTGGCCGACGATCACCGCGGTCAGGTGCGGCGGCTCGAGCGCGGCGCCGAGCAGTGCCGTGATCGCGGAGTACGAGTAGCCGTACAGCACCACCTTGCCGTTGCTCCACGGCTGGCGGGCGGCCCACTCCACGACGTCCCTCACGTCGAGCTGCTCGCGGTAGCAGAGCAGGCACAGCGCGCCTCCGCTCTTGCCGCTGCCGCGCACGTCGGTGTTCACGTGCGCGTAGCCGTCCTTCACGTAGGTGGTCGACGTCGAGCGTCCGTACGGTTCCATGTCGACGATCGCCGGATAGCGCCCATGCGCGCCCGGCAGGTGCACGTCGCCGGACAGGTGCACGCCGTCGCTGGCGGTGATCGTCACGTCGGACTTCGTGACCGGCGCCGCGCTCGCCGGCGCGCACGCGAGGAGCGCCGCCGCGCAAGCGGCGACCATTGCCAGCCCCCCTGTTGGACGCCTCCGCATCCCGGCGGGGAGTATTGCCCGCCGAATCAGGGTCCAAACGGGAGCCTTACCGCGGTTCGCTCAAATCAACCCTTGCGCTCTGGCGCGTTCGCGCATAGATTGCGCACGAACGCCGTGTTGCTTCCGCTCGCTCACGTTGCCGGGATGCCCGTCGAGGAGACGGTCGGTGCCGTACTGCCGGTGGGCGTGGTGCTGGCCGCGGCCCTGAGGACGACGCTGACCCGCGCGCGGCCGCGACTGCCTCGCCGGCGCCCGCCGGGGAGACGGGACGGGTCGTGCCGGTAACCGCACCCGCGCAGCCGGCTGCCACCACGGCGGCGCTCAAGCTGCGCGAGAGCGTGTCCCAGCTCAGCGAGGACGCGCTGGGGCGGTTCCGCGAGGCGGTCCGCGGGTTCATGGCGCGCAGCGACAACCGCGGCTACCAGTTCTACGCCGGCTGGCACGGCGTGCCGCTCGGCCTCTGCCAGCACCACAACGCGGTCTTCCTGCCGTGGCACCGCGGCTACCTCTACCACTTCGAGCTCGCGCTGCAGGACATCGACAGCGACGTGACGCTTCCGTGGTGGGACTGGGTGGACGAGGCCGGCATACCCGACGCCTACAGCAAGCGCACGGCCGGCGGGCGGCGCGCGAACGTGCTGCACGACGCGCCGATCAAGCCGTTCGGCGTGCAGCCCCGGCGCGGCTGGCCGACGCGCACCTCGCGCCGGCCCGGCGGCGATCCGAGCTCGGGCCAGCATCCGATCGGTCCCCCGATTCGCCAGTACTGGGACTGGATCATGGAGCCGAGCTCGTTCGACGAGTTCAACCGGCGCATCACCTTCGTCCACGACAACCTCCACGGATGGGTGGGCGGCACGATGGGCGACCCCAACTGGGCGGCGTTCGACCCGCTCTTCTGGGCGCACCACACGATGGTCGACCGCGTGTGGCGGATCTGGCAGCACAACAACCCGGGGGCGATGGCCAACTACCCGTTCCTGGACAGGGCCATGACCTACGCGAAGGCTCCCTCGTTCAAGGTTCGCGAGGTGCTGAAGGTCTCGCAGCTCGGATACGAGTACGCGGCGCAGTCGGCGTCGGTCCCGGGGACGGTCTGATGGAGCGCTGGAAGGGCAAGCCGCTCGAGCTGCCGATCGATTTCGGCTCGCTGTCGCGGCTCGACCTCGTGTTCGAGGGCATGCGCCGCGACGAGGGCACGTTCACCGCCTACGTGTTCCTCAACGCCCCGCGTCTGCGCGCGGACGCCGGGCGCGACCACCCCCGCTTCGCCGCGGCGTTCACGCTGTTCGCCCACGAGCAGTGCTGGGGCGACGAGGGCCACTGCGACTGGAAGCGCGAGCCGGTCAGCCCGTTCGACATGCGCCCCGAGCACGACGTGACCCCCACCGCCGTCACGCTGGACGTGACCGACGCGATCCGCAGGCTGGGCAACCCGGATCAGCTGACCGTGACCGTCCACGCCACGAAGCTCGCCGACCCGAAGGAGACGCAGGGCATCGTCCGCTTCGAGCGACTGACCGCGGTCGCCTACCGCTGACGCTGCGCTAGGCGATAGCGCGGCGCAGGCAACGCCCGGCGCCGGCCATCATCAGCCCGAAGAACGCGAGCGCCGCGCCGTCGCTCCAGCCGGTACGCGGCAGCTCCGGCCGCTGGGGCGCGGCCGCCGGTCCCGAGGGCGAGACCGCGCGCACCGGGCTTGCGCTCACGGGCGGCGTGCTCGGCGGCGCCGGGGTGGGCTTCGGCACGGGGTCCTGCCGCCGCGCCTCGTCCGGGATCACGTGGCCGCGCTGCTCGGCGTCGTCGCGGCTCGGCTGCCCTGCGGGCTGCTGTACGGCGGGCTGCTGCGCGGCAGGCGCGCCCTGCTGCCTGGCCTGCGCGGCGCCGATCACGGTCGACGCCTGCGCCGGACCAGCCGCGGTCGCGGCGAGGATCGCGGCCATCGCCACCGCCGCCAGGCGCGGCCTCACGACGGCCTCCCGCAGCGCCTGAAGGTCATCCGCAGCTCGTGCGGCCGCTTGCCGCTGCCCTCCACGAAGCTGAGCTTCGCCCGCAGCTCGTGACGTCCTGCCTTCAGCTCGGCCGGGTCTACGGCAACCCAGTAGCGGCCCTTCCAGTCGGCCACCTGCGTGGACTTCACGCGACGGCCGTCGAGCGTGAACACCACGCGCCTGATCGTGTCGCCGGTCACGTAGGCGCGGAACGCGCGGCTCACGCACGCGGCCGGGATGTGCGGCGAGGTCTGGATCGCCTTCGACACCTTCCCGGTCAGGCAGCCGCGCACGCGGAAGCGCAGCGTCATCGGCTTGCGGGAGTTCGTGAAGAACACACGCGCGCGCACCGAGTGGTGGCCGGGCGTGAGCTTGCGCCGCTCGATCCGCAGCGACCAGCGGCCGCGGTGGTCGGCGTGGCGCACCGTCCTGCGGCGCTTGCCGTCGAGGTAGAAGACCACGTGGTCGATGTGGTGGCCGCGCACCCACGTGACCACCGGGCGCGTCGGGCAGCCGTGCACGGGCGGCTGCGGATCGTCGGGCTTGTCCGGGCAGTCGGCCGACGGCGCGTCGCTCGTACCACAGTCGATCGCCGGCTTGTGGTCGCCGAAGTCCACGCCCGCCACGTGCTGCCCAGCGGCAACCGTGACCGTCGTGGTGCAGCCCTTGGGGTAGGTGCATTCGTAGCCGGAGCGCGGCTTGCCGTGCACCACGTAGCGGCCCGGGGCGAGCCCGGTGATCGCGTAGTGCCCGCGCGAGTCGGTCTTGATGCTGTAGCGAACCGGGCTCGTGCCGCTCGTCCCGCCGCTCGGCTCCGCGTCCACCTCGCCGCCGGCCACCAGCGGGTCGCCCGGCTTGCGCGCCGAGCCGTCGCCGTCCACGTCCTCGAAGGTCGCGCCGGCGATCGAGGCCGCGCGCGTGGCGGCGAACGTGCAGACCACGTCGTCGCCTGCATCGAGCGTCACGGTGCCGCCGCTCGAGTCCACGAGCGCGCCGCTGCCGCCGCCGCCGCGGCAGGTGAGCGCCTGCGCGTAGTCGCCCGCGTTCGTACCGGCCGCCGCGGCCTGGGCCACGGAGTGGGGGCCGGCGAGCAGCTGCCTGACCGGGGTCGAGTCGCCGTTACCGGCCGCAGCCTTGCCCACGGTGCCGTCGATCGAGAGGTCGAAGCGGCCGGGGTCGGAGGCGGGGGCGATCGCCTCGCGCACTTGGAGCTTCGCGAAGGCGTAGGCGCCGAACTCGACGTTGGCCGGGTCGTCGCCGGACAGCGGCGCGAGGGTGTAGACGCAGTCGGTCGAGCAGGTCCAGCCGTCGACGATCGGGTCGTAGATGCGGTAGCTCACGCCCGGCTTGAGCCCCGGGAAGTCGAACGAGCCGTCGCCGCCGGTGGTGGTCTCCACGTCGTCGCTCGGGTCGCCGGGCGTACCCGGGTCGAGGTAGATCTTGCGCGTGCCGAGGCCGGGCTCGCCGTCGTCCTGATGGCCGTCGCCGTCGAGGTCGTCGAACTTCACGCCCACCACGGCCACGTCGCGGTAGTCGCCGAACGCGTGCCCGCTCGAGGTCGCGCCCGACGCGACCGTCACGGTGTGCCCGCAGCCTGGCGCCGGGTCCGAGCAGTGCCAGTCCGAGCCGGGCTCGACCATGCGAACCGTGTAGGTGCCCGGGGCGAGGTCGCCGAACGACCAGTCGCCTCCGGCGCTCGAGGTCGTGGTGGGGTCGCCGGCGCTCAGGTCGCCCGAGCCGTCGGCGTCGACGTAGACGGTCCGGCCCGCGGCGTCCGGGTCCCCTGCGCCGCGAGCGCCGTCGGCGTCGCGGTCCTGGTAGGTGGTGCCGGAGATGCTCGCGCCGCGGTAGGCGCCGAAGTCGCGCCCGCCGAGGAGGCCGTCGCCAGACTGCGTCGGCACCGAGTGCGCGCAGCCGCTCGGCGCCGAGCAGGTCCAGCCGCTTGCCGCCACCTGCCGCACGCGGTAGGTCGTGCCCGGTGTGAGCCCGGTGAAGCTGTACGACCCGTCGGCCGCGGTGATCGTCGTCACGTCGTCGCCCGCGTCCGCCGGCGTGCCGGGATCGAGGGCGATCGTGCGGCCCGGATCGGCGGGCTCGCCCGCGTCGCGCGTGCCGTCGCCGTCGCTGTCCTCGTAGCTCGTGCCGGCGATCGCCAGCTTGCGGTAATCGCCGAAGTCCTTGCCCGTGACGCCCTCGCCCGATCCGACGGTCACGCCGTGCGAGCAGCCCGCGGGCGCGGAGCAGATCCAACCCGCCGGCTCGTCGACCGTCACCGTGTAGCTCCCGGGGTCCACGTTGCCGAAGCTGTAGTCGCCGTTCGTGTCGGTCGTCGTCGTCCGGCTGCCCAGGTGCACCGTGCGTCCGCTCGTGCCGGGCTCGCCCGCATCGCGGTCGCCGTCGGCGTTCAGATCCTCATAGGTCGTGCCTGAGATCGACGCGGGGCGGAAGCTGGCGAAGTCGTTGCCGCCCTTCGTGCCGTCGCCCGATGCGGTGGCCACGCTGTGCTCGCAGCCGCCCGCGGTCGAGCAGCTCCATCCGCTCACGGCGGGCTCGTAGACGCGGTAGGTCGTGCCGGGCACGAGGGCGCCGAACGAGTAGTCGCCGTTCGCGCCGGTGGTGGTCGAGAGGTCGTCGCCCGGGTCGGCCGGCGTGCCTGGGTCGAGCCTCACCGTCCGTCCGTCATTGTCGGGCTCGCCTGAGTCGCGCGTGCCGTCGCCGTCGGTGTCCTCGAAGCTCGTGCCGGCCACGGCGACCTTGCGGTAGTCGCCGAAGTCGTTGCCGGCGTCCGCGTCGCCTGAGGCCGCGGTCACGTCGTGCTGGCAGCCGGCGGGCGCCGAGCAGGTCCAGGCCGACGGCTCGTCGACGGTGACCGTGTACGAGCCCGGGTCGAGGCCCTCGAAGCTGTAGTCGCCGTTCGAGTCGGTGGTGGCCGTGAGGTTGCCCGGCTCGAGGTGCACGGTGCGACCGCTCGTGGCCGGCTCGCCGGCGTCGCGGTCGCCGTCCGCGTTCAGGTCCTCGAACGTCGAGCCGGAGATCGCCGCCTTGCGGTAGCTCGCGAAGTC
>JBJMLK010000169.1:0-9705 GCA_045805345.1 Thermoleophilaceae bacterium | reverse complement strand
CTTCCCGTCGCGCGGCCTGTTCGGGGTGCCGTCCAGGTGCGTGGCGTTGTCGACGGTTATCCAGTTCTTGTCGTCGAGCAGCGTCTGCTGGGTGATCGGGTTCGACTGGTTGTCGTGCACGATCACCGGCTGGCTCCAGTGCTTCGAGCCGCGCTTCTTCACGTGCGCGGTCATGTTGAAGCCGGTGAACGCGAGCGTGCCGCCGGGTGCGTCGAGCACGTTCGCGTACGAGTTGCCCTCGTCGTCCATCGTCAGCGAGATGTCCGAGACCGTGCGGTAGTGGTCCTCGTCGTTCGGGTTGCACTGGCCCGGCGCCTTGCAGTAGCCGGGCAGCTGGCCGAGGTCGCGCCAGTGGCGGCCGCCGTCGAACGACTCGTAGGTCCCCGCCTTGAACAGGTAGCGCGGCAGCGCCTGGTACATCTTCGAGCCCGCGATCAGGTGATTGTGGTTGGTCGGGTCCATCGCGATCGACGGCTCGGAGTGCGAGACGTACCTGTCGTGTGACGCCCGGTAGTTCTTCGGTCCCGCGCCCAGACGCTTGTTCAGCTTCGCGAGCGACGGCTTGGCCCGCTTCAAGTCGAACGACGCCGAGCCGTTGTACTTCGTGTTCGGCAGGGCCTGGTACGGGACGATCGCCACGTAGTAGGAGCGCGCGGGGCCGGTCGGGTTCTCGATCGGGAACACCTCCGGGGTGCCGGCCGCCTGGCCGCCCGCGGTCGGGTCGTCGGGCACGATCGGATAGCCGACGGTGCCGTTCGGGTTGCGCACGTAGACGGCGATGTCGAGGTCCTGGCTGCCGAAGCCGCTGACCCGCACCGGGATCTCGCCCACGAGCCGCTGGACGATCGACTCCGGGGCGTCGACGTTGAGCACGAAGAAGTCGCAGCCGGTGCTCGGATCGGGCCGGCGGTCGGTGAAGCAGGCGTCGGGCGTGGCACCGGCGGTGAAGACGGTCGAGCCGACCTTGCCGGTCCAGGTGACCTTGCCCTTCCCGGCCTTCGAGAGGTGGAGCGTCCCGCTCTTGGGCGTCGCGGCGAGCGCGGGAGCGCATGCGAGCAGCGATATGACCGCGATCGCGGCCGCGAACATCGCCCCCCTGCACCTCACCTGCCTCAACTCGCTTGGGGTCTTCCCCCTTAAGGGCGGCAGGAAACTCCCTCGGACGGCGGGTGCCTAGGTCGCAGTCAGCTCTCGGACGTCGTTCTCGAACGTGGGGTACGACACCGCCGCGGCGTCCATACCCTCCACCTCGACCCCCTCGGTGGAGGCGAGCCCCGCCACCGCGCCGAGCATCGCCATGCGGTGGTCGCCGCGCGCGTCGAGCACGCCGCCGCGAAGACCCGAGCCGCCGCGCACCGCTAAGCCGTCGCCGGTCGCCTCGATGTCGGCGCCGAGACCGCGCAACCCGTCGACGACGGCCGCGATCCGGTCGGTCTCCTTCACGCGCAGCTCCTCCGCCCCCCGCACCACCGTCTCCCCCTCGGCGTAGCACCCGAGCAGCGCCACGAGGGGCAGCTCGTCGATCGCCAGCGGCACCTCGTCCGCCTCCACGACCGTGCCCTCGAGCGGCGCCTGGGTCACGTCGAGCTCGCCGACGGGCTCGCCGGCGGGATCCGGCGCCGCGGGATCTTCCAGCTCGCCGACGATCACCGCCCCCATTCGCTGGGCGATCCGGAAGAAGCCGGTGCGCGTCCAGTTGAGCGCCACGCCCTCGAGCACGAGCCGCGATCCCGGAACGATGCACGCCGCCGCCGCCAGGAACGCGGCCGACGACGGATCGCCCGGGACCTCGATGGCATCGAGCTCGAGCTCGTCGACGGGCGAGACGCGCACGGCCGGGCCCTCGCGCTCGATCGGCACCCGCGCGCGCGACAGCATCCGCTCGGTGTGGTCGCGGCTCGGCAGCGGCTCGATCACGGTGGTCTCGCTGCCCGCGAGCAGCCCGGCGAGGAGCACGCACGACTTGACCTGCGCGCTGGCCACCGGCAGCGCGTACTCGATGCCCTCGAGGTCGGCGCCGCCGACGCTGAGCGGCGGGTAGCGATCCTCGCGCGCGCTGAGCGTGGCGCCCAACGCGCGCAGCGGCTCGATCACCCTGTCGACGGGCCGCCGGCGGATCGACTCGTCGCCGTCAAGCGTCCAGACGCCGCCCGGCTGCCCTGCGAGCCAGCCGGGAAGGATCCGCAGGAGGGTGCCGGAGTTGCGAACGTTCAGCATCCCGAGGGTCACGGGTGCCGCGGTCCGGAGCCCGACCCCGCGCACCAGCAGGCTGCCGCCGGTCTCGGGCTCCACCGCCGCGCCCAGCGAGCGGAGGGCGTCGAGCGTCGACAGCGTGTCGTCGGCGTACAGGTAGTTGCGGATCGCCACGGGCTCGTCGCACATGGCGCCGAGGAGCGCCGCGCGGTGCGAGATCGACTTGTCGGCCGGCGGCACGGCCCGGCCGCGAAGCGGGCCGGCGGGGTCGAAGCGCGTGGTCATTCCCGCTGCGCCGCCTGGAAGCCGAGCTTGCCGACGAGGTCCGCCGCCCGCGCACCCGCGCCGTCGCCCACCACCCAGAGCGTGATCGACCCCGTGCGGTTGTCCGGCGCCGGCGCCAGGGCCATGTCGGCGATGTTCACCCCGCCGCGCCCGAGCGCGAGCGCCACCTGCGCGACGATCCCGGGCCGGTTGGGGACCGACACGCGCAGCTCGTCAACCGGCCCGCCGGCGAGGTCCGCCTCGAGCAGCCGCTGGCGCTCGGCGCGGGCCCGCGCGTGCCAGTCGCGCACGCGCTCCGCGTCGCCGGCCTCGAGCCAGTCCGCCACGGACGCGAGCGTGCCGCTCAGCTCGCGCACCTCCTCGGCGAGCGAGGCGGCGTTCGACATGAAGATGTCCGTCCAGATGGCGGGGTTGGCACCCGCCACGCGAGTGGCGTCGCGCAGGCTCGCCCCCACTCGGGGGACGCCCGAGTCGTGCTCGCCGAGCCGCTCGCCCGCCTGGACCAGCATCGCGTCGGCGATCACGTGCGGCAGGTGGCTCGTGACGGCCATCAGGCTGTCGTGCGTCTCCGCATCGATCGCGATCGGGTGCGCGCCGAAGGAGGTGAGGATCCCGTGGAGGCGCTCGTAGAGGACGCCGGACGCGCGGTCGCCGGGCGTGAGGTACCACGCGGCGCCCTGGAACAGGTCGGCACGCGCGTGCGCGACCCCCGACGATTCGGCCCCCGCGATCGGGTGCCCCCCCACGAAGCGCTCGTCGTCGGTGGCGGCGGCGAGGGCGCGCTTGGTCGAGCCGACGTCGGTCACGGCGCAGTCGCTCGGCGCCGCAGCAAGCACCTCGGCGGTCAGTGCCGGAAGCGCTCCGACGGGCGCGCAGAGGAAGGCGGCGCCGGCGCCGGCGACCGCCTCGGCCACCGAGCCCGCCGTGGCGTCCACCGCGCCGCGCTCGACCGCGGCCTCGAGCACCGCCGGGTCGACGTCCCAGGCGGCCACCTCGTGGCCCTCCCGCTTGGCGGCGAGGCCCACCGAGCCGCCGATCAGGCCGACGCCGAGGATTGCGATCCGCATAGGGCCGTCACCCTACGGACGAAAGCGGCTGCGGGCCCTCGTCCTGCTCAGACTCTGACTGGCTCCTTGCCGGCCAGGGCGGCCGCCTGCTCCAGCTTGCGCAGGTAGTCGGGGAACTCCTCCGCGTAGAGCGCCTGCGGTCCGTCGCAGACCGCGGCCTCGGGCTCCGGGTGGATCTCGACGATGATCCCGTCGGCCCCGGCCGCCGCGGCGGCGTAGGAGAGCGCCGGCACCAGCGCGCGCTTGCCCGCCGCGTGGCTCGGGTCGACGATCACCGGCAGGTGGGTCATCTCCTTGAGCACCGGGACCGCCATCAGGTCGAGCGTGAAGCGGTAGCTCGTCTCGAACGTGCGGATTCCGCGCTCGCAGAGCATCACGTTCTCGTTGCCCTCCTTGAGCACGTACTCGGCGGCCATCAGCAGCTCCTCGAGCGTGGCCGAGAGGCCGCGCTTGAGCAGGACCGGCCGCCCGCTGCGCCCGACCTCGGTGAGCAACGTGTAGTTCTGCATGTTGCGCGCGCCGAGCTGGATCACGTCGGCCACCTCGAGCACGGGCTCCAGGTCGCGCACGTCCATCAGCTCCGTGACGATCGGCAGGCCGGTCTCGTCCTTGGCCTCCTGGAGCAGCCGCAGCCCCTCGTCGCCGAGCCCCTGGAAGCTGTACGGCGAGGTGCGCGGCTTGTAGGCGCCGCCGCGCAGGAGCTGCGCGCCCGCGTCGCGCACTATGCGCGCGGCGTCGAGCATCGTCTCCCGCGACTCGACGGTGCACGGCCCGGCGATCGTCATGAAGTTCGGCCCGCCGACCTTGCGGCCATCGATGTCGAGCACGCTGTACTGGTCGCGCTTGAACTGCAGCGAGGCGAGCTTGTACGGACGGCTGATCGGCACCACGTGATCGACGCCGGGGAAGCCCTCGAGCTCGAGGTTCGCGATGCGCTCGGGCTCGCCGATCGCCCCGACCACGGTGTGGACCTCGCCCTGCGAGACGTGGGGACTGGCGCCGGCCTGCTCGACCTGGCGCACGACTGCGTCGACCTGCTCGGTCGTCGCGCCCTCTCTCATCACGATCATCATGCGGACCTGGACCCTTTCGGAATTGCAGTTGAAAATCCTAGTGCTGGCACGGCGTGGCCCTGAGGCGGGCCGGTGGAGGCGGCGTCCGGCGGGGACTCTTGAGGTCGGTCGGCGGCCGAGATGCGGCCGCGGGCCGGACGCCTAGCTAAATCGCCAGGCCCAATACGAGGCACGCGCGAAGACGCCCGAGGGGGCGCTTCCGAGACTGGTGTGCGTGCCTGCGCGCTGCATGGGTCGCCTTACTCTAACCCGTATCGGCGACATGTCCACCCGCTTGAGGGGGCGAAATCTGGGCGGCGCCGCGATTTAATTGGCATGGAGCGCACCTTGTGGACCGACGAGCGGATCGACGACGCGATGGAGCGGATCGATAAGCGCTTCGACGACGTCGAGCGCAGGCTGGACCGCATCGAGGACGAGCTGATCGCGATTCGGCGCGACATGCACAACCAGCTGATCTTGATCATGTTCGGCCAGATCACGGGCCTCCTCGCGCTAGCCGGGCTCATCGTCGCCCATGGCTAGCGAGAACGGCGGGAAGCTGCCCTAGCCCTGCGCCGCGGCCGCCGGCACCTCGGCCAGAACCTCGTCGAGCGCCGTCAGGAAGCGGTCGTTCTCCTCGCGCGTGCCGTAGGTCACGCGCATGTGGCCCTCCTCGCCCAGGTCCCGGCCGCCGCGCACGATCACGCCGCGCTCGCCGAGCCCGCGCATCACGGCCGCCTCGTCGCGGTCGCCGAGCGCCACCCACGAGAAGTTCGCCTGGCTCTCGCTGGTCGCGAGCCCGCGCTCGGCCAGCTCGTCCTCCACGTGCAGCCGCTCGACCACCATGCGCTCCACGCGGCGGGCGACGTCGTCCTGGTGCTCGAGCGCCTCGACGGCGCCCGCCTGGGCGAGCGAGTTGACCGAGAACGGCTGGCGCACGCGGTCGACCGCGGACCGGAAGGCCTCCGAGCCCAGGCCGTAGCCCACGCGCAGCCCGCACATGCCGTACACCTTGGAGAAGGTGCGCAGGAGCACGAGGTTGGGGTGGCGGTCGGCGAGCGGCAGCGACTCGTCGGGGTCCTGGAGCATCGAGAACTCCACGTACGCCTCGTCGAGGATCACGCACACGTGCCGCGGCAGCGCGGCCACGAAGGCGTCGATCTCGTCGATCGGCAGCGCGGTCGCGGTCGGGTTGTTGGGGTTGCACACGATCACCATGCGGGTGGCCGCGGTCACCTCGCGCGCCATCGCCTCGAGGTCGTGCCGCCCGGCCGTGTCCAGCGGCACCTCGATCGCCCGCGCCCCGCTCTGCGCGGCCAGGTGGGGGTACATCGAGAACGACGGCCAGGCGTAGACGATCTCCGCGCCCGGCTCGAGCAGGGCGTCGGCGGCCGCGAGCAGGATCTCGCACGAGCCGTTCCCGATCGCGATCCGGCCGGGCTGGGTCTCGAGCCGCCTGGCAACCGCGGCGCGGAGCCGCGACTTCCCGGGGTCCGGGTAGCGGTTGATGTTCTGGAGCTCGCGCTCGATCGCCTCGATCACGGCGGGGTGCGGCGTCCACGGGGTCTCGTTCGACGCGAGCTTCACCAGCTCGCCGCCGAACTCGTAGGTCTCGGCCGCGGGGTAGACCGGGATGCGGCGCAGCCGCTCCGCGAACTCGATGCTCATTGGGCGGCCTCCAGGTCGCGCCGCAGCTGCCGCGCCTCGCGCAGGTACACGTGGTTGCTCGTCTCCGCCGCGGTCTCGCAGTGCGCCATGACCCTGATCACGCGCGGGAGCGCGCCGGGCACGGCGATCTCCTGCGCGCACAGGAGCGGCACGGCGCTCAGGCCCACGTTGCGCGCCGCGACCGCCGGGAACTCCGCGTTCAGGTCGGGCGTGCAGGTGAAGATGCAGCTGATCAGGTCGTCCGGCGCGAGGTCGTTGGCTCGCATCAGCTCGCGCACCAGCTCCTCGGTCGCCTCGAGGATCGACTCGGCGTCGTTGCGCTCGGTGGTTATCGCGCCCCTCAGCGCGCGCATCGGCATGACGACGATTCAATCAGAGGGCCGTGCGGCGGCCCGGAGGCGCTCGACCTCCGCGAGGCTCAACCGGCGGTGGCGCCCGGCCCCCAGGTCGCCGAGGCGCAGCGGACCGAACGCGACGCGCTCGAGCTCCACCACCCGGTGCCCGACCGCGTCGAACATCCGGCGCACCTGGCGCTTCCGGCCCTCGCGGAGGGTGATCTCGAGCACGCCGGGGCGCGGCTGACGCACGCCGGCCGGCGCAGTGCGCCCGTCGTCGAGGTCCACGCCCTCGCGCAGCCGGCGCAGTGCGGGCTCGCCCACCGAGGCCGGCTCCACGCGCGCGACGTAGGTCTTCGGCACCTCGTAGCGCGGGTGGGTGAGGAGGTTGGCCAGCGCGCCGTCGTTGGTCAGCAGGATCAGCCCGGTGCTGTCGGCGTCGAGGCGGCCGACCGGGTAGAGCCGGCGCTCGGCCGGCACCAGCTCGGTGACCGTCGGCCGGCCGTGCGTGTCGCGTGCCGTGGAGACCACGCCCGCCGGCTTGTTGAGCGCGTAGACCACGCGGCCCTCGGGCGCCACCGGCTCGCCGTCGACCGCCACGCCGCTCCGCTCGTCCACGTCGCGCGCCGGATCGGTCACGGGCGCGCCGCCCACGGTCACCCGGCCGTCGGCGATCAGCCGCTCCGCCGCGCGCCGCGACGCCACTCCGGCGTGGGCCAGGTACTTCCCGAGTCGCATCCCGTTAGTGTCGCGCCCCTTCGACCCGAGGGAGGAGTCCCGAATGCGCCGACTCAGCATCCTTGCGGTACCCGCAGTTCTCGTGCTCGGCCTGTCCGCCTGCGGCGGGGGCGGCTACGACACCGAGACCGTCAAGGCCAAGGAGAAGGACACGAACGACTTCGGCTTCAACGACGCTGCCCCCAAGACGAAGGTCGGCAAGCAGGGGCCCGAGACGCTCTCGCCCGGCGACCAGCTTTCGTTCCGCAGCTTGATGCTGCAGGACGGCAAGCAGGTCGGCGAGTTCGACGTGAACTGCTCGGTCGTGCATGGTGGCAACTTCGACACGGCCAGGACCCAGTGCACCGGTACGGCCGGTCTCGCCGGAGGGCAGCTCTCGCTCATGGCTGGCGTCACCTTCGGCGCCCCGGTTATCTCCGGCGCGATCGTCGGCGGCACCGGCAAGTACAAGGGCGCCGGGGGCACCTTCACCTCGCACAACCACGACAACGCTCCGAACGACGACACGTTCGAGATCCAGATTCCGAAGAAGTAGGCCATAGGACAGCCGCTGCCACACTTGGCGGCGTGGACCTGACGCTCCTCGACGACGTCCTCGAGCGCTCCGGCGAGCCGCGCTTCCGCGCCGCGCAGGTGTGGGAGTGGGTGGCGCGCGGGGCCGGCTCGTACGCGGACATGACGAACCTGCCCGCCGCGCTGCGCGAGCGGCTCTCGGCCGAGGTGCCGCTGTCCGCGTTGACCGTCGAGCGCGAGGCGCGGGCCCGCGACGGCACCGAGAAGGTGCTGTTCGCCACCGGCGACGCCAAGCCGGTCGAGGCGGTGCTGATGCGCTATCGCGACGGGCGCCGCTCGCTGTGCCTGTCGAGCCAGTCCGGCTGCCCGCTTACCTGCACGTTCTGCGCCACCGGGCGAATGCGCTTCGGACGCAACCTCACCGCGTCCGAGATCCTCGACCAGGCGCTGCACTTCCGTCGCTTCGAGGCGGTCGACCATGCGGTGTTCATGGGAATGGGCGAGCCGCTGCTCAACCTCGACTCCGTGCTCGCCGCGTGCGAGCGCCTGCCGGACATCGGGATCTCGAGCCGGCGGACGGCGATCTCCACGGTGGGCTGGATCCCGGGTATCGAGCGGCTCACGCGCGAGGGGCCACCGGTGCGGCTGGCGCTGTCGCTGCACGCGGCCGACGAGGCGCTGCGGTCGGAGCTGATGCCGGTGAACGAGCGCTACCCGCTCCCCGACGTGCTCGACGCCTGCCGGGAGTGGTCGCAGGCGCGCCGCCAGCAGGTGTTCGTGGAGTACCTGATGCTCGACGGCGTGAACGACCGCTACGAGCAGGCCGTGGCCCTGGCCGAGGTCCTCGAGCCACGGAAGGCCTTCAAGGTCAACCTGATTCCCTACAACCCCACCGACGCCTCACTGCGAGGCTCCACGCGGGGGGCGATCGACGCCTTCAAGACCGCCCTGGAGGAACGGGGCGTGCGGGCCACCGTGCGGTTGACACGCGGGCGGGAGATCGACGCCGCGTGTGGGCAGCTGGCGGCGCGGGCGGCTTAGGCGGTTCCGTCCTGACTTAGTCCCGGTATCCGGAATCAGGGCAGGACGCAACGGGTCCGTCCTGACCCCCTCCCCAGCCCATCCAATCGCGCGCATCGCACCCGGCGCGGGGGCGGCGCGGAACGCCGCTGCGGCTACGTGGCCGCCCGCTGCTCCCCGGCCTTGAGCAGCCGGTCGCGCAGCTCCGCGGTCTCCTCCGGCGTGGGGTCGTAGGCGGTCGGGTCGGGCAGCGCGTCCAGGGCGCTCAGGCCGAACAGCTTCTGGAACAGCGGCGTGGTGCGGTAGAGGATCGCGCCGAACTGCGAGCGGCCGGCCTCCTCGATCAGGCCGCGCTCGAGCAGCGTGCCGACCGCCGACTCCGACGCCACGCCGCGGATCCGCGCGATTTCCGGGCGCGACACCGGCTGAAGATAGGCGGCGATCGCCAGGCACTCGGCCTGGGCCTGGGTCAGCGGCGGCGTGCGCGGGCGCGACAGCAGCCGGCGGGCAGCGCGCTCGGCCACCGGGTCCGTCGCCAGCGTGAAGCCGCCCGCGACCTCGCGCAGGACCACGCCGCGATAGCCCTCGGCGTAATGCTCGCGCAGGCGGGCGAGCGCCTCCACGACCTCGCCCTCCCCCACCTCGGCCGCCTCGGCCAGCTCGCTCACCTCCAGCGGCTCGGAGGACAGGAACAGGAGCGCCTCGACTATCCGTGCGAGCTCGTTCATCGCGTGGACGCGCTCACGGTGATCGGCGCGAACGGCTCCGCCTGCTCCCAGCTCGCCTCGCCCGCCTTGTAGAGCTCGAGCAGGGCGAAGATCGTGATCGCCT
>JBJMLK010000168.1:0-5711 GCA_045805345.1 Thermoleophilaceae bacterium | reverse complement strand
TCCCTTCTCGTCGTTGAACCACTTGACGGTCCCGGTCGCCATGCGTTCTTGCACCCTTCCTTCCTGCCATGCCCGGCTCGGTTCCGTCGTTGGGCCCGAACTTAGGTCACGCGTTTGTCACGGCACCGAGCGCTCCCAGCACTCGGCCAATTCGGGCCGGACAGTAGCATCCCGAAGGGCGGAGGGCAGGGACGACCGCCTACCCCCTTGTGGGGGACGTCACGTCACCGTGAGAGGTACGCCACGCGGCGGGCCTACCGGCCGCGGAAGGTGGCCTTGCCGGGCCCGTCGGTGAGGAACGCGTCGACCGCGTTCTGAAGGTCCTCGGTTGCGAACAGTGGCGACGCGATCTCCCCCACGCGCTCGTCCGCGCCGCGCACGCCGTGCTCGAGGAACGCTCGCACGATTCGCTTGGTCGCGGCGTTCGCGACCGTCGGTCCCGCCGCCAGGCGCTGCGCGAATCGCAGCGACTTCTCGGCCAGCTCGCCGTCCGCGACCACTCGGTTGACCACGTTCCAGCGCTCCAGCGTCGCGGCCGGATAGATGCCCCCGCTCATCACCAGCTCGCGGGCCCGGGCCGGGCCGGCCCGCTCGGCCACGCGCTGCGTGCCACCCATCAGCGGCGTGAGGCCGACGATGATCTCCACGAGCCCGAACTGCGCCGATTCGGCCGCCCAGATCATGTCGCAGGCCAGCGCCATCTCGAAGCCCGCGGTCAGGCAGAGCCCGTGGACCGAGCAGATCGTGGGGAACGGCAGCTCCTCGAGCCGGTGCGTCAGCCCGATCAGCTGCTGCGCGAACTCGTTCCCCTGCTCCGGCGTCCGGCCCTTGAAGACGTTGACGTCGGCGCCGCCGGTGAACACGTCGCCCTCCGCGCGGATCAGGAGCGCGCGCTGCTCCGTGGCCGCGGCCTCGTCGAGACACGCCGTGACCGCGGCGGTCAGCTCCTCGCCGAACAGGTTCAGCGGCGGGTCGGCGATCGTGACGATGCCGACGTCGCCGTCGCGCTCGTAGCGCGCGCGGTCAGCCACGGAGCTCCTCCGCCACCTGCGCCAGCTCGTCGGGATCGGCCTCGTGCGGGCGGGTCGGGAGCTGGAGCGGGTCGTCGTCGTAGCGCGGGATCACGTGCACGTGCAGGTGGAAGACGGTCTGCCAAGCCGCCGGCTCGCACGAGTTGATCAGGTTCACGCCGTCGCAGGCGAGCCGGTCGCGCATCCGGATCGCCAGCCGCTTGGCGGCGAGGGCCGTATGCGCCAGGTCGTCGTCGCCGGCCTCGTAGAGGTTGCGCGAGTGCTCGCGGGGGATCACCAGCGCGTGCCCGCGCGTCCACGGGTTCAGGTCCATGAAGGCCACCGTGTGCTCGTCCTCGTCGACGCGCTGCGCGGGGATCTCCCCCGCCACGATCTTGCAGAAGATGCAGTCCTCGTCCACGGCGCGGAACCCTACAGATGCGGCTACAGCCAGCCGATGCGCTTGAACCTGCGGTACAGGAACAGGCAGATCAGGACCATCGCGAGCAGCACCGCCGGGTAGCCCAACCGCCACCTGAGCTCGGGCATGTGCTCGAAGTTCATCCCGTAGATCGCGCCGATCACCGTCGGGATCGCGGCGATGGCGGCCCAGGCGGTGATCTTGCGCATGTCGTCGTTCTGCCGGACGCTGACCTGGGCGAGGTTGGCCTCGAGCGTGCCGTTCAGCAGCTCGCGCAGGCTCTCCACCGCCTCGTTCGCGCGCTTCACGTGGTCGAGCACGTCGCGGAAGTACGGCTGGATCTTGTCGTGCACCACGTCGTGCTGGTCGCGCACGAGCCGGACGAGCGGCTCGATCAGCGGCTCGGTGGCGCGGTGCAGCTCGATCGTCTCGCGCTTGAGCTTGTAGATCCGCTTCGTCGGCGCGTTGCGGTCGTCGGAGAAGACGTCCTTCTCGGTCTCCTCGACGTCGTCCGACACGGCTGAGATCACCGGCGACCAGTCGTCCACGACCTTGTCGACGATCGCGTGCAGGACCGCGCTGGGCCCGCACTTCAGGAGGTCGCCGCGCTCCTCGAGCTTCAGCCGGACCGGGTGGAGATCGGTCACCTCGCCGTGGCGGACCGAGATGACGAACCCGGGGCCCACGAACAACATGATCTGGCCGAGCTCGATGTCCTCGGTCTCCTCGATGTAGTGAGCCGTCCGCAGAACCAGGAAGATCGTGTCGCCGTAGACCTCGAGCTTGGGGCGCTGGTGGGCCTTCACGGCGTCCTCGACGGCCAGCTCGTGTAGCTGGAACTCGCGCGCCACGGAGTCGAACTCGTCCATGGTCGGCTCGAACATGCCGATCCACACCCAGGCGTCCTCCTCGCGGCGGCACGCCTCGTAGGCGTCGTGCAGCTCCACCCCGCCAGCGCGGCGGTGCCCGTCCTCGTACACGGCGCAGTCGACGATCACCAGGGGGTCGGACTTTAGTCTGACCCCCGCTCGCGCAGCCGGCGGGCGAGGTCGAGCGCGTCGTCGCGGTCCGCGACCTCGCCCGTGAAGCTCGCCTCCTCGAGGCGCTTCAGGAGAGCTCCGATCTCCGGGCCCGGCTCGATCCCGAGCGCGTCCCCGAGCTCGTCGCCGCGGACCGGCGGTCGCGGTGGGCCGTGCTCGCGCCAGAGCAGGGCGTCCTCGAGCAGCTCGCGCGCCAGGTCGAGGTGCTTCGCTATCGCGGCCTCGGCGTTGCGGCCGCGGGTGGCCAGCCGGTCGGCGCACGACAGCACGGTCACCTCGATCTCCACCGGCTGGCAGACCGTGAGGTAGCGATAGACCGCCGCGCGCGAGAGCGGGCGCTCGTGCACGAGGAAGCCCAGCACCAGGTGGCGGCGTGTGATCGCCGCGAGGAAGGTGCGGAGCCGCTCGCTCGTGCGCAGCCGGCGGCAGATCCCCTCCACCACCTCCGCGCCGTGCGAGTCGTGCCCGATGAACGTGACGCGTCCGTTCGGCAGGACGCCGCGCGTGGACGGCTTGCCAATGTCGTGGAGGAGCGCGGCGAAGCGAAGCGCCTGCCGCCGCGTGAGCTCGTCGGCGAGCGGTTCGTCGAGCACCGCCTCGACCCGCGCGGCCAGGTCGGCGCCGAGCACGGCCGCCGGGTCGCGCTCGATCTCGAGCAGCTGGCGGAGCACCTCGATCGTGTGGCCGTACACGTCGAGATGGTGGAAGTGGCTCTGCTCCACGCCGTGCAGCCCCGCGAGCTCCGGCAGCACGGCCGCGACGAGGCCGAGGCGGTCGGCCAGCTCGAGACCTTCGATCACGCGGTCGGCGCACACCAGGCGGCGCAGCTCGGCGAAGGCGCGTTCGGGAGCGGCGTCCGCGACCCGCGGCGCGGCCTCGCGCGTGAGCCGCTCCGTGCGCTCGTCGGGCGTGAAGCCGAGCTCCGTGGCCAGCCGCGCCAGCCGCAGCGGGCGAAGCGCGTCGCGCCCGTACGCCGAGTCGTCCACGGAGTCGCCTCCGAGCACGCGCAGCAGCCGTCGCTCGAGGTCGGCGCGGCCGCCGGTCGGGTCGACGATCGCGGGCGCTTCCTCGCCGGGGAGCGGCACGGCCATGGCGTTCACCGCGAAGTCGCGCTGCGCCAGGTCGTCCTCGATCGTCGAGCCCTGGAGCGGCGAGACGTCGCACACCCAGTCGCCGCCCGCGCCGATCGCGCGCCAGGCACCGAACTGCTCCGACAGCGGGAATGCCGGCCCGCGAGCGGCGCGTGCCACCGCGCGGGCGGCGCGCTCCGGCGAGCCGGTCACCGCGAGGTCCACGTCGCGCAGCGGGCGGCCGAGCAGCGCGTCGCGGACCGTGCCGCCCACGATCCACGCCGGCGCGCCGGCGGCGCCGAGCGCGTCCCGCACGGTGCGGACGGGCGGCGCGTCCCCGAGTCGGTCGAGCCCCGTCACCGGTCCTGGCGGTAGGCCCTGCGCACCCTGGGCGTGAGGCCGCAGGTCACCTCGTAGTTGATCGTGCCCAGGCGGCGCGCCACCTCCTCGGCCAGGATCCGCTCGCCGCCCTGCTCGCCGACGAGCACGGCCCGGTCGCCGACCGCGGCGCCGCTGCCGGTTCCGAGATCGACGGTCACGTTGTCCATGCTGACGGTCCCGACGAGCGGGTACGGCCGGCCGCCGATCAGCACGCGAGCGTTGTTGGAGAGCCCGCGGCGCCAGCCGTCGCCATAGCCGATCGGAAGGACCGCGACGTCGGTCGGCTCGGACGCTCGCCAGGTCTGGCCGTAGCCCGCGCCGTCGCCCGGGTCGAAGCGCTTCACGGACGCCACGTAGGAGTGGACGCTCATCGCGGGCTCGAGACCGCGCTCGGCGGGCTCCTCGCCGAATGGATCGAGCCCGTACACCGCCACGCCGCAGCGCACCATGTCGAAGTGCGCGCCGGGCTCGCGGAACGTGGCGGCGCTGTTGGCCGCATGCACCACAAGGCCGGGGTTGTGCGGGCGGACCGCGTCGACCAGCGCCGTGAAGCGCTCGAGCTGGGCCGGGAAGTGATCGTCGCCCTGCTCGTCCGCGGTGGCGAAGTGCGTCATGAGCCCGGCCAGCTCGAGGCGCGGATCGTCGCCGATCATCCGGCACAGGTTGCGCGCCTCGTCGGCGTCCTTCGTACCGAGCCGCCCCATGCCGCTGTCGAGCTTCACGTGCACCCGCGGGACGGCGGGGCCGGCGCGCTCGGGCAGCGAGGCCACCAGCTCGGGCGTCCAGGCCACGACGTCGGCGTCGGCGAGCAGCGCGGTGCGCACGTCGGCGTCGGTGAGGGCACCCATCACCAGCAGCCGCGCGTCGATCCCGGCTCCGCGCAGCTCGGCGGCCTCGTTCGCCGTCGCCACGCCCAGCCAGCTCGCCCCGCCGTCGAGGGCGGCGCGCGCGCAGTGGACCGCTCCGTGCCCGTAGCCGTCGGCCTTGACGACCGCGCACAGCTCCGCGCCGGCGGTGAGGAGCTCGCGCAGGCGGGCGCAATTGCGCTCGATCGCGCCGAGGTCGACGCGGGCGACCGCGCGCTCGGGCGGGCGTTGCCCCTCGTCGCTACTCGGCAGCGAGCGCCCCCAGCACGTCGACGCGCGTCACGACGCCGACGAGCTTGCCGCCGTCGGTCACCGGCAGCCGGTTGTGGCCGCTGTCCGCGATCAGCCGTGCCGCCTTGCGGACCGGATCGTCCGCCTCGACCGTCACCGGGTCGGCGGTCATCATGTCGCGCGCGGTGGCCGCGGCCGCCTTCTTGAGTCGCGCCTCGAAGCCGCGCAGCGGCTCGAGGAACACCATGCCGCCGAACAGCTCGATGTAGTGCGGGATGTGGAGGTCGCCCTCGTCGTCGGCGATCACGAGGTCGGATTCGGTCACTATCCCGACCAGCCGGCCGTCGCCGTCGACCACCGGCAGCCCGGGCAGCTCGTGCTCGCGCATCGCCTTCACGACGTCCTCGACCGTCGCGTCGGGACCGACCGTCACGGGGTCGGGCGTCATCACCTGGCGCACCAATGCGGCCACGGCGGTGACCCTAGCGAGTCACGCCGTCGTCCCTGCTCGTGGCCGGCGGCCATCGCAAACAGCAGCAATTACGGGCTATCGCGGCGCGACTCGTCACTTAACCGTCCTATAGCGCGGATAAGTGACGAGTGAACGCTCTGCGCACCCCCTCATTGCCCATCTAACGAGGCCGGGGCCCGGCCCCCGCGCGCGCGGAGCGCCGCCATCGCGGCGGGCAGCG
>JBJMLK010000167.1:0-2632 GCA_045805345.1 Thermoleophilaceae bacterium | reverse complement strand
CGGTAGACCCAGATCTGCACGCTGTAGCTCCAGTTCAGGAACAGGTAGAGGCGGTCGGCGGCGCCCGCCCAGAAGATGAGCGCGACCCAGGTGAAGAACGCCGCCCCGAACGCCGTCCGGCCGGGCGCGTCGCGCGGCCGGTCGAGCACGTTGTGCACCCGGTGGTCGCGCGTGATCCGGCGCTCCGCCCACGGCAGCGCGGCCAGCACGAGGAGGACGATCAGCGGGAACAACGCGCCACCCCAGAACGGGTTCGGCACGAGCGTGTAGTCGCCGACCGTCACGTCGAAGCCCGGCATCAGCCGCAGCGCGCCGATCAGCCAGCCCAGGTACCAGTCCGGCTGTGCCCCGTTGGTGCCGAGCCCGATCTCGTAAGGACCCCACAGCCAGATCGGGTTGATCTGGATCAGCCCGCCCAGCAGGAATAACACGCCCGTGACGGCTGACATGAGCCCGAGCGAACGCGGAACCTGGCCGGGGAACGCCGGCACGCCGAGGAGCCTGCGCTCGGACTGCTTGCTCGGCACCCGCCGGAACTGCGTGTGGTGGCGCGACGCCACGAGCGCGAGGTGCGCCGTGATCAGGATCCCGATCAGCACGGGGAGCACGAGCACGTGGGCGATGAACATGCGCGACTCGAACGCGGCGTCGCCGGGATACGGCGCCCCCCAGACGCCGAGCGCGAAGTTGCCGCCGATCAGCGGGATCGAGGTCGCCACCCCGTAGCCGATTGCGAGCCCCATCCCGGACAGCAGGTCGTCGACCATCGAGTAGCCCAGGTAGCCCTCCAGGAGCGAGACGAACAGCATCGTCAGCCCGATCAGCCAGGTCAGCTCGCGCGGCTTGCGGAACGCGCCCGTGAACAGCACGCGCGTGAGGTGGAGCACCATCGCCGCGACGAACACGTTGGCCGCCCAGTGGTGGGTCTGGCGGATCAGCAGACCGGCCTTCACCTCGAACGAGATGTCCAGGACCGACTTGTAGGCCGCGCTCATGCGCAGTCCGCGCAGCGGCTCGTAGGCGCCGCGATAGACCGTGTCGCCCAGGCTGGGCTCGAAGTAGAGCGTGAGGAACACGCCGGTGGCGACCAGCACGAGGAACGCGTAGAGCGCGACCTCGCCGAGGAGGAACGACCAGTGGTCGGGGAACAGGTAGCGCAGCGACTTCTTGAGGAACGGCGCCGCGCCGCTGCGCTCGTCCACGAACCGGACCGCCCTGCGGACCATCAGATCGACCTCGCGCGCCCCGAGCGGACACCCCACCAGCTCGGTCCGGGCGGCCCCGACAGGTTGCCGCGGGCCCGCAGCTGCCCGCGACGGTCGACGTAGACCGGCAGCTGCGGAAGCGGCCGGCCGGCCGGCCCGAAGATCACCTTCGCGCCGCGGGCGGGGTCGAACGTCGAGTAGTGGCACGGGCACACGAGCGCCGGCCGCGGCTCGACCGGCGAGAAAGTCGGCTTGCGGTAGAGGGCCACCGCGCAGCCGGCGTGCGTGCAGATCTTGGAGTAGGCGACGATCCCGCCGGGGGCCCACGTCTCGCGGCCGGCGGGCAGCTCGAGCTTCCGCGGGTCGAGCCGGACGAGCACGATCGGGCCCCCGATCAGCTCGCGCCGCTCGTAGCCCTCCGGGTACGCCGTGTAGAACGCGCCGAGCGAGATGTCCGACTCGCGGTACGGCTTGCCGTCCTCATCGACCAGCCGGCGCCCGCGGCGCCATGGCGCCTGCTGGAGCTCGCGCGTCTTGAGGAACGGCCCGAGCGACGCGAGCGGCGCGACGAGCGCCGCGCCCAAGGCGGTGACGGCCGCGCCGGCGGCGGTGCCGAGCAGGCCCTTGCGCGTGATCCGGCTGCCGCTCTCGCGCACGATCTGGTCGATCTCCTCCTGCTCCTGCGGGTGCTCCGGCTCGGGGTATTCCTCCTCGAGCTCCTCGTCCGGCACGAGCGTCTTGCCCGCCAGGATCAGCGCGGCCGCGAGCGCGATGAACGCGCCGCCGAGCGCCGCGCCCATCAGCTGCACCTGGCCGGCAATGCCGTCCACGACGTAGACCACCACGAAGGCGATCGCCAGCAGCGCGGCCGCGAACAGCAGGCCCACCACGACCAGCTCGGCGCCGGGGCTCCTGGGTGCGTCCTCGACGATCCGCCCTGGCTCGCCGCGCGCCTCGCGGCGGCGATGCCGCCAGGCCCGCAGGAGGAGAAGCCCGAGCAGCCAGCGGCCGAGCGCCCTCATTCGCGGACCCGCTTCCCGATCAGCACGCAGGTCAGGACCAGCGCGAGGGCCGCGATGAACCAGGTGACGATGCCCTCGGGCACCGGCCCGACGTGCCCTATCCCCCAACCGCCGCGGTCGTCCGGGTCCTTGGAAGCCTGGACGTAGGCGATTATCGACTCGAGCTCGCTGTCACTGATGTCCTTGGCCGAGAACTTCGGCATGTAGTAGGGCCCGATCCGCACCGCCTCCGCGATCTGCGTCGGCGTGACGCCCTGCTTCAGCACCGGCACGCGCTTGTCGGTCACGTAGCCGCCCTCCGCCGCCACCTGGTGGCAGCCCGCGCAGTGCTCGGTGAACGAGTGCAGGCCCTCCGACAGCACGCCGTTCTCCGGCCGCGGCCTCGGGATCGCCGGCCCCCGCCCG
>JBJMLK010000166.1:0-9507 GCA_045805345.1 Thermoleophilaceae bacterium | reverse complement strand
GTTGTTCAGCACGAGCACGATCGTCTGCGGGTTCTCGAAGCGGTCGGCGTAGTGCGCGACGTCGATCAGCGCGTTCATGCCGATCATCTGGAACGCGCCGTCGCCCACGGCCGCGATCACCGTGCGGTCCGGGTACGCGAACTTCGCGCCGACCGCGTACGGCACGGCGCAGCCCATCGTGGCCAGCGTGCCGGAGATCGCGGCCTTCATACCGTCGCGGAAGGTGATGTGGCGGGCCCACCAGTTGGCGGCGGTGCCGGAGTCGGCCGTGAGCAGCGCGCCGTCGGGCAGCAGGGGACTCAGCTCCTGGAAGACCCTCATGGGGTTGAGCGGCTCCGCCGGCAGGCCGGCGCGCTCGGCCAGCATCCGTTTCCAGCGCGCCACGTTGTCCTCGATCTCCTCGCGCCAGCCGCGGTCGTCCTTGCGCGTGAGGCGAGGGATGAGGCCCCGCAGCGTGTCCCCTGCGTCGCCCACGAGGGCGGCCTCCATCGGGTAGCGCAGGCCGATGTGGCGGCCGTCGATGTCGATCTGCACGCCGCGCGCCTGCCCCTCCTCGGGCAGCCAGTCCGCGAACGGGAAGTTCGAGCCGACCATCAGCAGCGTGTCGCAGTCGGCCATCATCTCCGAGGATGGCTTGGTGCCGAGCAGCCCGATCGAGCCGGTCACGAACGGCAGGTCGTCGGGCAGGACGGCGATCCCGTTGAGCGCCTTGGCGACGCCGGCACCGAGGAGGTCGGCCACCTGCGTGAGCTCCTCGCGCGCGTCCATGGCGCCCTGCCCCGCGAGGATCGCGACCTTCTGCCCGGCATTGAGCACCGCCGCGGCGCGGTCGAGCTCAGAGTCCTCGGGCAGGACGCGCGGGCGGCTGAGGGCGGAGGACGAGAAGACGGACCCGTGCGCGCGCTGCGGGTCGGCGGCGGGGGCGTGCTGCACGTCGACCGGCACGATCAGGCACGCCACGCCGCGGGTGGAGATCGCGGTGCGCATGGCGCGGTCGACCAGGTGGCGAGCCTGCTCGGGCGCCATGCAGGTGCCGACGAACTCCGATACGTCGTCGAACAGGCGCCCGAGGTCCACCTCCTGCAGCCAGTCGGAGCCGAGCGAGACGCGCTTCTGCTGGCCGACCACCGCCACCACCGGGCGGTGGTCGAGCTTGGCGTCGTACAGGCCGTTGAGGAGCTGGATGGCACCGGGGCCCGAGGTGGCGAGACAGACGCCGGGCTCGCCGGTGAACTTGGAGTGCGCGGTGGCCGCGTAGCTCGCGATCACCTCGTGGCGGACCTGGATGAACTCGGGCTCGTTGCCCAGCTCGTTGAACGCGCCCATCAGGCCGCTGATGCCGTCGCCCGGGTAGCCGAAGATGCGCTCGACGCCCCACTCCGAGTGGAGGCGGTGGAGGATGTACTCGCCGACGGTGGTCACTCGGCCTCGACCGCGCCGGCCGGCACGTCGCCGTTCGTCGAGTGCGTGACCGTCGCGCCGTGGGCGATCGACTGGGCGGCGATGCGAGCGCTGAACACGCAGCCGCCGAGGAAGGTGCCCTCGAGCGAGCGCCGGCCGTGCATGCCGCCGCCGCCGAAGCCGGCCGCCTCGCCGCACGCGTAGAGGTTGGAGATCGGGTCGCCGTCGGTGGTCAGCACCCGGGACTCGAGGTCGGTCTGGATCCCGCCCAGCGACTTCCTCGCCATCGGCTGCAGGCGGATGGCGATCAGCGGCCCGGCCTTGGGGTCGTCGATCTGCTGGAACTTCGAGGTGCGGAGGCGGTCGCCGCGCCAGTTGCGGTACTGCGCGATCCGGCGGATCTGGTCGTCGTTCCAGAGCGACTTGCCGCGGGCGAGCATGTCGTCGTAGCGCTTGATCTCCTTGGCCATGAGGTCGGCGTCCAGGTCGTCGTTGCCGGCGATCGCGTTCATCTTCTGGGCGAGCTCCGGGAGCGTGTCGGCGGTCGCGAAGTCGGGGCAGTGGTTCACGAAGTAGTCGACCAGGTGGGGCTTGCCGGTCAGCACGCTGAGCATGAAGCGGCCAAGGCGCTTCTCGCGGATGTGGGGGTTGTGCTCGGAGCCCGAGACGTCGAGCTCGCGGGTGGCGATCTTGCGGTTGCAGACAAGCCACGAGTACTTGCGCGGGTCCTCGCACATGCGCTCGAGGGCGTAGCGGGCGTCGAAGGTCGGCATCACCGGGACGGGGCCGTAGCGCTTGCCGTCGGGGTCGAGCATCAGGCCGGAGCGCGGAGGGATGAGCTTCACGCCGTGGAGCGGGCGGCGCGGCTTGGGGTGGCGGACGGCGTCGGCGTAGTTCCACATGCGGTCGATGTGGGTCACGTTGCCGCCGTGCCGCTTCACCTCGTCGTGCATGGCGCCGTCGGCGTAGTAGTGGGAGCCCATGAGGAGCTGCTCGGGCGGGTCGCCCATGTCCTTGGGCCACTCGCGCTTGACCAGGTCGAGGTTCCCGCCGATGCCGCCCGCGGCGATGACCGTGGCGTCGGCGCGGATCTCCGTGCCGTCCTCGAGCAGAACGCCCTGAACGGCGCCGCCGGTCTCGATCAGCTCCGTCACGTTGGTCTCGAAGTGCACGACGAGGTCCTCCTTGTTGTCGTGCTCCTGGAGCTTGCCCCAGACGGCGTCGATCAGGCCCTGGCCGCAGCCCCAGGTGAGGTGGAAGCGCGGCACGGAGTTGCCGTCGCTGTACATGCCGCGCTCGGCCCAGTTGACGACCGGGAAGAACCACACTCCCTGCTCGGTGAGCCACTTGCCGACGTCGTCGCGCGCGCGGGCCACGTACTGCTCGGCCCAGCGGCGCGGCCACACGTCGTCATCGTCGAACTCGGCGATGCGGAGCCAGTCGTCGAGCGCGAGGTCGTAGGAGTCGCCGATGCCCGAGCGCCGCTGCTGCGGCGAGTCGACCATGAACATGCCGCCGAAGGCCTCGCGCGCGAGGCCGCCGACCTCCTCGGGGTGGCAGCGGTCGAGGAGGGTCACCTGCCTGCCGTTGTCCAGCAGCTCGAGCGCCGCCGTGAGTCCGGCGATGCCGGCGCCGACGACGACGACGTCGGCTTGCTGGGTGGTTTCCGCCATGGCGCGGCCGGAATCCTTTCACTTGCTGTGAGATCGTGAGCCCGTGCCGATCGCGTACCGCTCGACGGGCTCCGGCCGACCGGTCGTGTTCGTGCACGGCGTGGGGGTCAACGGACTGCTGTGGCGCGACGTGGTGCCGCGCGTAGCCGCGGCCGGCTACCGGTGCATCGCGCCCGATTGGCCGCTGGGAGCGCACCCGGAGCCGCTGGCGGCCGATGCCGACCTGTCGCTGCCGGGGCTCGCTTCGATCGTGGCCGACTTCCTGGAGGAGCACGGACTCGAGGACGTCGTGCTGGTTGCCAACGACACCGGGGGCGCGGTGGCGCAGTGGCTGGTGGGGCACCGGGCTTCGCGGGTGGGTGCATTGGTGCTCACGTCGTGCGACGCGTTCGAGCGGTTCCCGCCGCGGCCGCAGCTGTATTTGAAGCCGGCTTCGCGGGTGCCCGGCGCGCTGTGGCTGGTGGCCCAGGCGGTGCGGTTCCGCTGGGCGCAGCGGACGCCGTTCGCGTACGGGTGGACGACGCGTGAGCCGATGCCTCGCGACGTGATGCGGGCGTTCACGACGCCGGTCCGCTCGGTGCCCGGGGTTCGCCGCGACCTGGCGCGGCTGCTCCGCGCGGTCGACACGCGCTACACGTTCGAGGCGGCGGAGGCACTGCGGACGTTCGACAAGCCGGCGCTCGTGATCTGGGCGGAGCACGACAAGCTGTTCCCGCGCGAGCACGGGAGGCGGTTGGCGGAGCTGCTGCCACAGGGGAGGTTCGAGCTGATGCCCGACTCGCAGACTTTTGTGCCGATGGAGCAGCCGGAGCGGCTGGCGAAGCGGATCGTGGAGTTCTTGGCGGAGGACGCCGCCGCCTAGATCTCCTCGAGTGTCTCGATTCCCAGCAGGCCGAGGCCGGCGCGGATGGTCGCGGCCGTCGCCTGGCAGAGCCGCAGCCGCGGCGCGTTCACCGAGCCGTCCTCGCCGATCACGCGCGACTCCTCGTAGAAGCGGCTGAATTGCTGGCAGACGCCGAAGAGGTAGTCGCAGATCACGCTCGGCTGGTAGTCGGCCATCGCGCGGGAGACGGTCTCCTCGAAGCGGGCGAGATCGAGGGCGAGCTGGCGCTCGTTCGGTGTGTCGACGGCGACTGCCGTATCGCCCGCTTGGTCCCCGCCGCGCCCGGCCGCCTCGGCGGCGATACCGGCCACGCGCGCGTACGCGTAGAGGATGTACGGCGCGGTGTTGCCGTGGAGCGAGACCATCTTGTCGAAGGCGAAGACGTAGTTGGTGGTGCGGTTGTGGGAGAGCTCGGCGTACTTGACCGCGGCGATGCCCATGTGCTCGCCCACGGCGTCCACGTCCTCCGCCTTGCGCGTGCCGCGGGCCGTGGTCAGGCGCTCGGCGGCCAGCTCGCGGGCGCGGCGCACGGCCTCGTCGAGGAGGTCCTTGAGGGGTATCGACTCCCCTTCTCGCGTGCGGAGCCGTTTCTGGTCCTCGCCCAGGACGAGCCCGAAGCCGACGTGGACCGCGGTCACCTCGTCGGTCAGCCAGCCGGCCTTGCGCGCGACCGCGAAGACCATCTCCATGTGCTGGGACTGGCCCAGGTCGATCACGTAGAGGATGCGGTCGGCGCCCTGCTGGATGCGGTAGCGGATCGCCGCGAGGTCGGTAGTGGCGTAGTTGTAGCCGCCGTCGGCCTTCTCGATGATCAAGGGGAGCGGCTCGCCCTCCTTGTTCGTGAAGCCCTCGACGTAGATGCACTTGGCGCCGTCGTCGACCACCACGAGCCCCTTGGCTTCCAGCTCCTCGACGGTCTCCGCCAGGTAAGGCTCGTAGAACGACTCGCCCTTCTCGGAGACCTCGATGCCGAGCCGCTCGTAGATCTCCTGGAACTCGTGCCGGGAGCGCTCGCATAGGGCTTGCCAGTGGGCGCGGGCCTCGGGGTCGCCCTGCTGGAGCTCGACGACCGCCTGGCGCGAGCGCTCCTTGAAGGACGGGTCGTCGTCGAACCGCCGCTTGGCCTCGCGATAGAAGCTGTTCAGGTCCTGAACCTGGGCCTCGTCGGTGCCGGCCTCGCGCAGGTGCGTGATGAGCATCCCGAACTGAGTGCCCCAGTCGCCCACATGGCTGACCCGATCGACCTCGTGCCCGTAGGCCTCGAAGAAGCGGGAGAGCGCATCGCCGATGATCGTCGACCGCAGGTGCCCGACGTGCATCTCCTTGGCGACGTTGGGCGAGGAGAAGTCGACGACGACGTGCTCCTTGGCGCCGGTCGGCTCGAGCCCGACCGCTGCGGCCACGCCGGCGAGCCATTCGTCCTTGAGGCGGAAGTTGACGAAGCCGGGCGGAGCCACCTGCGGGGCGTCGAAAACGTCGGACTCCCCGATCCGCGCCGCAAGCTCCTCGGCGATCTCGAGCGGCTTGCGCCTCAGGGACTTGGCGAGCCGCAGCGCGGCGTTGCACTGGTAGTCGCCGTGTTCGGGGTTGCGGCTCGGCTGGACGGTGGCGGCCACGTCGAGGCCGTGGTCCGGCGCAATCGCGTCGAGCGCGCGGGCGCAGGCTTCGGCGATCGGGTCGTTCGGCGTGGGCACCGGAGGATTATGCGTGCAACGGGGTGCAGTAATGATTCGCGGTACTCGACGACGAGAGGAGCCCCACCCCATGCCCCCCTACACCAAGATCCACCGCGACGACTGCGAGCGCAACGGCGACTGGTCCCTCGTGCGCCGCTCCCTCGGCCTCGAGGCGTTCGGCATCAACCTCGTCACGATCCCGCCCGGCGGCAGCATTCCCAAGCACGACGAGACCGAGCGCGATCAGGAGGAGGTCTTCTTCGTCGTCAACGGCGAGGCGACCGTGGTCGTCGACGACGAGGAGGTCCCGGCGCCGCAGGGCACTTTCGTGCGCGTCGACGTCGCCCCGAAGCGCACCGTCAAGAACGACGGCGATAAGCCCGCCAGCGTCCTGATCATGTCGGCCCCGCGCTCGAGCGGCTACAAGCCCATGGCCTGGGCCTGAACCGCTTAGGATCCGACTCATGGAAGCCACCACCACACCCGATTTCGCCCAGGCCGCCGTTCGTGACTTCGAGGCGCTCCGGAACCGCGACCCCGCCGGCATGGAGGCCGCGTACGCCGACGACGCCGTCGTCGACCTCGTCCCGGTCGGCGTCCTCCGGGGCTCGGCCGAGGTGCGCCAGTTCTTCGAGGGCCTCTTCGCCGCGTTGCCCGACCTCGAGACCACCTACGAGGTCGTCGCCGCCAGCGGCGACACCGTCGCCGTCGAGTGGCGCATGCGCGGCACGTTCACGGGCGCGCCGTTCCAGGACGTCGAGCCGAACGGGAAGACGGTCGAGACGAGGGGCGTCGACCTGATGCGCATCGAGAACGACCGCATCGTGCACAACACCGCCTATTACGACGCGATGGAGTTCTCGCGCCAGCTCGGCATGATGCCCGCGCGCGGCTCGGGCGCCGAACGAACGATGATCAAGGCCTTCAACGCCTCGACCAAGCTGCGCTCGAAGCTCGCGTCCCGCTAGGGCCCGACGAGCCGCCAGCGCGCGTTCTGGTCGCCGAACCCGAACTCGAAATCAACCGGCAGCGGGCCGACCGCGTACGGGATGCAGCCCTCGTCCCTCTGGCCGGGCTCGAGGACCAACGGCTTGCGGTAGAAGCCGTTGCCCCCGCACGCCGGGCTTCCCTTCGACACCGGGTCGGTGCCGGCGCCACTCGGCTCGTGGAGCACCGCGTAGTAGGTCGGCCGCTTCGAGCGCACGGTGGTGTCCCCCACGTTCTCGATACGCAGCACGATCCCGACCACGTTCTTCAGGATCGCGCTGCCGCTCGGCATCGCCACCGAGTGCTCGTACCGGACGAGCGTGACTCGCACGCGCCCGCCGCCCGGCGCCGCCTGCTCGAACGACTTGCCCACGTCGCGGTCCGACGCCGGCTTTGCGGGCGGCCCCACGTCGAGGTCGTCCTCCGAGCCAGTCACGCGCCCCTCGCTGTCGCGAACGTGCAGCGTCCACGTGCCGCTGTCGCCGTTGGCCAGCCTCACCCGGCACTCGTAGTCGACGCCCGCCTTGGCCTCCACCCCACTCGGGCACTTGGCGCTCACGATGCGACCCTGCGAGGTGGTGGTCGAGCGCAGCAGCTTCTCGGCCTTGCCGGCGTCGATCTCGGTCGTGCCGCAGCCCGCCATGGCGAGCACCGCGATCGCGGCTGTGAAGGCCGGACGCCGCATCGGGCGACCCTATCTGAAGGGCTCGGCGCGACGGCCCTCGCCCGCCCGGATGTGACCGGGATGACGT
This sequence comes from Thermoleophilaceae bacterium, assembly GCA_045805345.1. Taxonomy (GTDB): domain Bacteria; phylum Actinomycetota; class Thermoleophilia; order Solirubrobacterales; family Thermoleophilaceae; genus AC-37. The sequence continues at coordinate 2,135 of JBJMLK010000166.1, read as the reverse complement.
CGCGGATGCGGCGTCCTCGGTCGGCCCAATACCTGTCGGGTATTGCGCCTCCCTGCGTCCTTGCCTCGCTCGTCCCCCGGCCCCCCCGGGCGCACGCGGACCATCGCGCCAAGCCCTAAGGTGTCGCCCGCGTGAGCGCCTTCTTCGACGAGTGGCAGATCGAGCTCCACGGCCACCGCGTGATCTACCGCGTCGCCGGCAGCGGGCCGCCGGTGGTGCTGATCCACGGCATGGTCAACTCGTCGAAGCACTGGGAGCGCGTGGCGCTCCAGCTGGCCGACTCCCACACGGTCATCGCGCCCGACCTCATCGGCCACGGCGACTCGGCGACCCCGCGCGGCGACTACTCCCTTGGCGCCCACGCGGCCGTGATCCGCGACCTCCTCGCCTCGATCGGGATCGACCGCGCCTCGATCGTGGGCCACTCGCTGGGCGGCGGCGTGGCGATGGTCTTCTTCTACCAGTTCCCGCAGCGCACCGAGCGGCTCGGCCTGATCTCGGCCGGCGGCCTGGGCGACGAGGTGAGTCCGCTGCTCCGCAGCGCCGCCGTGCCCGGCGCCCAGGCCCTGCTCTCGCTCGCCGCCAACCGCCGCGTCGTCGACCGCATCGCGAACGCCGGCGAGCGGATGCGCGCCGGCGGCAACAAGACCGGCGTGTACCTCGAGGCGATCGCCCGCGCCATGCGCCCGCTCGAGCGGCCCGGCGCCCGCAACGCCTTCATCCAGACCCTGCGCGCGGTGATCGACGCGAAGGGCCAGCGGATCAGCGCCCGCGACCGGCTCTACCTGCTCGACGCGATGCCGACGCTGATCGTCTGGGGCGAGCGCGACAACACGATCCCGATCGAGCACGGCCGCTACACGCACGCGCAGGTCCCCCACAGCCGCTTCGAGACCCTGCCGAAGGCCGCCCACTTCCCGCATCTCGAGGACCCCGACGGCCTTGCGGCGGTCCTCCGCGACTGGCTCGCCACGACCGAGCCCGCCCGCCTCGACGACGCCGACTGGGGCAGCGTGATCGCCCACCGCGCGCCGCGTTCGCGCCGGGCACCGGATGCGGACGCGGCGGAGCCCGTGCAGCTGCGCTGACCCGTAGCCGGAAAGCCCGCTACCGGGAGCTGGCCACGCGGTCGCGCCCCTGGCGCTTGGCCGCGTAGAGCGCGCGATCGGCGCGCAGCATGAGCCGCTCGGGCGGCTCGGGCGGGTGCCACTCGGCCACGCCCATCGACGTCGTCACGCCCTCGGGCGTCTCCTCGCGCAACCTGTCGAGCAGGTCGCCGGCGCTCCGAGCGTCGCAGTCGGGCAGCACCAGCGCGAAGTCGTCGGAGCCGAGTCGGCCGAGGCAGTCCGTGACCCTGATCGAGCGCCGCCAGCCGCGTGCGCACTCGCGCAGCAGCCGGTCGCCCTCCTGGTGCCCCTGCAAGTCGTTCACCGCCTTGAAGCCGTCGAGGTCGATCAGCACGAGGGCGAGCGGAGTCTGCGAGCGTTCGGCGCGCAGCAGCTCGTGCTTGAGCCGCATGTGCCAGGCCGACCGGTTGTGGAGCCCCGTCAGGTCGTCGTGCTGGACTATCCGCTTCACGCGGTCGGCCAGCTCGTCGCGCTCTGCCTCGACCGCGCGCAGCTCGCTGTCGTCGCGCGCGACGGCGAAGATACGCTCACCGTCGGAGCGCGCTCGCCAGGTGAGCCAGCGCCACTCTCCGTCCCGCCCCGCGCACCTCACGCGAAGCTCCCCGAGTGCGCCGGGCCCGTCGCTCAGGCTCGCGATCGCGGCCGCGATCGACCCGCGGTCGTCGGGATGCGCCAGCCGCGCGAGCGGCGTGCCGCGCAACTCGTCCGGCGCGTGGCCGAGCGAGTCCGCCCAGGCATCGCCCGCGGCGAGGAGGCGGCCGTCGAGGTCGAGCGTGCAGAAGAGCTCGCTCGAGAGCGACAGCCAGTGATCGGCGTCCGGCCCGATCTTCGACATGTGTCGGTATCGGGAACCTGGCGCGACTGAGCGATCCCCGGTTTGCGGTAGGCGTGTGGCGCGCGCGGTGCCGACCGCGCGCGACGACGTTCTACCTTCATCGCATGACCGGACCGACCGCCGCCATCGAGGCCCGCTCGCTGGTCCGCACCTTCAAGGGCGGCGTCGAGGCC
>JBJMLK010000165.1:0-20415 GCA_045805345.1 Thermoleophilaceae bacterium | reverse complement strand
GGCCGACGTGGTCGCCACGCGCGGGCTGGGCTCGGTCGTGGGCGCGCTGGATGCGGACGCGTGCGCGACCGCGCTCGACCGGCTCACGAACGGGGGCCCCCCTCGGGAGGTCGACCGCGGGGCGCTCACCGAGTTCGAGTGGCGAAAGGTCGCTCGGCCGCTGGTGGAGTACTGCACGGACCCGCGCGGGGTCGAGTCGCCGTCACGGCTCGCGGCGCTGCGGCTCACAGCGCGCAGCTACCCGGCGTTCCTGCACGCGGTGTATCGGAGCGGAGGCGGGCGCGGGCTCGCACGCGGCGCGGGCAGACGCGTGGGCGCGGGCCGCGCTCGGCGTGGTCGCTAGCCGCTGCGCCTGGGGGCGGCGGCCCCGAGCGCGCCCATTACGTCTGTAGTTACGACCCCTCACCCGTCCGCGGTGGCGCAGGCATTGGGGTAGGGCGGAGAAAAAGTTAGGGTTGCCCGGCCCCCGCGCCGGACTTAGGGTCGAATCGGTCTGGATGGGCTAATGCTGGCCCTCGAGCCTGACGGTCGTGGAGCGGCTCGCGGAACGATTCCCCTGCACGTCGACCGCGACCGCGGAGATCCGGTACGTGCCGGGGGCCAGCTTCCTCTGGTTCGGGCCGACGCGGCCGTCGAACTGCGTCGACCCGCGCCCGGCGGCGGCCTGCACGAAGAAGCCGCCCTGCGGGACGAGGCGCTTGCACTTCGGCTTGCCGGCGTTTGCCTTGGTCCGTTTCACGCAGTGGCCCTTCACCCGCCGTCCAGGCCGCACGCGAGCCACGGTGAACGCCAGGCGCGCGCGCTCGGACAGCCGGAAGCTCAGCGTCGCGCGCGCCGAGCCGGGCACGAACACGGCCGGCTTGATCGCGAGGGCGAGGACCTTCGGTCGCACGGCGTCGAGGAGCTCGTCGGCGCCCATGTCGACGGCAGGGCCGAGGATCCGGCGCTGGCCCTCGTAGTCGAACTTGAGCGCCGCGGGCACGGTGGCGTTGGATCCGCGGTCGAGCGTCGGGCTGGCCGCCGTCTGGTGCACGTCGGCGTGCCCCGGCCGCGTGTCCCTCAGCTTCGGCGCGGCACAGATGTTGCCCGCGCCGAGCAGCGGGGTCGAGCCGTCGAGCCCACACACGTCGCTGGTCGTGACCGTCCAGCTCGAGAAGCCGGCCGCGTCCAGACCGTTCGGGTTGGCGGTGACTATCGAGTTCCTCAGGGTGATCGCGTCGTCGCCGTCGCCCGCGATGCCGCCTTCCGACACCCCGGCGCCCACGGTGTTGCCCGTGACAGTGGAGTCGAGCAGGGTCAGCGCGGTGGGCGCACTGTCGCAGCCGACGTAGACGCCGGCGCCGTCGACGTTACCCGAGCCCGAGTTGCCTGCCGCCACCAGATTCCGCGCCTCCAACTCGGCCACGTCCGTGGAGCTCGCCTCGCAGCCCTCCATCGCGAGCCCGGCCCCGTAGGCCTCGCCCGTGCCGAGCGGCGCCGGCAGGGTGTTGCTTGTGAAGTGGTCGTCGAGGCTCGTGATGTGCTGGAAGCCGCCGATCCGTTCACCGCCCCCGCGCGGGCCGGCGTCGGGCACCGAGTCGTCGATCGCGTTGGCGTCGAAGACGTTGCCGAACTGGGTGAGGCTGACGCCGGCCACCCCCGCCGCGCTCACGTTCAGGCCGCCGCCTGTCGTGAACCCCGCGCTGCCGGCGTGAAGGGAGTTGCCCCTGAAGACGTTGCGCCGCAGGGTCACGGGGTGACCCAGTATGTCGGCGCCGCCGCCGGAGAACCCCGCCTGGTTGAACGCGATCGTGTTGTGGTCGAGCGTGATCGCGCCACCGGACGAGTCCGTGGCGAGCGAGAGCCCGCCGCCGGGGAAGCCCGCCGAGTTGGCGCGGAAGGACGAGCTCGTGATCTCGATCGCGGTGCCCGAGTTCGAGACCGCGAGCGCGCCGCCGGCTCGGCCCGCGGTATTCGCGCCCGCCGTGGTCCCGTCGCCGAAGGTCGAGTCCCGCACGACCGTCGTCCCCCCGCGCGTGGACTGCACGTAGACGGCGCCGCCGGGCTGGCTCGCATCGCTCTTGTTGTCGAAGAAGCGGTCGTTGTCCAGCGTGACGCCGACGTTCCCGGTGAGGTGCAGCGCGCCTCCGCTCCCGCCCGCCGGAGCGGTGCCGTCCCTGAACACGAGGTTGCTCAGCGTCACGTCGATGACGTTCGGCGCGGTCACGTCGCCGGTGAGGATCCGGTCGCTCAGGCCCGAGCCGTCGAGGGTCGTGCCCGTGCCGGAGCCGCGGATCGTGATCGCCAACGGCGGCGAGTGGCCGATCGGGAGCGTCAGCGGGCTCGTCAGGGCGCACGAGGCCTCGCTGATCGTGATCACGTCGCCGTCGGCGGACCCGTCGATCGTGCTCTGGAGGTTCGCGCAGGTGGTCGACTTCTGCGCGGCCAGGGCGCCGGGCGGCGACGCGCCCGCCGCGAGCAGCAGGACAGCCGGGATCGCGAGCCGGGCCACGGCCGCCGAGCGCATGACGCCCCACCCTCGCCGCCCGGGCGACTCGTGTCAAGCGCCGGGCTTGACCACGCCCGCGGGTCGCGCTTAGGGTGATCTGCGAGAGGGGCCGGCACACGGATGTGGCAGAGGCCGCGATTGGGTGCTCCCCAAGTCACAGCGATGGGCAGCCGAACGGTTGTCCGGCAACAAGGAGAGGCTCAATGCACGTCCTACCCAGGTCGGCCATGGCCGCCGGCGCACTGGCCGCGATGGCGCTCGGCGTCACGGCTTCCGGCGCGAGCGCGTCGCGCGGCGACTGCGACAAGGCGGTCGCACACCACAAGGTCATCGGCGAGGACGCGCGCGGACTCGTGTTCACGCGCAACTACGTCGCCTACGCGTGCTCGTACCGGACCGGCGACACCCATCGTCTGCCGGGACAGGGCAAGGGCGAGGTGGACCTTGGCCACGGCGACAGGCGCGGCACCTGGTCCGTCACAGATGACCCCATCACAGGGGCCATGCTCCGTATGGCTGGGGGGCACGCCGCCTACGGCCTCCAGTGGGAAGAGAAGCTGCCCGATGGCTCCGCGCCAGACACGCACGCGACGGTTCGCGGGCGGGTGGTCTCGTACGACTTCCGGCATGGCACCACCAAGTACGCGACCACACCGAGCGACGGCGAGTTCACGGTGAGCGCGCTGGTGGCCAAGCCGAACGGAAGCGTCGCCTGGGTGTACGACTACGCCGGCCAGTACGGGCCCCTCGACCAGCGCGTGGTCAAGATGGACCGCGCGACGGGCGGGGAGGAGCGCGGGCTCGACAGCAGCGAGCGCTTCGATGGCGGGTACTACGCGATCGACTACGGCTCGCTGGCGCTGTCGGATCGCCGCCAGGAGATCTACTGGAGCGCCAGCAACTACCAGGGCGACCAGACCACCCACACGACGCTGCACGCGCCGCTGCGCTGACGGCCGGCGACCAGGGCCGAACGGCTCGTACCGAGGGCGGGGGCTGACCGAGCCCCCGCCCCCCGCTGCCGGTTCCGGACCCGCCGGGCGAGGAGTGGAAGCGGATCTACATCGCCCTGCGCGTCAGACGCCCTTCAACCGGCTCGACTCGCGCAGGCGCGCGACAGGCGCGCGACAGTCACACCTCGTCGCCAGCGGTCTCAGGCAGGTCTCCAGCGGACATCGCAGCGCGCGGTCTTCGCTCGGCAGCGCGGATTCCGCTCGCGGGGGAGCTGGGGCGAGCCCAGCGGGCGCCGCGTGGCGTCGATCAGTTTGACGGCGGCGTGATCATGCCCCAGAAGTTGCACGCCCCGCCGGCGGTGTAGCCGCCAAGGTCGAACTTCACCCACTTGCCGACGTGGGTGTTCATCGCTATGACGCTGACGTTGTCGTGCACGGCAGGGAAGGAAGGTGACCCGCCAAATGTCGCGTAGGGAAAGACGGACGTGTTGACGCTGGCGACCGAGCCGTTCTCCGCTTCGATTCCGCTGGCCTGCACCTCGTCGCTGTCGTTCACTGACTCGATGAGCATTTCGAACCCGGCCCCGTTCGGGTAGCACGTGAGCTTGGTCCTGAGACCATCGACCCCGGGAGTCGAAGGAAGCCAATCAGTGTCTACATCGCTCCCAACCACATGGCGTGAGAACTGGAACGCCCCCGGTCCTCGTGGACCCTGCGGCCCCATCTGATTCCACGCGATCAGCCGCTTGCCGCTAGGGCAAGAGCGCTGAGCGGGCTTGATCAGCGTCACACCACCTGCCGACCCGACGCAACTGCGAACCCTGCCGTCCGAGCCGATGTAGCCGGTAGCGGCGAGCGCACCCCCGCCGAGGGCGAGGAACAGAGCAAGCGCGGCCATTACGTCGTAGGCGGAGCGTGGTCGAAGCCTGCGCAGCATTGAGGGTCCTTTCCTCCGGCTGGTCGAGCGACCCTACATCGAACGGAGTGAACGCGCCAGCTCGCCAACGACGCTCTGGCCGCCGCATTGAGTGTCACCTACTGGCAACGCTCGCCCGCCGTTCGCAGCGCGGCCAGGCCGGCAAGGACGGCGGTCAGTCGGCCCGCGCCCCGAAGATCAGCCGTCGGACCCGCCCGGCGTAGCTCGGCAGCCACTGCGGAATTGGGAAGCCGCTCACGTCGTACTCCGTCGGGCGTGCCTGACCGGCGGCCGGCGGCTGGAACGCCCGTCCCTCGCGAGCGCGCCGCCGCTTTTCACCTTCGCTCCGCGCGCTGGCGTCAGCCATCGGCCTCGCGCGGGCGCGGGGTGGCTCAGGTGGCGGCTTCATTGCCCGGCTCCTGCGCTGCTACGAGGGCGACCTTGACCGGCTCGGCCGTACCGAGGTGATCGTGCAACGACCACGCGAGGAGCCACAGGCTCGAGCGCTCCTCCTCGGTCAGCGGTGCACGCTCGAGCATTCGCTCGACGCTGCCGAGGGGGCGGCCGGCCGCGAGCATCGCCTCGACCTCCGCCCGGCGCTCGTCAAAGGTCGTGAGGTCGGTGCGTGGCATTTCCACGCCTCCAATCGGTCCCGCATCGCTGCCTCGTCGAGTCAGGGGCGGTCCCGTAGCTACGCCCCAGGATGACAGGTCGCGCAGGCCGCCTCCGGCCTGCTCAAATCGACCTCCTTTCCTGGACGGCGGCGATATGCGTGATCGCCTCTTGCAAGGTGGCGAATCTGGCAAACGTCCGCGACAGCCCGGTCAGCACGAACAGGCGCCAGATCGGGTTCGGGGGCGCGACCAACACGAATCGCCCGTTGCGCCTCGCGACCTGCTTCCAACCGCGTACGAGCGCGTGCATCGTCGCGCCGTCGAGGAAGTCGACCTCGCGCAGGTCGATGATGAAGTCGCGCGCGCCGGCGTTGATCGCCTCGTCCACCGCGAGATCGAGCTGCGTTGCGTTCGATAGATCGAACTCCCCTTCGAGTGCGATGACCTGCACTCCGGCGCGCCGAGTCGTTGTCCGAACGGCGCCCGGCGGGAGTCCGATCCTCGACCCATTCGCGGTTTGATCGCGCGGCGCCGCGATGGTCGCGGCCAGGTTCGGCGTCGCACGCGTGAGATGTGCCATCGGGGGGACCTCCAACAGTTGCTTGTCGGGAGGTCCGCACGGTGCCCTGCCCCAGGATGGTCCCTCCCGTTGAGCGTACTCCCTGACGAGCGTCGTCGCGCCCGTCGCTAGGCCCGATGGGCCGGGAGTCAAGCGCCTACGCCGTGGCCCCCGCACACGCCTCGAACACGGCCCGCACGACCTCGACGTTCTCCTGCGAAATGGCCCGCGCAGTATCCCGCGCGTAGCGGCTACTGGCCGATGGCGACCGCGCCGGCGCGAGCCTTGCGCCCCACCATCGCGACATACGTCAGCGGCTGGCCGCTCGTCGAGAGCCGGTGGCGGTACGCCCGCCTCGCGCGAACCTCGATCGCGCCCGACTCCGCGAGCTCGCGGATCAGGCGGCTGAACCCGGTCTCATCGCCGCGCGAGAGGAACTCCTGCTTGATGTTGAAAGCGAGCCAGCCGCCCGGTGCCAGCAGGTCGAACCCGGCCATGAACACCTCGGTCGGCACGTCGCCGAACCCGAGCGCCGCCACGCACGCGAGGCAGTCGAAGTCATACGCGCGGAGCGCGGCCAGCTCGTCGCCGGACGGATCCGTCAGGTCGAGCGGGAAGTACGCGTCATAGACATCCGGGCGGTCGCGCGCCGCGGCCGCTGCGGCCTCCTCGAGCAGATCGACCCCGACCACGGTCGGGACGCCGAGGCGGGCCAGCTCCTCGCCGACCATGCCGTTCCCCGCCCCGAGGTCGAGCGCGCGGATCTGGCGCGGATCTGCCGCCTCCTCGCGCAGCTCGTGCTCGAGCAGGCCGACGACCGTCTCGGGCGAGCAGCACTGCAGACGGTCGTAGAAGAGATGCTCGTAGAGCCCCGGTACGGAGTAGATGGCCGCGTAGTCGTGGAAGCGGATACGCCGGGTCTTCCCGTCGATCTCGGCGAGGCACCACTCGTGGTCCTGGTCCAGCTGCGCCACGCTTGGGAAGTCGACCTCGATCACAGTGGGAGGCCGTACCCCCGCGACTTAAAGGCCAAACTGCACCTGGCCTCTCGGCGGTACTTCTGGACCGTGCTCGGGTTGAGCAGGGGTATCGCCCCAGCCGTTCCTATCCTGCCCCCGGTGACGCGAGCAACCGTACTCAAAGCCCTCTGCGCGGCGATCGCCGTGCTCCTCGTCGCGACCGCGCCCGCCGCGGCGGCGCGCAAGGTGCCGCGCGGGTTCTTCGGGGTCAACACGTCGGGCGACATCGAGGTCGCGCCCGCGTCGGTGCAGCGGCACATGTGGGACAGGCTGGCGTCGGGCGGCGCCGAGTCCGCTCGGATCCTCCTCAACTGGAACATCAGCGAGCCCGAGCCCGGCGTCTTCGACTGGTCGCGCGAGGACTCGATCGTCGAGTACGCCGCAGAGCACGGCATGAAGGTGCTGGCCACCGTGCAGTTCGCGCCGAGGTGGGCCAGGCAGTACCCGGACGCGTCCAGCTCACCGCCGAAGAGCGCGTCGGACTACGCGGACTTCCTGCGCGCCGCCATCAAGCGCTACGGCCCGCACGGCACCTTCTGGACCCTGCACCCCACGCTGCCGTACCGGCCGCTGCGCGAGTGGCAGATCTGGGAGGAGCCCGAGATCGTCTTCGAGTGGTATCGCGACCCGTACACGCGCAAGTGGAAGCCGAGCGACGCCAGGGCCTACGTGAAGCTCCTCAGGGCGGCGTCCAAGACCGTGCGCGCCACGGATCCCGGGGCCAAGGTGGTGCTCGCCTCCCTCTCGATCGACTCCTGGCGGAGCCTGGACAAGCTCTACCGGTGGGGCAAGATGGGGAAGCTCTTCGACGTCGCCGCGCTTCAGGCGTTCGCGGGCGATCCGGACTTCGTGCCCACGCTGCTCCACCGCTTCCGCGACGTGCTCGACCATCACGGCAGGCACGACGCGCCGCTCTACGTCACGGAGATGACCTGGCCGGCGGCGAAGGGCAAGGCGCACCCCGGCTACACGACCGGCTACATGTCCGGCTTCCTGACGAGCCAGAAGGGGGCCGCCGAGCGGCTGTCCAAGGCCTATTCGATGCTGGCCGCGAAGAAGCTCCGGAAGCGGGTCGACTTAACGCGCGTCTTCTGGTTCATCGGGGCGAGTTCGTACACGACCCGCAACGAGTTCGAGTACTCCGGCCTGCTGAAGCTCAGCGGCGACAAGCTCTCGCCGGTGCCGGCGTACTTCGCCTATCGCAAGGCGGCCCGGGCGGCCGAGGGCTGCTCCAAGGGGACCAGCGGCAACTGTCGCTAGCGCTGCCGGCTACGGCAGCACGACGGTGAAGTCGTTTGCGTTGCTCGGGGCCGGCGTTGCGTCATCGGCCTTGTCGAGATACATGTAGATCTCGAGCTGACCCACGGTGCACTTGTGCAGGTCGGTCTCCAGCTGCGCCGAGACGCGGTCGATCACCCCGCTGTTCCAGACCGCGGTCACGGCCGGCGCGCTCGTGCCCACCTTGACTCCGGGGCTCGGCTTGAGGCAGAAGACGCCCTGCTCGGGCGACGTCACGCTCGCGAACCCCTTCGTGCGCGCCTTGTCGAGGGCCGGGTGGGGCAGCCCGGCCACGTGGACGTACGCATAGGCGTGGACGCCGAGCATCTTCGTGGTCTTGGGCGCGAGCTTCACGGGCGTGACCGCTCGGTCCTTGAGCTGCTTGGTGCCCACGCTCTTCGGTGGGAGCTGAGTGGCCGCGTACGCGCCGCCGCCGAGCGCGACGAACAGTGCGAGCGTGGCAGCCACGTTCGCGTAGCTGAGGTGATGTCGTAGGCGAGGCAGCACCGTGGCGACGGCGATCTTAACCCTGATGGCTCGTCCGCGATCCACCGTTCCGGGTAAGAGACAGGGCCATCGAAGCCGCCTCCCGCAAGATCTCGGTCACCCTGATGGCCGACCCCGCCTGCCCGTGGGCGTACAGCGCGCTGCCCGCGATCAGCGCGCTGCGCTGGCGCTACGGGGATCAGCTCGACTGGCGGGTGGTCACGATCGGCCTCGCGGAGGGCGCCGAGCACTACGAACGCCGCGGGTACACGCCGGCGCTCATGTCGATGACGCCGCTTCGCTTCGCCCGCTTCGGCATGCCGTTCGCGCTCGCGCCGCGGCCGCGCGTCATGGGCACGGGCCGCGCCTGCAGGGCGATAGTCGCGGCCCGGCTCGAGGATCCCGACCTCGCCTACCCCGCGCTCCGCGCGCTGCACCTCGCCTGGTTCACGACCGACCTGCTGCTGGACGAGGACGAGGCGCTCCGGATCGCGCTGCGGCGGGAGCCGCGGCTCGACGCCGACGCGATCGTCGGGCGCCTCGACACACCGGACGTCGAAGCCGCGTATCAGCGCGATCGCGCGGAGGCCCGGACCGCCGCGGGGTCGCCGTCCGCCCTCCAAGGGCGCACGGCCACGACCGACGGGCCCGAGCGCTACACGGCCCCGACTCTCGTCTTCGAGGCCGGCGGCACCCGGCTCGAGGCCGGCGGTCACCAGCCGCTGGCCGCGTACGACGTGCTCCTCGCGAACCTCGACCCCGGCCTGCGACACGAGCCCGACGCGGCCGACGCACTCGCGGTGCTCCGCCGGTTCCCCCACGGCCTCACGACGCGCGAGGTCGCCCTCATCCTCGCCGACCGCAACGACGAGCCCGACGACCGAGCCGCGGCCGCCGCGCTGCTCGGCCTGGCGGGCGAGGGGCACGTTGTGCGCGAGCCGCTCGGCGGCGACGCACTCTGGCGCGCGGCCGACTGAGGTCGGGCCGCGGCGACCCGCACCCGGGCGAGCCGATATGCGGTCCGGACAACCCCCGAGCGGCTGGAGCGCGTTGCGACAATCAGGGGGATGACCCCTCCAACCCCCCGACTGCGCGCCGAGCCGATCACCCCGCTCGTCGAGATGCCGAGCGAGCTCCAGCCGCGCCGGCTGCTGCGGCGCGCGGGCGTGGTGGCGGCCGTGCTGCTCGTCCTCGTGCTCGTCGTCGTCGCGGCCCCGGGACTCGGCGAGGTGCGTCACATCCTCTCGGACGGCCGGCCCGGCTGGCTCGTGCTCGCGGTGGTGCTCGAGGGGCTGTCGGGCGTCTCCTACGTGATGCTGTTCCGGCCGATCTTCTGCCGCCACATGCCGTGGCGGACCAGCTGGGAGATCGGCTGGTCGGAGCTCGCGATGGGCTCGATCGTGCCAGCCAGCGGGATCGGCGGCCTCGCGCTGGGCGCCTGGATCCTGCGCGAGGGCGGCATGGCCACCGAGCTGATCGCCCGCCGCTCGGTGGCGTTCTTCCTGGTCAAGGGGTCGGTCAACTTCGTGGCGGTCGCGGTCCTCGGGACCGCGATGGCGGTGGGCTTGGTGGGACCGCACGAGTCGCTGTGGCTCACCGCGCTGCCCGCCGCCCTCGCGGCGACGGTGATCGGCCTGGTGGTCTCGATCCCACGCATCGGGCCAGGTCGGCCAGCGTCCGGCGACGCCGGGCGAATCGCGCGGGGTCTGGCGGCCGGCCGCCGGACGCTGGTCGACGGTGCCACCGAGGCGCTGACGATCGTCCGGGCGCGCGACCCGCTCGTGCTCGTCGGGGCCGTCGGCTACTGGGCCTGGGACAACGCCGTGCTGTGGGCGACCTTCCACGCGTTCGGCTACTCGCCGCCGGTCGTGGTCGTGCTGATGGCCTACCTGATCGGCCAGATGGGTGGCCTGCTCCCGATCCCTGGCGGGATCGGCGGGATCGACCTCGGCCTGTTCGGCACCTTCGTCGCGTACGGAACACCCGCCGCGGTCACCGCCGCGGCGGTCCTGGCCTACCGCGTGATCCTCTTCTGGCTGCCGCTCGTCGTCGGAGGCGTGGCGTTCGCGTCGCTTCGCCGCGGCCTGAACGATCCGAATCGTCCCGACCTCTGCGCGGTCCCGGCGTCGAGCTGACGCGCGGCTCGGTTACCGTCGGGCCCGTGAGCGCGCGACGCCGGACCCCCCGCCCCCACCCCCCGCTCGTCGCGGCGGCGCTCGCGACCGCGCTCGGTCTGACCGGCTGCGGCGGCGGATCGGAGCACACGTCGAGCACCGCCGCCGGGCGGACGCAGACGACAGCCGCGCCGCGGACCGTGACCGAGCCGCGGCCGAGCAACCGGACCGGCGCGCACGGCGCTCCGGCCGCCCCACGCCGCGTGAGCGTGCGGGTGCCGCATGGCTGGCACGTGAAGAAGCGCCCGGTCACGCGCAAGAACTGGCCGGTACCGCTGAAGGTGGCCGCGTCGTTCCCGATCCACCGCGCGTCGCCCAACGCGTCGTGCCCGGTGAACGTGATCAGGTCGTTCCCGCCCGACGGCGTCTACCTGATGATCGCCGAGTTCACCAAGCCGCGGCCGCCGGGCATACCGCCGCGCGGGCAGCTGCCGCCGCGCGGCGACCTCCGCCACCTCGACATCCGGCCCAGCGAGGTGGAGTGCTTCGAGAACGGGCTGAGCGGCGCGAAGGACTTCACCGAGGACGGACGCTCGTTCCGCGTGGAGATCCTGCTCGGCAGGCAGGTGAGCGCGGAGCGGCGCCGGCAGGCCCTGGAGGCGCTCGCGAGCCTGCGCATCCCGCCCGCCTGACGCGGGCGAAGCGCCGCGTTGCGCCGGCGCGGCCCCTCAGCGCGGAACGGGCCGCGTGGCCACCAGGTGCGCCTTCGTCTGCTCCTTCACCCACTTCTCGAGTGCCTTGAAGACCTTCGTGGGCTTGCCCTTCTTGGTCACGATGCTCGTGTCGAAGTCGTTGCCGAACGGCGGCGGCGGGGCGAGCAGGTACTGCGTCATCTCCTTGACGCGCGGGTTCCTGAGCGCGATCTGGAACGCCTCGGGCAGGAACTTGGCCCGCGTGGACGCCGGCTTCTTGTACGGGCCGCTGGCCATGTAGCCGAACTCGGTCAGGTAGAGGTCGAGCGGCTTGCCGTGGCGCGTGACGAGCCGCTTCTCCTTCGCCAGGTTGTCGAGCGCGTGGGTGAGGTTGCCGAGGTTGTTGATCGCGGCGTTGGCGTCGGGCGTTCTCGGCCAGCGCGGCCCGTGCTTGTAGTCGTACGGGTGGTGGGCGTACCCGTCGGCCCTGAGCTTGCCGCCCTTCGCGACCCTGCGCAGGAACTTGATCGGCGACACCGAGTCGCCCGGCTTGCCGTAGGGCGACGTCTCGCCGATGAGCACGCGCGCGTGCTTGTCGTACTTCTGGATCGTCTTCCAGGCGACGCTGTACATCTTCCGGTAGCGCTCCGCGTTGCCCGCGAGCGGCTCGTTCCAGGTGCGGAAGTTGGGCTCGTTCCAGACCGAGTAGCGGTCGACCTTGTGGCGGAAGTGCTTGATCACCGCCCGCACGTAGTGCTTGAACGGGTCGAGCTTGATCTTGTAGTTGCTCACCCGCTTGCGGTTGCCGGTGGCCCAGCGCGGCGCCGGGCCGCTGATGGTGAGCTGCAGCTTGATGTGGCGCTTGTGCGCGGCCACGTAGAGCGCGTCGTACGCCGCGAAGTCGTAGTGGCGGTGCCGCGGCTGCTTCTTGCTGCGCGGCTTGTTGACGATGTGGGCCCACGTCAGGTTCACGCGGATGCGCGTGACGTGCAGGCGGCTGGCGAGCTTCAGGCCCGTCTTGCGGTGCAGGGTGGTCTCGCCGACGAACGCGTGGTCGTCCTGCAGCCCGATCTCCATGCCCGTCGCGGCGCGCGCGGGCGACGCCGAGCCCGCCGCGAGCACGGCGGCGGCGAGGGCGATTGCGAGCGCGATCGGGACGGAACGGATCATGGGCGGCCGACCGAGGATACGAGGGGCTCCCGACCGCTTCTCCGGTACCAGCCGGGCACTTCCCCATGCGGCGCGCGACCCCACCCCAGATGGAACAATCGCCGCATGCGGGTGGGGACGATCGTGGGCGTTCTGGCCGCGGTCGGCGCCGTGCTTGCGCCTGTCGCCCAGGCCGGGCCGCGGCTCGACTTCAAGATGTCGTTCACCTCCCACGACCCGGGCCACTCCACAGGGCTCGACGTCCGCTTCCTCTACAAGCACCCCGGCGCCCCCAAGGCCAAGCCGATCCCCGTCCGGCAGGAGCAGGTCACGTTCCCGGCCGGCACGAGGTTCGACTTCGCGGTCGTCCCGCGCTGCACCGCCACCGACGCCGAGTTCCAGGCCAAGGGCACCGACGCGTGTCCCGCAAGCTGGATCGGCTCCGGACACGGCGACACGGTCATGACGGGCTTCCCCGGGCAGGGCGAGACTCCGCTCTCGGTGAACGGCTACCTCGACGCGCCGAACGAGCTGAAGCTCGTATCGCAGTCGGAGGGGTTCCCCGTCCGCTTCATGGCGCACGCCTTCACCCACGGCCGCACGTCGACCGTCGACATCCCCAGCACACCCGGCGGGCCGCCCGACGGGCAGAGCGCGCTGCGGCGCGTGCACAACGTCTTCCCCGCCCGCACTCGCAACGGGCACGTCTACACGCGCACGCCACCGCGCTGCCCGAAGAGCCGCGAATGGACGTTCACGGGCCGCTTCACGTTCTCCGACGGCGTGGTCGAGCACGAGAAGTACAAGATGCGCTGCCGGCGCGCGCCGGCCCTCAGGACCTCGCGCTAGAGCCGCATCAGCGGTCGGCCACCCACGCCGGCCGGCGCGCGGACTCGAGCCGCGCCGCCACCCGTCCGCCGGCGCCTGCCAGCCGCCGCGCGGCGGCGAAGGCGGCCGCGGCGGCGGCCACCGCGAGCGGCCCGTGGGCGGGGACGCCGAAGCGGCCGTCGTAGTTGAGCGTCGCGACCGGCACCGCGAGCATGGCGAACGAGAGCGAGCCGGCCAGCAGCACGCCCAGGCGCTCGCGACCGCGGCCGGCCACGAGCCCGACCGGGATGAGCAGCAGCAGCACCAGCATGATCGGCCCCTCGATCGACATTGCCAGCTGCCAGTCGCCCAGCGCGGCCCAGGTGGGGTCGTCGACGCGCGCCTGGTTGCCCGGCGCGTTCGAGAAGGCGTCGTCGTACCAGCCGGCGGTGTCGGGGGTCACGCGGTCGATGCCGAGCGGGTGCACGAGCAGCCGGTGGTAGTCGCGCGCGGTGGGCGTCGGCCCGAGCCGCTGGTACTTCCACGGCGCCACGTAGCGCTCGAAGTCGGTGGCCGTCGCCTCGAGCCAATCGCCCGGTTGCCCGAGCGCCGCGGCCCGCGCGAACGAGCTGAGCGCGGTCACGTCGTGGCGCGACGGGTTGTCGATCTGCGGCTCGCCGTAGAGCCGGCGGGCCGGCGAGTTCAGGTCGAAGATGTACCACTGGGGTGAGAAGCGCATCGCGAGCGGCGTCGTCTCGCACAGCCCCTCGGTCCCCTTCGGCGCCTTGAAGCGCGAGCAGTCCGCGAACGGAGCCACACGCGCGTAGAAGTTGTAGGCGCCGTTGCGGGCGAACGACCACACGCCGGTGGCGTTGTGCGCGGCCACCAGGTAGCCGCCCAGGATCATCGCGGCGGCCGCGAGACCGGCGGACGCCACGGCCACGCGCCGGCGCCACGTCGGCGCGGGCACGAGCAGGAGCCATAGGCCGAGCAGCGGCACGAGCGCGACGCCGGCGAGCCTCACCGTGCCCGCGAGGCCGATCAGCGCACCGGCCGCCAGCACCCAGCCCACCCGCCGGGCGTCGAGGCAGCGCGCACCGGCGTACACCGCCGCCGCGATCAGGAAGCCGAACAGGGTCTCGGAGAGGATCGCGTGCTCGAACAGCGCCTGGTCGCCGCCGACCAGCACGATCGCCGCGGGCACCAGGCCCGGCCACGGTGAGCCGCTGATCCGGCGGGTGGCGGCCCACAGCAGCACCGCCGTCGCGATGCCCAGCGCGTGCTGCACGAGCGCGACGAACGCGAGCGACGGCACGAGCGCGTGGAGCGCGCGCAGGAACGCCGAGTAGCCGACCACGTGCATCGGCGGCCAGAACAGGTC
Organism: Thermoleophilaceae bacterium; assembly: GCA_045805345.1. Lineage (GTDB taxonomy): Bacteria > Actinomycetota > Thermoleophilia > Solirubrobacterales > Thermoleophilaceae > AC-37. Next base: position 5,959 of record JBJMLK010000165.1, on the reverse strand, counting down.
GTGGCGCGCGCCGACGAGGTAGATGTGCGTATCGGGGTAGCCGACGAGCGCCGGTTGGTAGGCGATCTCGTATGCCACCCGCATGCCGATCCCCGCGACGATCAGCAGGCCGAGCACGACCAGCGCCGACCGCTCCCTGCGCGCGAGCTGCATGAGCGACACCTACCCAACGCGGGTGGACTCGACTCCGCCGCTTCGGGGTAGGAGTGCGGGCATGACTTCGAATCGCCTCATGCCAATCGTGCTCGTCGTGCTCGGCCTGGCGCTGGTGGGCGCCGGCTGCGGTGGCGGCGATGACAACAAGAGCTCGTCGTCCATCTCGAAGGCGGAGTACATCCGCAAGGGCAACGCGATCTGCGCCGCGGGCAACAAGAAGATCGAGGCGAAGGCGGGCCAGGTCTTCGGGACCAAGCAGAAGCCGAGCGAGGGCCAGCTGACGCAGTTCGCCTCGACCGTGCTGCTGCCGTCGGTGGAGCAGGAGGTGGCGCAGCTGAAGAAGCTCGGCGCGCCCTCCGGCGACGAGGACAAGGTGAAGGCGATCCTCGCCGCCGCTGACGACGGCATCGCCAAGGGCAAGCAGGACCCGCTCTCGCTCACCCAGGACAAGGGCGGACCGTTCGAGAAGGCCAACTCGCTCGCGCGCGCCTACGGCCTGACCGTCTGCGGCAGCTAGCGCTTCTTCACCGTCACCGTGCGCCTCACGGTCCGGACGTGTCCGGCCGGGTCGCGCACGGAGGCGGCGAGGTCCAGCTTCACCTGGCCGTGCCGCTCGAGCGCGGACTGGATCACGCTGGGCAGCTCGAGCTTCACGATCGGCTTCTTCCTGGCGCCCGCGCTGAACGACCCGGCGCCGACTGCGACGTGCCTGGCGCCCGACTTCGTGGACAGCTTCGAGGCGGACCGCCCGGACAGGCTGCCGGTCACGCGGAAGTTGTTCGCGTTCGACACGCGCACGGGCAGCGGGCGGGCGGCCGGGATGCGCGAGGAGGGCAGCGACAGCGCGACCTTCGTGCCGGCGAGGAACGCCGCGGCATCCACGGGCCCGGCGAACGCCGCTGCCGGCGTCTCCTTGTAGGCGAACCCGCCGGGGCTCTCGTAGCGCACGTCGCAGTCCACGCGCGAGCCGAACGCCGACTGCGGCAGCGTGATCGTGCGCCCGCGGCCCAGCGACACGAACCCGGCCGCCTGGGTGTGCCGGTACCAGAAGTACTGGGTGGGATTCGCGCCGGCGGCGACCGGCGGGTTGCACGTCACGGTCCGCCCGACCCTCAGGACGCCGGACACTGTCGGATTCGCATCCGGCGCGGTGGGCGCGCCCTCGGGACTCGGGTTGGCGATCACCTGCTGGATCTCGGGGCTCTGGACCCACGTGTAGTAGCCGGGCACCCCGGGCCGGCCGCAGCCGTGGCCGCCGCTGGTGATGCCGACCAACTTGCGGAGCACCCCTGAGCCGGGGTCGGTGTCGATCGTGAGCGGGCCGCCGCTGTCGCCCTGGCAGGTGTCGGTGCCGCTGCCGCCTGCGCAGATCATCAGGGCGGCGAAGTACGCGTCCCCGTACTCGAAGTCGCACGAGGCGTCGTTCTGGAGCGGCACGGCGGCGCCGCGCAGGTTGTCGTCGGCCGGCGTCTGGCCGCCCTCCTTGGTCGTGCCCCAGCCGGTCACGAACCCCCCGCTGTCGAAGGCGTCGTCGAGCTCCTGCTCGCTGGCGAACGGGATCGCCTGGGGCGCGGCGCCGCCCGACCCGAACGGGATCGGGCTCGCGAGCGTGAGCACGGCGTCGTCGTAGGCGTTCGAGTCGAGGACGCGCTCGTAGCGCGGATCGACCGTCACCGCGGCAACGTCCACGTAGGTCAGCGAGCCGATGTTCGCGCTGCCGTAGCCGATCTGCAGGTCGCCGGGAGCCGAGATCGCCGGATAGTCACCGTCCGGGTTCACGACGCAGTGCGCCGCGGTCACGACGTGGGTCGCGTCGCGGATCGAGCCGCCACACGAGAACTCGTCCTGGCCTCTGAAGATGTCGAGGAAGACCTGCCACGGATGGTCGTCTATCGACACCTCGCCGCCGTTGACGATCCTCGGCTCCGGGGCGCCGGTGCCGGCCGCCAGCGCCGCCGCCGAGGCCGCGAGCAGGGCCGAGACGACCGCGAGGGTCGCGGCGATGCGCCAGGCTGCCCGCATGAGAGCTGACGGTAGTCGCTGTGCGTTAAGCCTGGCTTACGCGAGCGCGGGCGAACGGGCCGGGTCGCGCTGCAAGACTCGGGACAACCCTCGCGCGTCGCCCGAGCGTCTGATAGGTGTTCCGGTCATGACAAGAAACCTCCGCAGTCGCTCCCCCCTCCTCGCAGCCGCCCTCGCCGCCGTTGCGATCCCCGTCGGCGCCGAAGCCGCCAGCGCCGCAACCGTCCACGTCTTCGGCCCGAGCCACCCCAAGGTCGGCAAGAACTTCGCGGTCGGCGCCTCGGGCACGACCGGCAAGAAGCGCGTGCTCCAGGTCACGATCCACCGCCACGGCAAGTGCAAGGCCACCTACGGCGCCGACAAGCAGAGCGGGTCGTTCATCGTCCTCGCCCGCTTCGTGGGCCCCGGCGAGTACAGCGAGAAGCGCGGCAAGCTCCACTTCACGGAGAAGACCAACGGCCACTACTGCGCCTACCTGGGCAACCCGAACGACCTGCAGACCGATCCGCCGGTCGCTCGTGACAGTAAGCACTTTCAGGTCGTCCTGGCGCAACGTTAGTTTCAGCCTGTCAGGCCCCGAACGTCGGGGCCGATTGCAAAGAAAATGGTGGCGAAATCACCGCATTGCGGATAGGTTGAGTCGCGTATGGCCCCATATGGCCCAAAGCAGGGACTTCGGCTTGGCTCTCGAAGCGTGTCGTCGTCTCGTCAGAATGGGGTCCGCTGCAGGCGTGACCGGGGTCTGACAACCCGGGTCGGTAGTCTCCGGCGACGTGATTTGGCGACCACCCACCCGGGTAGGAGACCTCAACCAAACGACGGAGGGAAGTCAATGTTAAGAAATCGATCGTTTTTCAGTGCGATCGTCGTCGGCCTCGTGATGGCGCTGGCCGTGCCGGCGATCGCGCTGGGCCAGAGCCAGGGGGGAACCTCGGGCAACGGCGACGGCTCGAACAGCGGTAGCGTCAGCAACACGCAGAGCAACAGCCAGAGTGCTGCGGGGACTGGCAATCAGCAGAACGCCACGAACCAGAACTGCGTCGCTGGCCGCGACTGCGTCAACAACAACGTCACCAACCAGAACTCGGCGCGCACTTTCGAGCGTTCGCCGTCCGTGGTCCGGCGTGCGCGCGTGCGCACCGTCCGGCTCGCCCACACCGGTGCTGACCTGAGGATCCTCTTCCTCATCGGCGGCCTGGTCACGGCGGGTGGTCTCGGCGTCCTCACCCTGAGGCGTCGCGCGGGCTCGCTTTCGTAGCCTGACGAAGCAGAAGGTCTGACATCGAGCCGCCCCGGCAACGGGGCGGCTCGAGTCGTTTCTGGGCGAAAAGCTCCTCGCTAGTTGCGGGAATCGCGGGCTAAAGGTCCATCGAACTTGTGCCGATGACCCCCTCGTATCGGTCAAACGTCCAGAGGGGGACCGCAATGCTCACGCTTCGGCTCGCACGCACCCGAACCGCCGCCGCACTGGCGACCGCGCTGGCGGCAGTAGCCATCGGATCGCCGGCCGCGCTCGCCGCGGGCACGAGCTGCAATCACAAGCCGGCCGGTGCCGGCAGCGGCAAGCGCGTCCGCTAGCGATCCGCAGTAGCGCCGCGGCAGGAAGCCGGCGGCGAGCGACTTACGAGGGGAACCACATGCCGGGCACCATCGCGAGCGATCACGCGCTCGAACCCGTACCGATCGACGAAGGCGAGGCGTCGCTTCTGCCGCGCCTCCACTGGTTCACCACGGCCGTCCTGGTCGGCGGCCTGGCCACAGCCGGCGCGCTGGCGCCGCAGGCGCTGGCCACCGCCCGCCACGCGTCCGCGGCCACCTGGGTGCTCGTGGCCCTGGCTGTCGCGAGCGAGGCGCTGATGATCGCGGTCCCGGGCGGGCGCAGCCTGACCGACATGACCTTCTCCTCCTGCTTCGTGCTCACGCTCCTCGCCACGACCGGAGTCGGCGGAGCGATCCTCGCGGTCGTGTGCGCCAACGCCGTCCGCGACGTCGCGATCTCCCGCCGGCCGGTAAGCGGCGCCTACAACACCGCGCAGTACTCGCTCGCCTGGGGCGCGTCGGCGCTCGTGCTCGCCGCGTGCGGCTTCCAGCCGGGCCACCCGGATCCGAGCAGCGCCACGCTGTGGACGCTCGCCCTGGCCGGCTGCGCCTTCTTCCTCGTCAACAACGCGATCGTCATGACCACCGAGGCGTGCGAGCTCCGGGGCGACCTGGCCGCGCACGTCAAGGCCGGGCTCTCGTTCGGCGCCTGGGTCGAGCTCACGTGCCTGGGCGTCGCGATCCTCGTGGTGTTCAGCCACGTGACGGTCGCCACCGCGCCGCTGCTGCTCGTGCCCGCGATCGCGTACCGCGCCGCCCAGCGCGCCATCGAGGCCGACCACGGGCGCCTCCACGACGAGCTGACCGGCCTCCCCAACCGCACGCTCTTCCGCGACTGCGCCCAGGACGCGATCCGCCGCGCCCGCCGCCAGGACGTGCCGGGCGCGATCATGATCCTCGACCTCAACGGCTTCAAGCGCGTGAACGACGCGCTCGGCCACGCGGCAGGCGACGAGCTGCTCCGCGAGGTGGCCGGCCGGCTGCGCGCGAGCGTGCGCGGCTCGGACACCGTCGCGCGCCTGGGCGGCGACGAGTTCGCGATCCTGCTGGCCGGGCCCGTGAGTGCCGCTACGGCTCGCGAGGCCGCCTACGGCATCGCCGACCGGATCGCGCGTCCGATCGCCCTGGGGGGCGCGGAGCACGGCGTGGGCGCGAGCATCGGCATCGTCCGCTTCCCCGAGGACGGCGAGGACCTGGAGACGCTGCTCGAGCGGGCCGACCGCGCCATGTACGCCGCCAAGCGCGACCGCGAGGCGCGCGTGGCGTTCGCCTGAGGCCCCTGTCCGCCGCTAGGGCTTGTCGACGACCAGCCTGTAGGCGGCGTTCAGGAGCCGGCTCCTCGGACTCACGAACGTGTCGGCGTAGATCGTGACCGTCCTGTCGGAGCGGTTGCGCCAGGTGATCGTCTCGGTCTTCGTGCCCGACCGCGCGGACCGCGCCAGGCGCCCGCGCGTCGAGTAGATCGTGGTCGCGCTCTTCCTGTAGATCTCGAGGTCCGGGTCGCCGAAGCGCGGCTCGAGGCGCAGCCGGACCCTGCGGTGGGCGCCGACCTTGACGCGGTAGACGTCGGCGGGATCCTCCAGGCGGTCGATGCGCGCATCGACCGTGCGCTTCCCATCGTGCGGGTCGTGAATCGGCTTGTCCGGGTTGAAGAACGTCCCGTCGACCCCGACCACGTCGTCGTTGGGCTCCTTCGGGTCGTGCGCGGGCACCGCCTGCCCGAGGGCGCGCTTTAGGTCGAGCAGGCCGTAGCCGGTGGATCGCTGCCAGCCGGGCTCGCCGAGGTCGGTGGCCGAGCGGCGGATCGCCTCCACCACCTGGTCGTTGGCGAGCTGCGGGCGCCGCTGCGCGATCCAGGTGGCGGCGGCCGCCACGATCGGGGACGAGACGCTGGTGCCCGCCACGCTCGTGAGGCCGTCCGGCGTGCCGTCCTCGTCGAACGCGGTGGGCACGGAGGTGAGCACGTCCGTGCCCGGGGCCGAGACGTCGATCGCGTTGTTCTGGCTGCTGAAGAACGCGACGCGGCGGTTGCGGTTCACGGCCGCCACGGTGAGGATGTGCGGATCGACCGCCGGGCTCTGCGCGTGGTTGCCGGTCTGGAAGTCGTTGCCGCCGGCCGCCACGAGGACCCTTCCGCTGCCGAACGCCACGTTGGTCGCCACCACGTGGGCGAAGCACTCGT
>JBJMLK010000164.1:0-12709 GCA_045805345.1 Thermoleophilaceae bacterium | reverse complement strand
TGCGCGAGCGGCTCGGCGACCACGTGCGCCAGGCGGGCTCGTACGTGGGGCCCGACAAGCTGCGCTTCGACTTCACGCACGGCCAGAAGCTGTCGGACTCCGACGCCGCGGCCGTCGAGGAGCGCGTGAACGAGTGGATCGCGGCCAACCATCCCGTGCGAGCGATCGAGACGAGCCGCAAGGAGGCCGAGGCGATGGGCGCGATGGCGCTCTTCGGCGAGAAGTACGGCGACTGGGTCCGCATGGTGGAGGTCGAGGACGTGTCGCGCGAGCTGTGCGGCGGCACGCACGTGGCCGGCACCGCCGAGGTGGGGCTCTTCCAGCTGGTGACCGAGACCTCGAGCGCGGCCAACGTCCGCCGCATCGAGGCGCTCACCGGCCCGGCGGGGATCGACAGCGCGCTCGAGCGCGCCACCGCGCTGCGCGAGGTGGCGCGGATCCTGCGAGTGCCCGAGCACGAGATCGTGCCGGCGGTGGAGCGGCTCACGGGGCGCGTCAAGGAGCTCGAGAAGAAGCCGCGCGACACCGGCCGCGACCTGCGCGACAAGCTCGTGGCGTCGGCCTCGAACGGCGTCGTGGCCGAGGTGGTGCCCGACGTGGACGCCCGCGGTCTGCGCGAGCTGTCGAACGACGTGCGCCAGCCCCTAGGCGACGAGGGGATCGTCGTGCTCGGGAGCGCGCCGGGCGGCCGGGTGCACCTCGTGGTCAACGTGTCGCCGCAGATGACCGACCGGGTTCAGGCAGGCGAGATTGTGGGTATCGCCGCAAAGGTGGTCGGAGGGGGCGGAGGCGGCCGCGACACGCTGGCTCAGGCCGGCGGTCGCGAGCCCGAGAAGCTGGCGGACGCGATCGCCGCGGCGCGCGTCGCGATCGAGCGCGCGCTGACGTGACGCGCGTAGTCGCGCTCGACCACGGCGCGGCGCGCTGCGGCTGCGCCGTGTCGGATCCGAGCGGAACCGTCGCCACGCCGCTGCCGGCCGTCGAGCGGCCCGACTCGCCCGCGGGGCTCGACGCCCTCGCGCGGCTCGTGCGCGAGACCGGCGCCGAGCGGATCGTGGTCGGGCTGCCGCTCACGCTCTCCGGCGACGAGGGCCAGCAGGCCGCGGCCGCGCGTTCGTTCGCCGGGCGCGTGGCGCAGGCCGCCGGCGTGCCCGTCGACCTGCACGACGAGCGGCTCACAACCCGCCAGGCGGAGCGTACGGGCGGCGCCGCCGACGAGGACTCGCGCGCCGCGGCGCACCTCCTCGAGAGCTGGCTGGCCGCGCGGACCACCGCATGAGCGTGGCGCGGCGGACACCCACCACCGTGCACCGCCGCCGGCGCGTGGCGCTCGCGGCCGGGCTCGTGGTCGCGATCGTGCTCCTCTGGTTCCTGGTGTCGCTGTTCCAGCCGTTCAAGGGCGACGGCCACGGCCGAGTGCAGGTCAGGATCCCGAAGGGCAGCGGGGTGGGGCAGATCGCCGACGTGCTCGAGGAGAGCGGCGTGATCTCCAACGGCTTCCTGTTCGAGCTGCGCGCCACGCTCGCCGGCAAGCGCGGTGACCTCAAGCCGGGCGAGTACGTGCTCCGCAGCGACATGAGCTTCAGCGCGGCGATCGACGCGCTGGCGAAGGGCCCGTCCACGACGTTCGTGCACGTGACGATCCCCGAGGGCCGCTCGCGGAGCGAGACCGCGGCGATCGTGAAGCAGCTCGGCCTGCGCGGCGACTACGAGAAGGCGACGGTCCGCTCGAAGCTGCTCGACCCGCGCGACTACGGCGGCACGCGGGCAAGGAACCTGGAGGGCTTCCTGTTCCCGTCCACCTACGAGCTCAAGGGCGGCGCTTCCGTCGACACGCTCGTGGCCAAGCAGCTGGGCGCCTTCAAGTCCGAGATCCGGAAGGTCGACATGGGCGCCGCACGGCACGTGAACCTCACGGTCTACGACGTGGTCACGATCGCCTCGCTGGTGGAGCGCGAGGCGCAGGTGGACGCCGAGCGGCCGATGATCGCGCGGGTGATCTACAACCGGCTGCACCAGCACATCCCGCTCGGCATCGACGCGACGGTCAGGTTCGCGACCGGTAACTGGACTCAGCCGCTCACCGAGTCGCAGCTGCACACGGCGTCCCCCTACAACACGCGCGCGCAGGCGGGCCTGCCGCCGGGTCCGATCGGCAATCCGGGCCTGGCGTCGCTGCAGGCCGCCGCGCACCCGTCGGGCGGGGGCATCCTCTATTACGTGGTCAAGCCCGGCACCTGCGGACGGCACGCCTTCTCGACCACCTATGCGCAGTTCCAGCGCGACAGCCAGCGCTACAACCAGGCGCGCGAGGCCAACGGCGGTCGCTCGCCCACGAAGTGCTGACCGGGCATAGCCTGACGCTCTGCGGCGTGCTCGGCTATCCGGTGGCACACAGCCGGTCGCCGGCCATCCAGAACGCGGCCTTCGAGGCGGCGGGACTCGACTGGCGCTACGTGAAGCTGCCGGTCGAGCCGGCCCTGTTCGACGAGACCGTCCGGGCGCTGCCGGGCTCGGGCTACCGGGGGGCCAACGTGACGATCCCGCACAAGCTGGCGGCCCTGGCGCTGGCGAGCGAGGCGTCGCCCGCGGCGCGCGCGATCGGCGCCGCCAACACACTGACGTTCGCGGACGGCCGGATCATGGCGGACAACACCGACGCAGGCGGGCTCGTGGACGCGCTGGAGCGGCCTGTGGACGGCGCTCGCGCACTGGTGCTGGGCGCCGGCGGCGCGGGCCGCGCCGCGGCGTGGGCGCTGCGCGAGGCCGGCGCATCCGTGGCGATCTGGAACCGCACGCCTGCCCGCGCGCGCGAGCTGGCCGAGGCGCTCGGGATCGACCACGCCGCCGCGCCGGAGACGGCCGGCGCTGAGGTCCTGGTCAACGCCACGTCGGTGGGGCTCGACCCGGCCGCGGCGGACGCGGACGCCCTGGCAGAGCTCGGCCTGGGCCACGCCGCGGCGCCACCGCTGGTGGTCGATCTCGTGTACCGCGCGGACGGCGCCGCCACGCCGGTCGCCGCCTGGGCGCGGGCTTGCGGCGCCGAGCTGGTGGACGGGCTGGAGGTGCTCGTGCGCCAGGGCGCGCGCAGCTTCACGCTCTGGACCGGGGTCGAGGCGCCGCTTCGGGCGATGCGCTCGGCCGCCCGCGACGGCTGACGGCGCCAGGTCGCGAAAAATCTGGGTGGGGACCTAAACATGCGTCCGAGGCGTGCCGATAGAGCGGGCGATGGCAGTTCCTCGCCCCGTACTGCTCGCCCTACTCGGCCTCGGTCTGCTCGCTTCCGTGTTCCTCGTGACGCGGAACGGCGCGAACGAGTCCGTGAAGAGCTCCACCGCGCCCGCGGGCAAGGCGGCGCTCACGCCCGAGACCCCGGTCGCGGGCAAGGGCACCAGGTCCGGCTCGCGCCACAAGGCCGAGGCGCACAGGTCCGCGCCCGGCACGGAGTCGAAGCACCGCAAGGCGCAGGCTCACAAGGCGCAGGCTGACAAGGCCCCGGCCAAGAAGGCCGCGGCCAAGCCGTCCGGCCCCGCCGCGGGCGCCGGCAAGGCTCCGGCCGCCGGTGGCGTCGCGGGTCGGGTGCTGGCGGCCGCGAAGGCCCTCGGCGAGGACAAGGCCGTCGTCTTCTTCTTCAGCAAGCCGGGTGCCGCCGACGATGTCGGCGCCCGGGTGGCGATGAAGTCCCTCCGCGGAATGGACCGGGTCGAGATCTTCGACGCGAAGCTGAGCGAGCTCGCCGATTACCGGCCGATGCTCGAGAACGTCGGGATCTCGCAGATCCCCTCGACGGTGATCGTGCGCCCGGGTAAGAAGGCCATCCTCCTCCAGGGCTTCGTCGACGCCGGCACCCTCCGCCAGAACGTCGCGGACGCCCTCCGATGAACGATCCCCAGGCCCCGGCCGAGTTCCGGCCGATCCCCCTCGACGACCTCGCCGACGACGCCCCCAGCGTCCCGATGGACGGTGCGCCGAGCGTCGGCGACAGCGACGGCGCCGCCGACGAGGCGCCCGACGCGTTCACCGGGCTCACGCCCCCGCGCCGCCGCGGCGGTGCCGCCCGCTTCATCTCCGACGTCATCGTCGAGCTCGGCTTCCTGCCGCAGGCGCGCGTCGACTCGGCCGTCGAGGAGGGCAAGGCCACCGGCCGCTCGCCCGAGGAGGTGCTGCTCCAGTCCGGCGTCCTGAGCGCCGACCAGCTCGCCCGCGCGACCGCCGAGCGGTTCGGCATCGACCACGTGGACCTCACCGTCTACAAGCCGGACCTGTCCGCCACCAACCTGCTCACGCCCCCGGCTGCCCGCCGCTACAACGCGGTGCCGATCGGCTTTCACTCGAACGGCCACCTGCTGGTGGCCATGTCGGATCCGTCGAACGTCCTCGCCATCGACGACCTCAAGCTCATGACGGGGTACGAGATCCGCCCGGCGGTGGCGTCCGCCGACGACATCGCCGGGCTGATCGTGAAGATGAACCGCCTCGACGAGGCGGTGGCCCAGTCCCTCGAGATCGACGAGGACGAAGACGACCCGTCGATCATGGAGGAGATCCGCGAGTCGGCCACCGACGCGCCGACGATCAAGCTGGTCAACTCCATCATCGCCCAGGCGGTCGAGGACGGCGCGTCGGACATCCACTTCGAGCCGCACAACAAGGACATGCGCGTCCGCTTCCGCGTGGACGGCGTCCTCCACGAGACGACCACGATCCCGCGCCGCATGGTGGCCGGCGTCGTGTCGCGCGTGAAGATCATGGCGGACCTCGACATCGCCGAGCGGCGGCTTCCGCAGGATGGCCGCGTGACCCTCCAGGTCGAGGGCCACCACGTGGACGTCCGCATCGTCACGCTTCCCTCCAACGCCGGCGAGGGCATCGTCATGCGACTCCTCGACAAGGAGGCGGTGCTGCTGACGCTCGACGCGCTCGGCATCCGCGAAGGCTCCCGCGAGCGCTTCGAGGCCGGCTTCCACCAGGCCTACGGCGCGGTGCTCGTCACCGGCCCGACCGGTTCGGGCAAGTCGACCACGCTCTACGCGGCGCTGAACACGGTCAACAGCATCGAGAAGAACATCATCACGATCGAGGATCCGGTCGAGTACCAGGTGCCCGGCATCAACCAGATGCAGGTCAATCTGAAGGCCGGACTTACGTTCGCCGCGGGCCTGCGCTCGATGCTCCGCGCCGACCCCGACATCATCATGGTCGGCGAGATCCGCGACGGCGAGACCGCCCGCATCGCGGTCGAGGCCGCCCTCACCGGCCACCTCGTCCTCACCACGCTGCACACCAACGACGCGCCGTCGGCCATCACGCGCCTCACCGAGATGGGCGTGGCGCCGTTCCTCACTGCGTCGGCGGTCGACGTGGTCGTGGCCCAGCGCCTGGCGCGCCGGCTCTGCAACTACTGCAAGAAGCGCACCGTGCTGACGTCCGAGGCGCTCAAGGCCGCCAACTTCCACGAGGCCGCGTTCGACATCGAGGCGTACGAGCCGGTCGGCTGCGCGCGCTGCTCGAACACCGGCTACAAGGGCCGCGTCGGCATCTACGAGGTCATGACGGTCAGCGACGAGATCCGCGACATGACGATCGAGAAGCGCGGTTCCGACCAGATCCGCCACAAGGCGGTCGAGCAGGGCATGCGGCTCCTGCGCGACGACGGCCTGGACAAGGTCCGGCTCGGGATCACCTCGATCGCGGAGGTGGCACGGGTCGCGTCCTAGCGACCGGTGCCGATAAGGATTTGAGATGGACTTCGATTTCGCGGACATCCTGCTCGAGGTCATCGAGGCCAAGGCCTCGGACCTCCATCTGACCGCCGGCTCGCCGCCGATGGTGCGCGAGAAGGGCAAGCTGCGCGCGCTCGACTACCCGGTCCTCGCGCCCCCCGACACGCGCGAGATCGTCTACTCGATCCTCAACAACGAGCAGCGCAAGCGGCTCGAGGTGGACTGGCAGATCGACCTCTCCTACTCCGTGCCGAACAAGGCGCGCTTCCGCGTCAACGCGTTCATGCAGCGCGCCTCGGTCGGCGCGGTGATGCGGACGATCCCCACCGAGATCCCGAAGCTCCAGGACCTCGGCCTGCCGCCCGTCCTTGCCGACTTCACGAAGAAGCCGCGTGGCTTCGTGCTCGTGACCGGCCCGACCGGCTCGGGCAAGTCCACCACGCTCGCGGCGATGATCGACATGATCAACAAGGAGCGGTACGAGCACATCCTCACGATCGAGGATCCGATCGAGTTCCTCCACCGCCACCAGAACTGCATCGTCAACCAGCGCGAGCTCGGGACCGACGCGATGACGTTCGCCGATGGGCTCAAGGCCGCGCTGCGCCAGGACCCCGACGTGATCCTCGTCGGCGAGATGCGCGACCTCGAGACCATGGCGACGGCCCTGACCGCCGCCGAGACCGGCCACCTCGTCTTCGCAACCCTGCACACGCAGGACACCGCGCAGACGGTGGACCGGATCGTCGACGCCTTCCCGCCGAGCCAGCAGCACCAGGTCCGCGTGCAGCTCTCGATCGCCCTCCAGGGCATCGTCACCCAGCAGCTGCTCCAGACCGCCGACGGCAAGGAGCGCGTGTGCGCCACCGAGGTGCTGGTGCCGACGCCGGGCATCAGGAACCTCATCCGCGAGGGCAAGACGCACCAGATCTACTCCGCGCTCCAGACGGGCGCGGCGCACGGGATGCAGTCGATGGACGCCTCGCTCGTCGACCTCGTCCGTCGCGGCAAGATCAGCCAGGCGATGGCCGAGCGGCGCTCGTCCACGCCGGACGAGCTCAAGCGGCTCATGGGCCAGGCCGGCATGCCGGCCGGCGGTCCGATGGACGGCGGCATGCCGCCCATGCAGATGCCCACGGGCGGCGCGAAGGTGGCCTAGGCGATGGCCACGTTCGCATTCAAGGCAGTCGATCTCTCCGGCGTTCCGACGCGGGGCGAGCTGGACGGTGACGACAAGCAGACCGTCGCCTCGCAGCTGCGGGCCAAGGGCCTGATCGTCCTCGACATCGAGGAGCAGAAGACCACCGACATCGGCGACTACCTCGGTCGCTTCAAGCGCGTCAAGGCGCAGGAGCTGACGATCGCCACCCGTCAGCTTGCGACGATGATCTCGTCGGGCATGTCGCTCCTCCGCGCCATGTACGTGCTCGAGGAGCAGGCGCAGAGCGACAAGTTCCGCGGGGCGATCACGTCCTGCCGCATGGACGTGGAGGCCGGCATCGCGCTCTCCGACGCGCTGAGCCGCCACCCCGACATCTTCAACGAGCTGTACATCGCCATGGTCGCCGCCGGTGAGGTCGGCGGGATCCTGGAGGAGACGCTCGAGCGGGTCGCCGACCAGCTCGAGAAGGACGACTCACTGCGGCGCCAGGTGAAGGCCGCGATGATGTATCCGATGCTCATCGCGGGCTTCGCGCTCACGGTGCTGCTCGCCCTCGTCACCTTCCTGGTTCCCGTCTTCGAGAAGGTCTTCAAGCAGTTCCACGGGGAGCTGCCGCCGATCACGAAGGTCACGGTCGCGATGTCGCACTTCGTGACCGGGCAGTGGTACCTGATGTTCCTGATCATGTTCGGGGTCGTCTACGGCTTCAAGAAGTGGAAGAAGAGCACCCGCGGCAAGGAGCAGTGGGACCGCTTCAAGCTGAAGGTGCCGTGGAAGATCGGCGACCTCGTGCAGAAGGTCTGCCTCGCGCGCTTCTCGCGCACGTACTCGGCGCTGATCGGCGCCGGCGTGCCGATGCTCCAGGCGATCGAGATCACCGGCAAGACCTCGGGCAACAAGGTCGTCGAGAAGGCGATGCTGGCCGTGGGCGAGTCGGTCCGCGCCGGCGGGTCGCTGACCACCCCGATGCGCGCCGAGCCGTCCGCGTTCCCGACGATGGTCACGCAGATGATCGCCGTCGGCGAGGAGACCGGCGCGCTCGAGGGGATGCTCTCGAAGATCGCGGACTTCTACGAGGACGAGGTGGCGGCCGGGCTGAAGGCCCTGACCTCCATCCTCGAGCCCCTGATGATCGTGGTCGTGGGCGGAATCGTCGGCTTCATCGTCGTCTCGATGTACATGCCGATGTTCAAGGTCTACGACTCGATCCGCTAGCGGTCGCGAGCTAGTCCTCAGGCCGCAGGTGCGTGACCGCGAGCCCGTGCTCGCGCTCTAGGCGCTCCGCCACCAGCGAGCGGTGACAGGCCTCCGGGTCGCGCTCCACGCACAGGAGCGTCGCCACGCCGTCGGCGGGCATCTCGGCCACGACGGCGTCCAGGTCCGCGTGGTCCAGGATCTCGCGCACGTAGCGCTCCGCGTACTCGGGCGCCAGCTTGGTCCTGCTGCGCTTGCCCTCGCCCACGCGGGCGTCCTCCGCGTACTGGAGCTGGCGGAGCTCGGTGGTCGGCGCCAGCTCGCGGTGGTGGCGGTAGTCGATCCCGGCGTCTGCGAGCGCCGTCTGCAGCCGCTTGGCGTTGGCCCACGAGTACTCGCGCCCGCGCACGCCCCGGCGCTGGCGCACGTCGAGCAGCTGCGTGACGCCCGCCTCGCGCAGCGCGGCGAGGAAGGTCTCGATCGTCCAGCCGTACACCCCGACGGTTGCAACCGTTGCCATATCCCGGTTAGTGTCGCGCGTTATGAGGGGGAGGGTTCTCGTCGCCGCCGTGATCGCCGCGCTCGTCGCGCTCGTCGGGCCGGCCGTGGCCGACGCGAAGCGCAAGGACCAGGTCGTGATCAGCGGCTCGGTGAACGTGGCGAAGGGCCAGACGGCGCGCGACATCGTGATCGTGGACGGTCCCGTGCGCATCGACGGGCACGTGACGGGCGACGTGTTCGCGATCGCCGGCAGGGTGCGGATCAGCGGCACCGTGGACGGCGACGTCGTGACGGTGGCCAACCGCCTCCGCCTGCTCGACGGCGCGCAAGTGAAGGGCGATGTGAGCTACGGCGACGAGAAGCCGGTGGTCGAGAGCGGCGCGCGGGTCGATGGGAAGATCAAGAAGGTCAAGAACAAGATCGGCGTTGGTGCGTTCGCGTGGGCGATCGGTCTGATCGTCTGGCTGGCGGTCACGGGCTCGGCGCTGATCCTCGGAATCCTCGTGGTCGCGCTCACGCCGCGCGCGATGGAGGCCGCCTGGGAGGTCGCGGGCGCCAGTACCGGCGCGACGATCGGCATGGGCGCCGGGCTGTTCCTGGGCTTCCCGATTGTCGCGCTGATCGTGGCGGCCACGGTCGTGGGCATCCCGCTTGCCGCGGTACTGCTCCTGGCGGTCCTTCCGCTCTACGCGCTCGGCTACGTCACGTCCGCGTGGATTCTCGGGCGCCGGATCCTCACGGGTCGCCGCGACCGCTTCGTGCCGTTCCTGATCGGCCTCGTGATCCTTCGCGTGATCGCGCTGATCCCGTTCCTCGGCGGCCTGGTCGGGATCTGCGCGACGGCGTTCGGCCTAGGGGCGCTCGGCCTGGCGGCCTGGCGCGCCGGCGGGGCGGGCCGCGCCGGGCCACCGCAGCCGGCACCCGCGCCGGCGGGCCCGCCGGTCACGAGCTAGGCGCCCGGCCGCAGCACTCCAGCGCACGCCTACTGGGCGCCGATCACCGTGAGCGTCCCGAGCGTGCGCGCCGGGCCGCCCGCGGCCGGCTGGAAGGCCACCGGGTAGCGCCCCGGCAGTGGTGCCAGCACGTCGAAGCGTGCCGGGGTGTGGGGCTCCGCCGAGGCCACGAGGTCGAGCGACCCCACGATCACCTGGCCGGGCTGCGTGGTGATGACCTGCAGCAGCACGTGGGAGTCGGCGTCCACGCGCAGCCGCGGCGCCTGCGCGGCCGGCGGATAGCGCAGCGAGATGGTCCTGACCGGGGCGGCGCCCGCCCCCTCCGGCGCCGGGCGCGGCGCCTCGACCGGGGAGCTGTCGCGCGCCCCGGGCACCAGCGCGCCGACTATCGCGGTCACGAGGAGGATGAGCCCCATCAGGAGGATTGCGCGCCGCAGGTGCATCACGCGATGGTAGGTGCGCACCGGACTGGACGGATGTCCAGCGCCAGGCGCCTCGCTGTCATTAAGGCAACGCTAAACGCGGCCGATAAGGCGGACAGAGGCCAGTCCACGGTGATAAAGGCAAACCCGCCGCGAGGTGGGGGCGCAAAGCCACGGGACTCACTCGGGGAGGCTCAAAACCCTGAGAGAGTCAGCCGGGCTACCACCATAGGACACGAGTCCCCGGGGGCTCACCGCGGAGCTGGCGATCCAAGTAACAAGACTCAAGGAGGACGAGTCAATGCTGCGGAAGCTCCGCGAGCGTATTCAGAATGAGGAGAGCGGTTTCACGCTTATCGAGCTCCTCGTTGTAATCCTGATCATCGGCATCCTTGCCGCGATCGCCCTGCCCGCCTTCCTGGGCCAGCAGGAGAAGGGCCAGGACGCGGACGCGAAGTCCAACGCCCGTAACCTGGTGTCGCAGGTCGAGTCGTGCTTCGCCACGGAGCAGGACTACACCTCGTGCGACACGGCGACCGAGCTGGGCACCACGGGTCTGTCGATCGGCACGACCGGCGGTTCGGTTTCCGTCACCGTGTCGACGGCGAACTCGTACACCGTGGAGGGCGTCTCGAAGGCGGCCACCGGCGGTGCCCACAAGTTCGACATCGTCAAGACGGCGACGGGCACTACTCGTACGTGCACGCCGACCGGCAAGGGCGGTTGCCCCACGAGCGGCACCTGGTAAGCCGAGAAGCGTTTCGGCTGTAACGAGAGGCGGGCCTTCGGGCCCGCCTCTTGTCGTTGTCGGCTTGCTGACGCTCTGGGGCGCCACCCCCATGACCCTCCCCGAATCGTGGTATCCGCCGGGCGGGGGGGTCGTGACGACCTGATGCGTGTGAGCGCAAGTGCCGCCAGTAGCGCGCGCGGCTTCACCCTGGTCGAGGTCATGGTCGCGATCTCGGTGCTCCTCGTGGGAGTGCTGGGGACCATCTCCCTGTCCCAGGGCGCCGCGCGGAGCACCAACATCAACAAGGCCCGCGAGGAGGGGACCAACGTCGCGCGCGACGTGATCGAGGCGGCGCACACGTTCCAGTACTCGAGCATCAGCCAGGCCTCGATCACCGGCCAGCTCCAGGGCGAGGCGGGCCTGGCCGACAGCAACGCCGCGAGCGGCTACCAGATCTTCCGCCGCCGGATCACCTACACGGTCGCGGTCTCGGTCTGCACCTACGACGACCCGAAGGACGGCATGGGGCCGCACGACTCGAACTACTGCTCCGACACCGGCACGGCGGGAACCGCCGACAGCAACCCGAGCGACTACAAGCGAATCGTCGTGCAGGTGAGCTGGACCGACTTCCGCGGTAACGAGAGCGTCAGCCAGTCGACGATCCTGCGCAACAACAGCCGCGGTCCCGCGATCACCTCGATGGACACCACGTCGCCGTCGGCCGGCAACCCGACGATCACCACGACCACCACGGTGGGCTTCACGTTCAACACCTCGCTCCCGCCCGCCAAGGCCCTCTGGTACCTCGACGGCGCGTACCAGGGCGACATGACCAGCGGGATCTCCGGCTCCGGCACCGGCCCCTACACGTTCAGCTGGAACCTCAACTCCGCCTGCGCGGCCAACGCGGTGGTGGACGGCACCTACTTCGTGGCGGTGCAGGCATACGACTCCTCGGACACCTCGCCCGGAATGCGCTCGCTGACGGTCAACATCAATCGCTGCGCGCCCACTCAGGTGCAGAACGTGCTCGGCGGCCGCAACCCGCTGTGGTCGAACCAGGTCGAGCTGAACTGGGACGACAACCCCGAGGACGACGTGATGGGCTACTACGTCTATCGCGGGATCTCGGGTGCGACGCCGACGAAGGTCGCGAGTGGTCCCTGCAGCGGCCTCCTCGCGGTGAGCAGCTGCACCGAGCCCAACCCGTCGTCCGGCACCGCGATGGTCTACTACGTACGCGCCGTCGACAAGGACGCCCTGGGCGCGCAGCGCGAGGGCACCGCCTCGGCCAACATGAGCGTCCCGGCGTCGAACAGCGCGCCGGGCACGCCGTCGATCGCAGCCGGGAGCACGACGACGCTCTCGTGGACCCCCACGACGGATCCGAACTCCGGCGACAGCGTCGACTACTACCGGATCTACCGCGACGGCACCGCGCTGGCCAACCGCTACGACGTGATCGACAACTCGGGCAGCCCGATCGTCTGGAGCGAGCCGAACGCCGGCGGGACGACGCACACCTACCGCGTGACGGCGGTCGACACGCACGCGGCCGAGTCCAACATGTCGAACGCGGTGACGCGATGACGTGGCGTGGCCGGCTGGTCCGGGAGGAGTCCGGGATCATGCTGCTCGAGCTGCTGCTCGCAGCGTCGCTGATGGTGCTCGTGCTCGGTGCGACGGTCACGTCGCTCACGACGTTCGAGAACACGTCGCGCATCAACGAGCTCCAGAACGACAACCAGGAGGACATCCGCGCCGCGGTCGATCAGATCTCGCGCGAGCTGCGCAACCACGCCGTGGCCACGCAGGAGGCGCCGAACGGGATCGTCTCGTTCAACCCGTACGACATCGTCTTCCAGTCGGTGGGAGCGACCAGGCCGGCGGGCAGCGCCAACACCCAGAACATCACGCGCGTCCGCTACTGCCTCGACTCGTCGAAGAAGCGCAACGAGAAGCTGTGGTCCCAGGAGCAGACGTGGACGACCGCCACGCCGCCGGCGGTGCCGTCGACGACC
>JBJMLK010000163.1:0-6408 GCA_045805345.1 Thermoleophilaceae bacterium | reverse complement strand
GGTGGGAAAGCAGAAGTCCCGGCAGGTCCCCGACGGTACCGTCTCCTACGTCTAGCCCTCCGGGAGCGCGGCGCCGGTGGAGCTGGGGCCGCTCGGTCTCGACGTAGTGCGGCGGGGGCACGCCGGGGGGTGAAGCTGATCGTGCCCGGCAGCATCTGCGGCTTGCCCTCCGCGAAGCCAGGCTCAGCCGCAAGACGCGTGAACGCGTCGTCGGCGCTGGAGGTCGGCTCGCGCGCCATGCCGCTCAGGCTACGCACCGGCCCTCAGCGTCGTCCGGGGGCACCCCCCCTTACCTGCGCAGTTTCTGCGCGGGTCGGATCGAGGACGTACCGGCTGCGTGGAGAGGATCGACACACCCCGCGCCCTCGCGCTCGCCGCGGCACACGCGCGTCCTAGGGACCGGCGCACTGAACCGGGCCGCTGTAGTCCGGGGGCGGGGGGTATTCCGAACACCCCGGGGTGGCGTTGACCATCGCCTTGCCCTCGGGGCTGTTCGCCGGAGGCGTCCCATACCCGCGCGGATCGGGCGCGCAGCTCCCCGAGGACGTCGTGTACTGGCCCGGAGGACAGGCGCGGACCGCCGTTGTCGGTGCTGGGGTCGGGGCCACGGGCCGAGGGCGGTGGTAGGTGGCGGCGTAGGCGCGCCGTCGCGCCATCGAGTACGCCGCGTCCTTGGCCCGTGCGAACCCCTGGGCGTAGCCGACTCGACGACCACGGGCTGCACCTTCGCGCGCGCCCAGGCGAGCGGCGTGCGCGCGAGCGCGGCTGAGGTCCTCGCCACCTCGATGACCGAGCGCATAGCCGACACCGGCGGCGGTCGCTAGGGCGACGAGCACCAGGAGGCATGCGAGTACGACGCGGGGGCGTCGCCTGACATTGGGAGGGCTCATGGCGATGCGCCTCGCGCCGACGCAGGCTCGTCCGTGGGTGCGACGGTGATGCCCTCACGCGCGAGCGCCGCGCGCTGCTTCGCCATCCGCCGCCGCGCCTGAGCTGTCCCGCGCTCGCGGCCCTCGACGCGTCCGGCCTTCTCGCCCTCGCGACGCCCGGCAATCAGCGCCGCCGTGCGCGTACGCTCGAACGCTGCGCGGCTCGCCGCCGACCGCGCCGTCGTGCGCGCGGCGAGGACCTCGGCCTCCGATGGCTTCGCGTTCGAGCCGACGACGTACCCGCCGAGCCCCGCGACGAGGACGGCGAGGCCGGAGGCGACGATGATGAGGGCGCGCGTGGTCATGTTGGAAGCGGCGCTGCCCGCCACACGTCGAACCTAACCGAGGTTGGGGGTATGCGCCAGCGCTTGGCGGGTGTCGACTGGCGCATGCGCGGTCGTCGGGTTCGGGTCGCCCTCATGGCGGGTCGGGAAGGAAGCCGGGGGCCGTCGTGAGCACAGTGGCCCAGGTGCGCGTGGGGCTCGTGCTGCTGGCCTTGGTGAGCGTCGCCGGGTGCTCGGCCGTTGGTCAGTCCACCGAGACGATTCCGCGTGCCCGACGTGGTCGACTCTGACGGGGCGGACGCCGATGGGCACGATCAAGGACGCCGGGTTGCCACAGGGCAACTATCGCATCGGCATCGTGCATTCCCAAAGGCGTCTCTCACTCGGGTCACGGACGATGCGGCCGAACTGTCGCGCGAACTGTCGCCGCGCCGCCCCACGAACGCACGAAGCCCGCTCAGCGAGCGGGCTTCAGCAGTACCGCCACGGGGACGCGAAGGACCGGCCGCGTGGCTCTAGCGAGCCGCGTGTCGCGCTGTAGCCGGGATGGCTGACCGCTACGAGCCGCTACCGACCGCTGGCGTGCGCCCCGCGTTGTCCCGCCGTTGTCCCGCGGTGTCAGGCTCGGCGTCTTGCCGCGCGCGCCGCTACTTCACGTGCAACACGACGACGTTCGGGCCCGAGCGGTGAACCGGCTGGAGGTTGCCCGCCCGATCCGTCGCCCGGGAGCGGATCGTGTATTTCCCGGCGGGCAGGACGGCGTGCATTGCCAGCGACCACTTGCTCGTGCCCTTCGCGAAGAAGACGATCGGCGGCTTCCCGTCGCACTTGCGCAGCGGACCGAAGCTGTGTCCGTCGTCGAGCAGGAAGCGGCAACCGTGCCTCATGTGGCGCGAGACCGTGACGATCACACGCACCACGCGGCCCGGTGTGCCGTTGCACGGCTTGTCCGCCGCGCTGCCGCCGAGCGCGAGCCGGTGCCTCTTGCCGCGGTAGCGCGCCTGCGCGATCGCGCTCTTCGGCGCGACCACGTCCTTGCAGCTCGACTTCGGCTTCGCCACCGCGAGCGCGTTCGAGGTCGCCGGCGCGCTGTCGCCCGCCGCGTTGTGGGCCACCACCTGGCAGCCGATTCTGTGTCCCGCGTCGCCTGCGCCGAGCGTGTAGGTGCGCGCGTGTTGGCCCGCGATGATCGAGCCGTCGAAGGTCCACGTGAAGGCGAACGAGCTCGGCGAGCCGGTCCACGTCCCCGGCTTGCAGGTCACGTGGTCGCCGACCTTCCCGGTCGATGGGATCGAGGGCGGGCTCGTGTTCGACGGACGATGCGGGGCGGCCGCTACCTGCGCTGCCGGCGAAGTCTGAACGTTCTCGGAGTTGCCAGCCAGGTCGGTCGAGAAGTACTTGATCCGCTCGCCGTCGTCGAGGACGGGCTTGTGCGCTGGGTCGTAGACCGCCGAGCTCGTCGTCGGGTCGGTGGGGCTCCTGCCGGTCGTGTAGTAGGTCTTGTCGACGCCCGAGCCGGAGTCGGTGGCGCTCAGCGTGACCGTCACGTCGTGGTCCACGACGCTGTTCGGGACGTTGTCGGTCGTCGCGGGACCCTTGCGGTCGATCTTGTTGCCGCCGATCGGGCCCGCGGTCGCGCAGTTGCCGGCCACGTCGCAGACCTGGCGCGAGCCGGTCGCGGCGTTCGCGTCCTCGGCGCCGTCGGCGACGCTCGTCGACAGCGAGAGGCTCGCGTCGTTCGCGTCGGCCAGGCCCGAGCCCGCGTCAGCGGCCGCGCACGGGAGCGAGACGTTCTGCTTGTGCCAGCTCGTGTTGGCGGCGGCACAGCTGACCGTCGGCGCCGTGTCGTCGGTCAGCGTCGCCGGGACGCTCGTCTGGCTGTTGCCGTTGACGCCCCAGCACGTGATCGTGCCGTCGGTCTTGACGCCGCAGGTGTGGGAGTCGCCGGCGGAGACCTGCGCGTAGGTGTCGCTGCCGAGCGTGGCCGGCGCCTGGCCGTCGCCGTTACTGCCCCAGCACGCGACCGTGCCGTCGGTCTTGACGCCGCAGCTGTGGAAGTCGCCGGCCGAGACCTGCGTGTAGGTACCGGCGACCGTCGCCGGCGCCTGGCCGTCGCCGTTGAAGCCCCAGCACGCGACCGTGCCGTCGGTCTTGACGCCGCAGCTGTGGGCGAGGCCGGCCGATACCTGCGTGTAGCTGCCGGCGACCGTCGTCGGCGCCTGGCCGCTGGTGTTGTTGCCCCAGCACGTGATCGTGCCGTCGGTCTTGACGCCGCAGCTGTGCTGGCCGCCGGCCGAGACCTGCGTGTAGCTGCCGGCGACCGTCGCCGGCGCCTGGCCGTCGCCGTTACTGCCCCAGCACGCGACCGTGCCGTCGGTCTTGACGCCGCAGCTGTGCAGGTCGCCGGCCGAGACCTGCGTGTAGCTGCCGGCGACCGTCGCCGGCGCTTGGCCGACGTTGTTATCGCCCCAGCACGCGACCGTGCCGTCGCTCTTGACGCCGCAGCTGTGCTGGCCGCCGCCTGCAACCTGGGTGTACCTGCCGGCGACCGTCGCCGGCGCCTGGCCGCCGGTGTTATCGCCCCAGCACACCACCCTGCCGTCGCTCCTGACGCCGCAGCTGTGATTTGCGCCGACGTCGACCGCCCTATTCGAATAGCGACCGGCGACCGTCGCCGGCGCCTGGCCGTCGTCGTTGGTGCCCCAGCACGCGACCGTGCCGTCGATCTTGACGCCGCAGCTGTGCGAGCCGCCGGCCGACACCTGCGTGTAGGTGCCGGCGACCGTCGCCGGCGCCTCGCCGTTGCCGTTGTAGCCCCAGCACGCGACCGTGCCGTCGGTCTTGACGCCGCAGCTGTGCAAGCCGCCGGCGGAGACCTGCGTGTAGCTGCCGGCGACCGTCGTCGGCGCCTGGCCGTAGTCGTTGTTGCCCCAGCACGCGACGCTGCCGTCGGTCTTGACGCCGCAGGTGTGGTCGTAGGCGGCTGCGACCTGCGTGTATTTGTCACTGCCGCGCGTCGTCGGCGCCTGGCCGGCGCTGTTATCGCCCCAGCACGCGACCGTGCCGTCGGTCTTGACGCCACAGGTGTGGTTCTGGCCAGCCGCGACCTGCGTGTAGGTGTCGCTCCCGCGCGTCGTCGGCGCCTGGGCGAAGCCGTTCGCGCCCCAGCACGCGACCGTGCCGTCGGTCTTGACGCCGCAGCTGTGGGCGTCGCCGGCGGAGACCTGCGTGTAGCTGCCGGCGACCGTCGTCGGCGCCTGGCCGTAGTCGTTGTTGCCCCAGCACGCGACGCTGCCGTCGGTCTTGACGCCGCAGCTGTGCAAGCCGCCGGCGGAGACCTGCGTGTAGCTGCCGGCGACCGTCGCCGGCGCCTGGCCAGAGGTGTTGTCGCCCCAGCACGCGACCGTGCCGTCGGTCTTGACGCCGCAGGTGTGGTGGGCGCCGGCCGAGACCGATCCGCGTACCAGCCCCTCGCCCGAGCGCGACACGGGCGCAAGGCTCGCGCGGTACGGAAAGCCTCCCGCCGCAACCGGCGGGGCAACCACGAGCGCGAGCACGACCGCGGCGAGGAACGTCGGAGCCAATCGTGCCGTCCTGCGCTGCGTCGCGAGTCCCACTTCACCCCTATCTCGAGTCGGGTTCTGGGCGATCAGCGACCGCGTGATCGACCCTAACCCGGGAGGTGCGTTGGCGCAACCCTCATTGAATGCCCCGCGCGCGTACGTCTACTGCGAATGGAGAGTGAGGGCCGTCGGGGCCACGCTGTCGCTGACCGCGCGTGAGGGGTGGGCAGGTCAGCTCTAGCGGCAGGTGCCGTTGGTCGCCTTGGAGCAGCCCTCGGCCGCGCGAGCCGCCTTCTTGTAGGCGAAGTACGCCGACACCGGCGAGAGCTTTCTGCCGCTGTGCTTCAGCAGCCCGGAATACTCGAACTCGTTCCGGCCCTTGTACGAGGTCGCCCCGATGTACCAGAAGGCGCGCTGGAGCTTGACGCTCCTCCGCAGCTTGCTCGCGCGCAGGATCTTGTAGGCCGCCGACAGGCGCCGGGCGGCGCCCACCTGGGTCGTGAGGAAGCCCGACATGTAGCCGGTCGTGTAGCCGGGGTGGGCCTTGCCCTTGGCCGCCGGCCACGTGATCTCGGTCAGGTAGAGCGGAACCGCCTTCCTGCCGTGCCTGTTGAGGACGTCGCGGAAGCGGTGCAGCAGCGTGGGGATGAAGTCCGGCTTGCCGGCGTAGCCCTGGAGGGTGGCGACGTCGAAGTTCTTGCCGAGCTTGCCCCAGCGGTAGAGCTTGCCGAGCGAACGCCACGAGTCGATCGAGAGTGCCGAGAGCACGACCTTGGCGCCCGGGTCGGCGCCGTGGACCGTTCTGTACGCAGCCTTCAGGAGGGTTACGTACTGCGCCGCGTCCTTCGGCTGCCACTTGCGCGTGAACGGCTTGCGGTACCAGTGGAAGGCGATCTCGGGCTCGTTCCAGATCTGCCACTCCCGCAGCGGCTTGTACGGCAGGCTCGGGTGCAGCTTCCAGAACCTGCCGTGCGGCCCGTAGCGCTGGATCGCGGCGCGCAGGAACTTCGTATAGCGCTTCGGGCTCTTCGGCGGCGAGGCGGATTGTCGTGGATACCGCCGGGCCCAAATCGGCGCGTACTCCACGGTGGGCAGGACCTTCATGCCGTGCTGTGTGGCGTACCTGATGACCGAGTCGTTGCGCGACCAATCGAACACGCCGGGCACGGGCTCGGCGAGGTTCCAGTTGAAGAGGATCCGAGCCGACTCGGCGCCGCCGAGCGCGAGCTTGTCCCACATGTGCCGCTGCACCGAGGCGGGCGCGAGCTCGATGTTGCCCGAGGTGTTGACGCCGAAGAACCCGCGCGGGACCGTCCGCGCCGATGCGGCCGGCGCGGTCGCGACGAGGAGCAGAAGGACCGCCGCGCAAAGGACCCTGAATCCGGGTGCGCGCGTCATAGGGGTGGTTGGACGATAGCCCGCTCACCCGAGCGGCGCGACAGTACCGCCACGGGGATTCGAACCCCGGTTTCCGCCGTGAGAGGGCGGCGTCCTAGTCCCCTAGACGATGGCGGCTAGCGGCGGCTCAGTATAGGCGCGGCTCGGGTGTATGCTGGGCGCGTCAGCGGCCGGTGGTTCAAGGGAAGTCCGGTGAGAATCCGGCGCGGTCCCGCCACTGTGACCGGCTAGGGC
>JBJMLK010000162.1:0-9871 GCA_045805345.1 Thermoleophilaceae bacterium | reverse complement strand
CGGCGCCGTCCTCACGCCCCTCGGGGGAAGCAACGCAGTCGCGAACGGGATGGCGCTGCAGGCGGACGGCAAGATCGTCGTCGGCGGCGCTGCGTCTTCGCCGGACTCCGAGCCCGAGGCGCCCGCCGGCGACTCGTTCGGCCCGGCGCTCGCCCGCTACCTCCCGAACGGGACGCTCGATCCGAGCTTCGGCGGTGGCGACGGAAAGGTGCTCGACCACTACTCGATCGACGGCAGCCAGATCGACGCGGTCGCGGTCCAGCCGGACGGCAAGATCGTGGTTGCCGGAGGTGGCAACTGCTGCGTCTCCAACCTCTACGTCGCCCGCTACCTGCCCAACGGCAGCCGCGACCCCGACTTCGGCGACGGCGGCGTGCGGGGGATCGGCCTGCGCCCCGATGCGGCCCACCCGACCGCACTGGTGCTTCAGCCCGACGGCAAGATCCTGGTGAGCGGCTGGACCTCTGCCGACGACTACGAATCGTTCGTCGCGCGCCTGACCGCGGACGGCGATCGGGATGCCACCTACGGCACGGCCGGGGTCGCGCGCCTCAAGCTCGGCTCCCCGCCAAGCGGCTCCTCGAGGAACTACGGCCTGACCCTCGACCAGGGCAAGGCCGTGGTAGCGGGCTCGCTCTACGCGGGCGACGGCGAGACCGACCTCTTCGTCGCTCGGCTCGACGACTCCGGCATGCTGGACCCGACGTTCGGCGACGGGGGCGTCGTGCGGGGGCGCGCCGGTAATGACGACAGCTACTTCGCGAACGACGTGGCGCTCTGGAACGGCAAGCTTCTGCTCGCCGGCTGGCGCGGGCCGGCCTGGAACATGTCGCGCAACTACCTCTTGGCCCGCTTCGACGCCGCGACCGGCGCGCTCGATCCGGGCTTCAACGCGACCGGGACCGATCCCGGCTACGTCTTCGCCGGCGCCGGCGACGGCTCGCCGCACGGCGATGCGCTCGCCCTCGACGCGCCCAGCGGCGCGATCACGGTCGCCGGGAGCGCTGACCAGGACGGCGTGACCAAGCTGATGGTGGCCCGCTACCTGAGTGACGGCTCGCGCGACGACGCCGGCTTCCGCTCGGCGAACGGCAACGTCGGTGCGCGCCTGATCCCGGTTGGCGACGGGGTCTGGCGAAGCTGGGACCGAGGCATCAAGGTCGCGCTCGATGCCTCGGGCAAGATCGTCGTGGCCGCGACGGCGATCGACCAGGGGCGGAAGGAATTCGCGCTCGTCCGGCTGGGCGACACGCCGCCCAAGCCCAACCTCCGGCCGGTCGCACGGATCCGCGGCCACCACCTCGTGCCGCGCAAGCACTGGGTGAAGTTCGACGGGCGCGGGTCGTTCGATCGCGACGGCCGCATAGTCGACTACGCGTGGCGCACCGGCGACCGCCCGTTCCGGAGCCTCGGCCCGGTCTTTTGGCACCGGTTCGGCCGCCCGGGCCTGCACCGCCTCGACCTGCGCGTGACCGACGACCACGGCGCGCGGAGCTTCGCCAAGTTCTTCGTGCGCGTCCGCAAGCGGGGCGGCTGAGCTCTACGCCGTAGCCAGCTCGCGCTCGGCGCCCTCGGCGCCGAGGCCCTGCAGGTACTCGTCGCACGAACGCGCGGCCTGGCGGCCCTCGGCGATCGCCCACACGATCAGCGACTGGCCGCGGCGCGCGTCGCCGCAGGCGAAGACCCCGGGGACCGACGTGGCGAAGTCGGTGTCCGCCACGTTGCCGCGGCTGTCGAGCTCGACGCCCAGCTGCTCGACGAACCCCGGCTGCTGCGGACCGAGGAAGCCCATGGCCAGGAGCACGAGCTGGGCCGGGATCGTGCGCTCCGAGCCCTCGACCTTCTCGAACTTCGGCGGCGGCCCGACCTCGTGGTAGTGGAGCTCCTCCACGCGTCCGCCGGACCCCGTCACGTGGGTGGTCATCACGCTGTAGACGCGATCGCCGCCCTCCTCGTGGGCGCCCGACGTGCGCAGCACCAGCGGCCACTGCGGCCACGGCGTCCTGTCGTCGGGCCGCTCGGGCGGCGGCTCGGGCAGCAGCTCGAACTGGGTGACCGAGGTCGGGCGCTCGCGGTGCGAGTTGCCAAGGCAGTCGGCGCCGGTGTCGCCCCCGCCGATGATCACCACGTGCTTGCCGGCCGCGCTGATGACCTTCTCGGGCGGGTCGTCGCCGGCCACGAAGCGGTTGCGCTGCTCCAGGTACTCCATGGCGAAGTGCACGCCGTCGAGCTCGCGCCCCGGCACCTGGAGGTCGCGCGGCACCGTGGAGCCGACGGCGATCACCACGGCGTCGTATGACGCGCGCAGCTCGTCCGCCGTCACGTCCTCCCCCACGTTCACGCCGGTCCGCATCTCGATGCCCTCGGCCTCGAGGATGTCCACCCGCCGCTGCACCACTCCCTTGTCGAGCTTGAAGTCCGGCACGCCGTAGCGCAGCAGCCCGCCGATGCGGTCGCCCCGCTCGAACAGCGTGACCGTGTGGCCCGCCTTGTTCAGCTGCGCCGCCGCGGCCAGGCCAGCCGGACCCGAGCCCACGACCGCCACCGTGCGCCCGGTGCGGAACGGCGGCGGCTCCGGCCTGACCCAGCCCTCCTCGAACGCACGGTCGATGATCGACTGCTCGATCTGCTTGATCGTGACGGCGTCGTCGTTGATGTCGAGCACGCAGGCGGCCTCACACGGCGCCGGACAGATCCGGCCCGTGAACTCCGGGAAGTTGTTGGTGGCGTGCAGGGCGTCGATCGCCTCACGCCAGCGGTCGCGGAACACGAGGTCGTTCCAGTCCGGGATCAGGTTGCCGAGCGGGCAGCCGGAGTGGCAGAACGGGATCCCGCAGTCCATGCAGCGAGCGCCCTGCTCCTGGAGCTCGGCCTGAGGCAGCAGCAGCACGTACTCCTTGAAGTCCTCCAGCCGCTCCCGGATCGGGCGCTTCGCCGGGTCGTGGCGGTGGATCTTGAGGAAGCCGCCGAGCTCACCCATTCTGCGGGAGCACCTCCTCGCTGGCCTCTTCCTCGATCTGCGCCTTCTCGCCCTCGCTGCGGCCGTCGGCGGCCTTCCCGGCGCGCTCCGCCGCCACGGCGGCGTCCTCGCGCTGGCCGGCCTCCCCCGTCTCGCTCGTCTCGAACCCGTTCCCGGCCGGCGGGTACTCCGCACCCTGGCCGGCCCGCACGGGGCCCGCTCCATCGCCGTCGCCGTGCTCGGCGATCACCGACGGCTCGCCGGCGTCGACCGAGGCCTGCTCCGCGCGCTCGCGCAGCACCCGCTTGTAGTCCATCGGCATCACCTTCACCCACGCGCCGCGCAGCGCCTGCCAGTCGTCCAGTACCCGCGAGGCCACCTCGGACCCCGTCCGCTCCAGGTGCTCCTCCACGAGCGCGCGCACCTCGCCGAGGTCCTCGTCGGACGGCTCCTCGAGCTCGACCATCTCCGTGTTGCACTTGGCGGCGAACTGCTCCGCCGGGTCGAGCACGTATGCGACCCCGCCGCTCATGCCGGCGGCGAAGTTGCGGCCCGTCGGGCCGAGGACGATCACGCGACCGCCGGTCATGTACTCGCAGCCGTGGTCGCCGACGCCCTCCACCACCGCGCTCACGCCCGAGTTGCGCACGCCGAAGCGCTCGCCGGCCAGGCCGCGGAAGAACGCGCGGCCCGCTGTGGCGCCGTACAGGACCGTGTTGCCGATCAGGACCATGTCCTCGGCCTTGAAGGGACTGCCCTCGGGCGGCCGCACCGCCAGCACGCCGCCCGACATGCCCTTGCCGGTGTAGTCGTTGGCGTCGCCGTGCAGCGTGATCGTCACGCCGGGCGCCAGCCAGCCGCCGAAGCTCTGGCCGCCCGAGCCCTCCATGCGCACGTCGATCGTGCCCTCCGGCAGGCCCTCGGCGCCGTGGCGGCGCGCGATCTCGCCCGAGATCAGCCCGCCCACGCAGCGGTGCCGGTTCTCCACCTTCACGTCGAGCTGCACGCGCTCGCCGCGCTCGAGCGCGGGCGCGGCCCGCTCGATGAGCTCGTGGTCGCGGTGGTCGTCGAGCACCGGGTCCTGCGGCCGGACCCGCCGGCGCGCGACCTCCGGCGGCGCGTCGGGCGGCGCGAGCAGCCCGGACAGATCCACGCCGCGCGCCTTCCAGTGGTCGATCGCGGCGTCGGTGCGCAGGAGGTCGGTGCGGCCCACCAGGTCCTCGAACTTGCGCACGCCGAGCTGCGCCATGTACTCGCGCACCTCCTCGGCCACGAAGTGGAAGAAGTTGATCACGTGCTCGGGCTCGCCGCGGAAGCGCTTGCGCAGCTCGGGGTCCTGGGTCGCGATCCCCACCGGGCACGTGTTGAGGTGGCAGGCGCGCATGTAGATGCAGCCCATCGAGATGAGCGGGGCGGTGGAGAAGCCGAACTCCTCGGCGCCGAGCAGCGCGCCGATCATCACGTCGCGGCCGGTCTTCATCTGGCCGTCGGTCTGGACCACGATCCGGTCGCGGAGCTTGTTCATCACCAGCGTCTGCTGGGTCTCGGCCAGGCCGATCTCCCACGGCACGCCTGCCGAGTGGATCGACGAGACCGGCGACGCGCCCGTGCCGCCGTCGTGGCCGGCGATCACCACGTGGTCGGAGTTGGCCTTCGCCACGCCCGCGGCGACCGTGCCGACGCCCACCTCCGCCACGAGCTTGACGCTGATCCGCGCGGCCGGGTTCGCGCAGCGCAGGTCGAAGATCAGCTGCTTGAGGTCCTCGATCGAGTAGATGTCGTGGTGCGGCGGCGGCGAGATCAGGCCGACGCCCGGCGTGGAGTGCCGGATCTGCGCGATGTACTCGTCGACCTTGTGGCCCGGCAGCTGGCCGCCCTCGCCGGGCTTGGCGCCCTGCGCGATCTTGATCTGGAGCTCGTCGGCGTTCACGAGGTAGTGGACGGTCACGCCGAAGCGCCCCGACGCCACCTGCTTGATCGCCGAGCGGCGCCGGTCGCCGTTGGGGTCGGGCGTGTAGCGGGACGGGTCCTCGCCGCCCTCGCCGGTGTTCGACTTGCCGCCCAGGCGGTTCATCGCGATCGCCAGCGTCTCGTGGGCCTCGCGCGACAGCGAGCCGAGCGACATCGCGCCGGTGGCGAAGCGCTTGACGATCTCGGTCCACGGCTCGACCTCGTCGATCGGTATCGCGCCGCCCTCCGGCGGGTTGATCTGGAGCAGGCCGCGCAGCGTGGCCTTCTGCGCGTTCTGCTCGTTGATCATCTTCGTGAACTCGGCGTAGGACTCGGCGCCGCCGTGGCGCACCGCGTGCTGGATCTTGGCGACGGTGTCCGGGTTCCACTGGTGCACCTCGCCGTCGCGGCGCCACATGTGAACGCCGCCCACCGGCAGCCGCGTGCCGGAGTGCGGGAACGCGCGCTGGTGGCGGTCGAGCGCCTCGCGCGCGAGCACGTCGATCCCAACGCCGCCGATCCGCGACGTGGTGTGAGCGAAGTACTTGTCGATCAGCTCGCGCTCGAGGCCGACGGCCTCGAAGATCTGCGCGCCGCTGTAGCTGCGAACCGTCGAGATCCCCATCTTCGAGATCGTCTTGAGGATGCCCTTGCCCATCGACTTGACGAAGTGGGCGTCGGCGACGGCCGCGGACTCCACGCCGGCGAGCATCCCGGCGTCGAACATCTCGTGGAGCGTCTCGAAGGCGAGGTACGGGTTGACCGCAGAGGCGCCGTAGCCGAGCAGGCAGCAGATGTGGTGAACCTCGCGCGGCTCGCCCGACTCGACCACGAGCCCGGCCTGCAGCCGCGTGCCCTCGCGCACGAGGTGGTGATGCACGCCCGAGACAGCCAGCAGCGCCGGGATCGGCACGCGGTCGGCGCCGGCGGCGCGGTCGGACAGGATCAGGATGTTGTCGCCGCGGCCGAGCGCCTCGGAGCTCTCGCGGCAGAGCCGCTCCATCGCGCGCGCGAGTCCCTCGACGCCCTCCGCGACCGGCCAGGTGGTGTCGAGCGTCTCCGCCGTGAACACGTCGTGGTCGACCTGCCGGAGCTTCTCCAGCTCGCCGTTCGAGAGGATCGGCTGGCGGATGATCAGCTGGTGCGCGTGCTCGGGCGTCTCGGTGAACAGGTTGGATTGGCGGCCGACCGCGGTCTCGAGGCTCATCACCACGCGCTCGCGGATCGGATCGATCGCCGGGTTCGTGACCTGGGCGAAGAGCTGCTTGAAGTACGAGTACAGCGGCGGGCTCTTGTCGGACAGGACCGCGAGGGCGAAGTCGTTGCCCATCGAACCGATCGGCTCCTCGGCCGACTTCCCGCCCATCCGCGCGAGCGTGATTCGCAGGTCCTCCTGCGTGTAGCCGAACATGAGCTGCCGCGTGCGCACCGGGTCGGCCGGCACCTGCTCCGGGGCGACGTCCGGCAGGTCGTCCAGGTGCACGGTGCAGCTCCGGTACCAGTCGCCGTACGGCTGACGCGACGCGATCTCGTGCTTCAGCTCGGCGTCCTCGATCACGCGGCCGGCCTCGACGTCGACGAAGAACAGCTTGCCCGGCTGCAGCCGGCCCTTCCTCAGCACCTTCGACGGCTCGGCCTCGAGCACGCCGGTCTCCGACGCGAGCACGACGAAGTCGTCGTCGGTCACCTGCCAGCGGCCCGGACGCAGGCCGTTGCGGTCGAGCGTCGCGCCGATCACGTGGCCGTCGCACGACGCGATGCCGGCCGGGCCGTCCCACGGCTCCATGAGGCACGAGTGGTACGCGTAGAAGTCGCGCACCTCGGGGGCCATCGAGTCGTGGTTCTCCCACGCCTCCGGGATCATCATCATCAGCGCGTGCGGGAGCGAGCGCCCGCCGAGCAGCAGAATCTCGAGCACGTTGTCGAAGATCGCGGAGTCGCTGCCCTTGTCGCCTGCGACGGGCAGGAGCTTGGCGAGGTCGTCGCCGAAGTGCTCCGACAGCAGCTGCGACTCGCGCGCGCGCATCCAGTTGACGTTGCCGCGCAGCGTGTTGATCTCGCCGTTGTGGCAGATCAGCCGGTACGGATGCGCGAGCTCCCAGCTCGGGAACGTGTTCGTGGAGAAGCGCGAGTGGACGAGCGCCATCGCGGTGGTCATCCGCTCGTCGCGCAGGTCGGGGTAGTACTGCGGCAGCTGCGGCGAGGTGAGCATGCCCTTGTAGACGAGCGTGCGCGCGGAGAACGACGGGATCGCGACGTCCGTGCCGCAGCGGCTCTCGATCACGCGCCTGATCACGTACAGGCGCCGCTCGAAGGCGAGCTCGTCGTGGGCATCGCCGAGCGCCGAGCCGACGAACACCTGGCGGATCGCGGGCTCGACCGCGGCGGAGCTCGCCCCGGGCACCGAGTGGTCGACCGGCACGTCGCGCCAGCCGAGCAGGGTCTGGCCCTCCTCCTCGATCGTCTGCTCGACGATGCCCTCGATCTCGCGGCGGCGATCCTCCTCGCGCGGGAGGAACATGAAGCCGACGCCGTAGCGGCCGCGCTCGGGCAGCTCGATGCCCGCCGCCCCGCGCAGGAACTCGTCGGGGACCTGGAGCAGGATGCCGGCGCCGTCGCCGGTGTCAACCTCGGCGCCGCTCGCACCGCGGTGCTCGAGGTGGTCGAGGACCCAGAGAGCCTTGTAGACGGTCTCGTGCGAGCGCCGGTTCGTGAGATCGGCAACTGCGCCGATGCCGCACGCATCGTGCTCGAACGTTGGGTCGTAGAGGCCCGCGGCCTCTGGTCGCCTGAGTCGGTGCATGATTGAAGAGGAGTGGTCGGGCCGCGGCGGACGGCCGAATTGGTCGGGAAATGTTAGCGGCGAATCGGGCAGATCCGCTACTCCGGTGAACGCTGTTTCCGGGGTACGGACGGCGAGAGGCCCCGACTGAGCGGGGCCTCTCGGAGGGAGCCGGGGGGCTCCGTGGGGTGTGCGGGGGAGTTTTGCGCTAGATGCGGTCGCCCGACTCGGGGCCGGACACGTCGTCGCCGGGCTCGTCGCCGGCGTCATCGCCGGGCTCGAAGTCGCCGTCGCCGCCGGGCTCGTCGCCGGCGTCGTCGCCCGGCAGGTCGCCTGACTCGTCGCCGGCGTCGTCGCCTGACTCGTTACCTGCGTCGTTGCCTGAAACGTCGCCTGCGTCATCGCCTGAAGCGTCGCCGGCGTCGTCTCCGGGCTCGTCCGCGGAGTCGTCGCCGCCGTCGCCGCTCTGGTCGTCGCCGCTCTGGTCGCCGCCGTGCTCGTGACGGCCGCCGTGCTCGTGGCAATCCTCGGAGTCGGCGGGATCGGTCCCGTCCTCCTCCTCGGTCTGGTTGTCGACGCCGTCGTGGTCCGAGTCCTCCGCGCCGTCGCGGGTCCCGTCGTTGTCCGAGTCGGTGTCGGCGGGATCCGTGCCCTCGCCGAGCTCGTTGCCGTCCTCGACCCCGTCCGAGTCGGTGTCAGGGTCGCGGGGATCGGTCTCGTGCCTGAACTCGCCGCGGTTGCGCAGGCCGTCGCCGTCCTGGTCGCGCCCCGCCTGGTCGACCTTCAGCGAGAGCCTGTGCTTCCTCTCCCAGCGGTCGGGGAGCCCGTCGTGGTTCGTGTCGCGCTTCCTGGCCTGGTGGCCGTGGCTCTTGTGGCCGTGCCGCGCCTTCGCGTCAGCCACGCCGGGCAGCGCGACGGCGACGATCAGGATCAGGGCAGCGAGAATTGTCTTGACTCGGGTCATATCCGGGCTGTCGGCAGGCGCGGACCCGTCCTGCCACCCATTCGACGTCTGTACGACATCGAACCGTCCGCCGCGCGCCTGCGTAGGCCATCACATGAAAAGAACCCTCCCCATCCTCGCCTGCGCGCTGCTCGCGCTCGCCGTACTCGCCGCGCCCGTGGGCGCGGCCGGCCAGCACGTCACGATCAAGGGCAACTACATCGACGGCTACCACTTCAAGCCGAAGACGGTCAACATCGTGAAGGGCAAGACCGTCCACTGGGCCTGGAGCAGCGACGAGGCGCACAACGTCACGTTCGAGAAGCTCGGCGGCAAGCACTCGAAGACGAAGAGGTCGGTCGACGACTTCCACGTGACCTTCAACAAGACTGGCACGTTCAGGTACGAGTGCACCGTGCACGACTTCCACGGCAAGGTCGTCGTCAGCGCCGGGTAGCCGCAGAGAGACGCTCAGGCCAGGGCGGGCGCCTCGGGCAGGCGCTCGAGCGCGGCCTGCATGTCCGCCTCCGAGAACTCCACGTCCTCGAGCGTGCCGGAGAGGTACGCGTCGTAGGCGGACATGTCGAAGTGGCCGTGGCCGCATAGCCCGAACAGGATCACGCGCGGCTCGCCGGCCTCCTTCGCCGCCTCCGCCTCGGCGATCGCGGCCCTGATCGCGTGCGCCGGCTCGGGCGCCGGGAGCAGGCCCTCGGTACGCGCGAAGCGAACGGCGGCCTCGAACGTCTCGTTCTGCCGGTAGGCGACGGCGTCGATCAGCCCGGCCTTGACGAGCCCGCAGAGGAGCGGCGAGTCGCCGTGGTAGCGCAGGCCGCCGGCGTGCACCGGCGGCGGCACGAAGTCGTGGCCGAGCGTGTACATCGGCAGCAGCGGCGTCATGCCCGACGTGTCGCCGAAGTCGTAGCGGTAGACGCCGCGGGTGAGCGTCGGGCAGGCGGCCGGCTCGGCGGCGAGGAAGCGCGTGGTCGCGCCCTCGCGCAGCCGGCGCCGCATGAACGGGAACGCGAGGCCCGCGAAGTTCGAGCCGCCGCCCACGCAGCCGATCACCACGTCTGGCTCCTCGCCCGCCATCCCCATCTGCGCGATCGCCTCCTGCCCGATCACCGTCTGGTGCATGCAGACGTGGTTCAGCACCGAGCCGAGCGCGTAGTTGGTGCCCTCGTCGCCGACGGCCACCTCCACCGCCTCGGAGATCGCGATCCCGAGCGAGCCCGACGCG
>JBJMLK010000161.1:0-31058 GCA_045805345.1 Thermoleophilaceae bacterium | reverse complement strand
CATGTCGCTGGGCGGCGTGCGCGACGAGGCCGAGATCCGCGGCCACCGCCGGACCTACATCGGCGCGCTGCCCGGGCGGCTCGTGCGCGCGCTGCGCGACGCCGGGACGATGAACCCGGTGATCATGCTGGACGAGGTCGACAAGGTCGGCGCCGACTGGCGCGGCGACCCGTCGGCCGCCCTGCTCGAGGTCCTCGACCCCGCACAGAACCACTCGTTCCGCGACCACTACCTCGACGTCGAGGTCGACCTGTCGGAGGTGCTGTTCATCGCCACCGCCAACGTGGCCGACACGATCCCCGGCCCGCTGCTCGACCGCATGGAGGTCATCCGCTTCGACGGCTACACCGTCGACGAGAAGATCGCGATCGCGCGCGGCTACCTCTGGCCGCGCCAGGTCGAGCGCAACGGCCTCCGCGAGGACGAGGTGGCGATCGACGACGCGGTGCTCCGCGCCGTCGTGACCGAGTACACGCGCGAGGCCGGCGTCCGCCAGCTCGAGCGCGAGCTCGGCACGCTCCTGCGCAAGGCGGCGACGAGGATCGCCTCCGGGCAGGCAGAGGCCCCTGTCGCGATCGATCTCGACGCCGTGCGCGACGCCCTCGGGCGCCAGCGCTTCTTCCAGGAGTCGGCCATCCGCACCGCGGTTCCCGGCGTGGCCACCGGCCTGGCCGTGACCGGCACGGGCGGCGACGTGCTGTTCGTGGAGGCGACCGCCATGCCCGGCAAGCAGGGCCTGGTGCTCACCGGCCAGCTGGGCGACGTGATGAAGGAGTCCGCGCGGATCGCGCTCTCGTACGTGCGCGGCCACGCGGGCGAGCTGGCCATCGACGAGGACGGCTTCGCCGAGCGCGAGTTCCACGTGCACGTGCCGGCCGGCGCGATCCCGAAGGACGGGCCCAGCGCGGGCATCGCCCTGACCACCGCGCTGGCGTCGCTGATGTCCGGCCGCCCGGTCAAGCACACGGTGGGCATGACCGGCGAGGTGACCCTCCAGGGCCGGGTGCTGCCGATCGGCGGGGTCAAGCAGAAGGTGCTGGCGGCTCACGCCGCCGGGCTCACCGACGTGATCCTGCCCGAGCGCAACCGCGGCGACCTCGATGACGTGCCCGAGGAGGTGCGCGAGGCGCTCGCGTTCCACTTCGTCATGACTGTCGACGAGGTGCTGGAGCTGGCGCTCGAGCCGGCGCGGCCGGAGGTCGCCGCCGCCTAAGGCCCGGCTAGCCGGCCAGAGCCTCGAACGGGATGTGAGCGGCGAGCTGCCGCGACTGGACCAGCAGGCGTCCGTCGCGGGACCACAGCTCGCCGTTCTCCTCCCACATGCCGTCGTGCTCGCGACGGGAGTCGAACACGGCGAGCACGAAGTCGTCGTAGCCGTCCGGCAGCTCACGGAAGTGCACGGTCAGGTCGATCGTCGGGACGAGAGCGAAGTTCGACAGCCGCCAGAACACGGCGGGCGGCAGGGCGTCGGCGAAGCAAGCGGCGATCGCGGCGTCGAGCGGGCGCGGTTCGGCCAGCCGCAGCCAGCCGCCGCTGCGCGTGTGCTCGGCCGACTGGAACGGCGGTCCGCCGATCGCGAAGCGGTACTCGAAGTTGTGGGTGAAGGCCGGCGCGCCGGACAGGCGCTGCGGCTCGACGGCCTCGGGCGGCGGGACGTCCGGCATGGTGGCGGTCTGGAACGGCGGACCGGGGAACGCCGAGGAGAAGGCGGCGAGCGCCAGCGCCACGACCTTGCCGTCCTGCTCCATGCGCGCCGACAGGTAGGCCGTGCTCCGGCCCACGCGCTCCGCCCGCACGGCGATCTCGAGCCGGCCCACCACCGGCGCCGCGGGGTAGTGGATCGTGAGCGACCGCAGGGGTCGCCCGGGGTCGTCGAGCGCGGCCGTCAGCGCGTTCACGACGATCGCCGCGATGAAGCCGCCGTGCGGACCGCGGGCCACCCACCAGCGCTGATCCGCGATCTCGGCCTCGAACGTGCCGTCCCCGGTGCGCCTGACGGCCGTGTCCTGCTCGAAGGACATGAGGTCGGGCAGCCTATGCTGAACGCGTGGATCGAGGCCATCCGATCTCGTATCGCGTGCTTGCCAAGGGCACCCCGGTCGAGTCCGCCGACGGCGAGGTGGTCGGTCAGGTCAAGCGCGTGCTCGAGGTCCGCGCGAAGGACGTGTTCGACGGCGTGGTGATCAAGACTCCGGACGGCGACCGCTTCGTGGACGCCGACGAGATCGACCGCATCTACGAGAACGCGATGGTGCTGAACCTGAGCGCCGAGGGGGCCGCCCTGCTGCCCAGGCCCGGCGAGAACCCGCACACCTACGCGCCGAGCATGACGGCTGGTTTCAAGCGCTTCAGCCGCCGGCTCTGGCGGCGCCGGGACTAGCGGACGCGGAAGTAGGCGCGGTTCGTGCGCCGCACCTTCGTCTCCGTGTTCCCCGCCGCGTCGACAGCACCCACGTAAGCCGTGTAACGCCCGCGCGGGAAGGGCCGGAGTCGCAGCCGCCACGGCACCTTCCCGTCGTCGCGCGGCTTGCCGAGCGTCGCGCGGTGCTCACCGCAGTGGGGACCCGAGTCGTTGGCGCACTTGACGATCACTCCTCGCTTCGCGATGTACACCCACACCGACTTCACCCGCCCCGCGCGCGAGCGCTCATGCTTCCCGCCGGCGCAGCCGAAGTCGATCGCCCGCCCCGTGAAGCGCCCCCGCGCCGCCTGCTCGGGCGCCGAGTGGCGAATGCTCGAGCGCGGCGGCTCCGTGTCGCGGCAGCGCTTCTTCGCCACCGGGTTCGACCGGCGCAGCTGCTTGCAGCCGAGCTTCTCGAAGGCCGCCCGGTCGGCGTAGTAGCGCGAGCGCGGGAAGTACGAGCCCATCACCGCCGCCTCCTTGCCCTGCGCCGGCACCCGCTGGATCGCCTGGCCGAAGGTCGGGTTGGGCAGCATGTGGCGGTAGATGAGCACGCCCCCGGCCTGCGGGCCCCAGGGGATCCACGTCACGCCGCAGGCCGGCCGCGCGTTGGCGGGCCGCTGGTCGGGCGTCGACACCACGAAGTTGGCGAAGCCGCCTCGCCCGACCGTGGTCTGGTCGTCGGTCTTGCAGGCGATGAAGCGCTGCGACTGCGACTCGTTCTGGCACATCGACCAGTAGCGCAGCTGGCCGCCGGGCATCCGCCGCGCCGGCGGCCGCGTGTTGGGGAACGTGGGGGCCCGCATTCGCGTGGCCAGCACCAGCCCGTTGTCCTTGGCGATCGGCGTGTAGAGGTACGAGTTGTGAATGTTCGAGAGGAAGCCGCCCTTGCCGCCCAGGTCATACGCCCCCGAGCTCTCGTACGACCGGCGCGCGGGGTCGGTGTACTCGTTGTCGAGGATCGTCTCGGCGAACGAGCGCGGCAGGTTCACGAACTTGCGCCAGACCGGCGGGCTGCGGCCGGGCGCCGGCGGCGCCACGGGTAGGCCGTTGCTGGCCGCCACCTGCTGGTTCACGCTCGCGCCCGAGGGCTTGGCGAAGCCGGAGCAGACGGACTTGGGCGGCTTCTGGCCATTGCTGGCCAGCTCGAGCGTGACCGTCGGGACCCCCACCCCGCCGGACTCGTCGCGCCCGCGGTCCGGCACGTACACGCGGTAGATGAAGGTCCCGTCCACGTTCGGCGTCCCGCCCTGGCCCGTGCCCGTGTAGAGCGTGTTGCGCGCGCGCTTCTTCGGGATCGCGCCGAAGTTCACGAACGCCGTGTACGAGCGCTTGGCCACGGTGCGCGAGGCGCCGCGCACGAACGGGTTGACGCTCCCCCTGTCCGGCGCGAGCTGCACGTCGGCGAGGGCGTCGAGCGGCCGCTGGATGTTGTCGTAGACGTTGAACGACATGTAGCGGGCGTGCGGGTAGCGCCCGGTGATCCGCAGCCGCGTGCCGGGCACCGCCGCGTACGCGCCGCTGTAGTAGACGGCAGCCTGGTCCGGATAGGCGACGTTCACCGTCGCGGGGTCGAACTTGGTGAGCGGCAGGGCGCACGTCTCGTCCACGCCCTGCGCCGCCGCGCCGGCTGGCACGGCGAGGGCAAACAGCACGAGCGCGCTTACGACCCCCCTGCGAACCACGCCCGGGAGTGTGCCAGCGCGCGCGGGCTAGCGCTCCACCCCGGCGGGCACGGCCATCCCGCCGCCGCGCCGCGCGAGCGCGTAGTACACGGCCACCAGGCCGTGCACGGCCAAGCAGAGCGGCGCGCTCAGGAAGGCGATGCCGATCGTGGCCACGTAGACCGGCGTGCCGATCACGAACCTCCGCGTAACGCGCGGCAGGTCCTCGCGCGGGAAGGCGGGAACGATCAGCCGCCCGTCGCGCGACGCGTAGATCCAGAGTCCGCCGAAGGTCGCGCCCATCAGGGTGATCACGATGCTGTAGGCCGCCGCGGCCGCGTGCTGGGACTCGGCGTGCGTCAGGTACTCGGCCAGGAGCGCAGTGGCGAACGGGATCAGGGCTACCGCCATCAGCAGCAGCAGGTTGAGGAAGGAGAAGACGCGGTCCACGCTGGCGATCAGGCTCATCACCGCGTGGTGGTTCACCCACACGATCCCGATGATCAGGAAGCTGACCGCGTAAGCCGCGTAGTGCGGCCAGAGGTCGGCGAGCGCGCGCCAGAGCCCGCTCGAGGTCTCGGCCTCGGCGGGCGGCCGGATGTCGAGCACGAGCAGCGTGATCGCCACTGCGAAAACGCCGTCGCTGAACGCCTCCAGGCGGCTGGTGCTCATGGACGCCCCTTCGACGACGGGGGGCTCAGGCCTTGTCGTGCTCGAGCGCCTCGGCAACGATGGCCAGATCGCGGGCGAACGCCTTCCGCTCCTCCGCCCGCGTCGCGTCGTCGGGCGCGCGGAGGATCGCCGAGGGGTGGATCGTGGCGGTCACGAGGGGGGCGAGGTCCGAGTCGATCTCCTCACCGCGCACCTTCGTGACCCGGAACGAGGAGCCGAGGAGCGCCTTGCCGGCGGTCGCGCCGAGCAGCACGAGCGCGTCCGGGCGCACGACCTCGAGCTCGGCCTCCAGCCAGGGCTTGCACGCCTCGACCTCGAACCGCTTGGGCGTCCTGTGCAGCCGGCGGCGTCCGCGCTCCTCGAACGCGAAGTGCTTGACCACGTTCGTGACGTAGGCCTCGCGGCGGTCGATGCCGGCCGCCTCCAGGCCGCGGTCCAGCTCGCGCCCCGCCGGCCCGACGAACGGCTCCCCGGCGCGGTCCTCGCGGTCGCCGGGCTGCTCGCCCACCAGCATCACCCGCGAGCGCTTCAGCCCCTCCCCGAACACGGTCTGCGTGGCGGCGCGCCAGAGGTGGCAGCCGCGGCACCCGGCGGCCGCCTCGCGTAGCGCCGCGAGGGTCCTGCTCTCCGGCAGGAACGGGGTTGCGTCGTTCGGTTCGGTCTCTGACAACGGGTCTGACGCGGGTCGGGTGTTGGCCCCAGCGCGACGGGTACCTTCTTAAAGGTGAGCGCTACCCCTAACACCCACCGGCCAAGCCTCGACGCCCGCCTGGAGCGACTGCTCGACCGCGGCGAGGAGATGGGCTGCGTCAACCTCTCCGAGCTGAGCGAGATCGTGCAGGAGCTCGAGCTGGACGACGACCAGGCCCAGGAGCTGCACGACCGCATCGAGCAGAGCGGGATCGCCCTGACCGACGACTGCGGGAAGTCGAAGGCCGAGCCCACCACCTACGCGAACGGCGAGCTCGCCACCACCACCACCGACGCACTCCAGCTGTTCCTCAACGAGGTGAGCCGGCACCCGCTGCTCACCGCCGAGCAGGAGGTCGAGCTGGCCAAGCGGATCGAGCGCGGCGAGCTCGAGGCGAAGGAGCGCATGATCAACTCCAACCTGCGGCTCGTGGTCTCGATCGCGAAGAAGTACCAGGGCAACGAGCTGCCGCTGCTCGACCTGATCCAGGAGGGGATCCTCGGGCTGATCCGCGCGAGCGAGAAGTTCGACTGGCGCCGCGGCTACAAGTTCTCCACCTACGCCACCTTCTGGATCCGCGAGTCGATCCAGCGCGGGCTGGCCAACAAGGGGCGCACGATCCGGCTGCCGGTCCACATCGGCCAGCGCGAGCGCAAGATCACCCGCGCCGAGCGCGAGCTGGCCGCCAAGCTGGGGCGCGACCCCACCGACGACGAGATCGCGGCCGCCGCGGAGATGACGCCCGACGAGGTGGCCGAGATCCGCGACGCCGCACGCACTGTCACCAGCCTCGACAAGGCGGTTGGCGAAGAGGACACGCCGCTCGGCGACCTGCTCCAGAGCGACCAGCCGCACACCGAGGAGGAGGTCGAGATCTCGCTGCGCGAGGACGCGCTGCGCAGCGCGATCGCCCAGCTGCCGGACCAGGAGCAGGCGGTGGTCAAGCTCCGCTACGGCATCAACGGCGACGATCCCACGCCGCTGCGCGAGACCGGCCGCCGCCTCGGGCTGTCCGCCGAGGGCGTGCGCAAGATCGAGTCGAAGGCGCTCGAGCGCCTGTCGCGGGCGCGCGAGCTCGAGGGCCTGAGCGAAGCCGCTTAGACGCGCGCGTCGCGGCCGGCGCGCTCGGCGTCCGGGGCGGGCCGCGCGAACAGTGGCGCCCGGCCCTCCGTCGCCGCGCTCTGCAGGTGCCGCGCGAGGAACGCGATCTGGTCGGACACCACGCGCTCGAAGAGCTCGCCCACGTACGGGTCGAAGTGCCCCGCGCCGGCGTAGCGTCGGACCTCCGAGCGCGGCGCGTGCCGCGCCGCGGCCTCGGCGTACTGGGGCGGCGTGATCGCGTCGTCGGCGGCGATCTGGAACAGGATCGGGCAGGCGATGTGGGCGGCGCGGCGGATCGGGCGATAGCCGGCCACTGCGAGGCAGACGCGAGCCGCCGTCTCGTTGCGCCACGTCGAGACCGCCGGGTCGAGGGCATGGAAGCCCGGATCGGCGTCCGGCGTGGTCATCACCGCCACCGAGCCGGGCGGACCGACCGACGGGATCATGTGCGGCGGCCGTCCCAGCGCGGCGGCGATCTGATCGCGCAGGCCCTCCCGGACGAGGACGAGGGCGTGCCGCAGGCCGAGGTGCGGCAGGTTGCGAAGGCCGTCGGCGAACGGCACCTGCGCCACGACGGCCGCGGTCCGCGGATCGGCTGCCGCGACGCTCATCACGTGCCCGCCGCCGAACGAGGTGCCCCAGAGCGCCACCCGGTCGGGGTCGACGCCGTCGAGGCCGCGCGCGAACCCGATCGCCGCGTGCCAGTCCTCATGCTGGCGCCCGATGTCCAGGAGTTGCCGCGGCTGGCCGCCGCTCGCGCCGAAGTGGCGGTAGTCGAAGACAAGCGCCGCGAGGCCGGCGGCGGCGAAGCGCTCGGCGTAGGCGTCGAGCCGCTGCTCGCGTACCCCGCTCCAGCCGTGGCCGAGCACCACGCACGGGCTGGAGGCCCCGGCGGGGGGCCGGTAGAGCCAGGCGGCGCACTCGTCGCCGCCCGAGCGAAAGGAGACCTCGTCCCTCATGCGACCAGGGGATCGTATCCTGGCGCGCCGTGGAGATCGGCCTGTGCATGTTCCCGACGGAATACGCCATCGCGCCGGCCGAGCTCGGCCGACTGGCCGAGGAGCACGGGTTCGACTCGCTCCTGTTCCCCGAGCACACCCATATCCCCGCGAGCCGGCGTACGCCCTACCCGGCCGGCGGCGAGCTGCCGAAGGAGTACAGCCAGACCTACGACCCGTTCGTGGCGCTCACCGCCGTGGCCGCGGCCACCGAGCGGCTGAAGGTCGGCACGGGCATCTGCCTGGTGGTGGAGCGCGACCCGATCACCACCGCCAAGGAGGTGGCGAGCATCGACCGCCTGTCGGGCGGCCGCTTCCTGTTCGGGGTCGGCGCCGGCTGGAACCGCGAGGAGATGGAGAACCACGGCACCGACCCGAGCCGCCGCTTCTCGCTGATGCGCGAGCGGATCGAGGCGATGAAGGCGATCTGGACCGAGGACGAGGCCGAGTACCACGGCGAGCACGTGGACTTCGACCCGATCTGGGCGTGGCCCAAGCCGCTTCAGGAGCCGCACCCGCCGATCCTCGTGGGCGGGAACGGGCCCAAGGCGGTTGACCGCGTGGTCGCCTACGGCGACGAGTGGATGCCGAACGTCGGCCGTTCGGGGATCGACGAGCTGGCCGAGCGGATCCGGGAGCTGCACGAGAAGGCTGGGGCGGCCGGGCGCGAGGGCATCCGCGTGTCGGGGTTCGCAGCACCGCGCGACCTCGAGACGGTCGAGCGCCTGCGCGAGGCTGGCTTCGATCGGCTCTTCTGGCTCTTACCGCCGGAGCCGCGCGAGCAGGTCGCGCCGCGGCTCGAGCGGTACGCGGAGCGGCTGCCGGAGATCAGCGGCCGCTCGGCATAGCCGTTCGATGCGGCTGCTCGCGTTCAGCGACGTGCATCGCGACCGGCGCCAGGCGGTGCGGCTCGCTGAGATGGCCGCCGACGCGGACGTGGTTGTGGCCGCGGGCGACTTCGCGTCCATGCACCGCGGGCTCGAGGAGCTGATCGACATCCTCGTGCCGATCGAGACCCCGACCGTCCTCGTGCCGGGCAACAACGAGACCGACGACGCGCTGCGCGAGGCGTGCCGGGGCTGGAAGGCGGCCACGGTGCTGCACGGCGAGG
Source organism: Thermoleophilaceae bacterium (assembly GCA_045805345.1). Taxonomy (GTDB): domain Bacteria; phylum Actinomycetota; class Thermoleophilia; order Solirubrobacterales; family Thermoleophilaceae; genus AC-37. The sequence continues at coordinate 22,420 of JBJMLK010000161.1, read as the reverse complement.
GCACCCAGATCGGCGGCGTGGAGTTCTTCGGGCTCGGCGGCGGGATACCCACCACGCCGTGGCCGTGGAGCTTCGACCTCGACGAGCACGAGGCGGCCGGCCGGCTGGCGGACTGTCCGGACGGCTGCGTGCTCGTGGTCCACTCGCCGCCAAAGGGACACGTCGACGGCGGCTCGCGCTCGCTCGGCAGCGAGGCGGTCCTGAGGACGATCGAGGAGCGCCGGCCGCCGCTGGCGATCTGCGGCCACATCCACGAGTGCGCGGGCGAGGAGTCGTCGGTCGGGCCGACGCGCGTCGTGAACGCGGGGCCGGAGGGGATCTTCCTCGACGTTACGGCCTGACCGAGTGCGAGCTCGGCTCGCTCTTGGTGCAGCGGTGGTAGGTGCGCGTGCTGATGTTGCGCTGGCCGTTCGCCGCGAGCGCCACGATCTTCACCACGAAGTCGCGCTTGCCGTTGGGCCGCTGCAGCCGGATCGTCGTGACCCGCTGGCCCTTGACGCGCTTCACGTGCCTGCCGTCGATGTAGGCGTCGACCTGCACGATCCGGCTGTGGGTGGGCTGGTGGAGGTGGAACACGAGCCGCGTCTTGAGCGGGCACTTGCCCTTCCCCGGCGTCGGCTTCTTGCAGCTCTTGAGCGAGGCCGCAACGGGGAAGCTCGCCCGCTGCGCCGCCTTGATCGTCGCGGCGTCGACGGGGAACGGCGCGGTGTCCTTGTAGTCGTCGAGGAAGATCGACGAGCGGCCCTGGATCAGCTTCGGCCGCGCACAGCGCAGGAAGGGCAGTGAGATCGACGCCTTCTTGACGGTCACCGACTGGGCCGTCGGCACGTGGACCCACCACTCCGAGTTCGACGACGTGATGAGCACCCCGAGGCGGTGCCCCTTCGGCAGGATCCAGTCGTTCGGGTAGATGTCGTACGAGGCGTTCGTGGTGCCGGCGTGCAGGAGGTACGCGCCGCGGCTGATCAGCGTCGCGTTGCCCTTCGCGTCGAGGTCGTAGGTGTCGACCACCAGGTTCCCCCGATCGAGGGGGGCATCGGTGGTGACGTTCACATGGGGGGTGCCGGCGTAGTGGACCGTGTGCGTGAAGGCCGGTGAGAACGTCCAGACGCCGTCCCCGTTCGGGGGTGTACCGACGTTCGTCCCGTTGTTCTGGCCGTGGTCGATGTACGACCCCGTGTTGAGCGTTGCCGTGAGCTCGTGCGAGTCGGCCGGCGGCCAGCGCTTCTCGGCGCGCCACTTGCCGTCGCTCGACTCGACGGCGAGCTTCGGGTCCTTGACCTTCGGCTTGATGCCCTTCAGGTAGTGGTCGTAGAAGCGCATGACCTCGGCGAACCAGTGCTTGCGGCCCATGCGCAGGCGCCCGTGCTCGTCGCGATCGTTGCCGCGCACGTGCTCCCACTGGCCGAACCAGCCGCGCTTGGGCGCCTTGACGGCGTTGAAGTAGTCGAAGGCGCCGTCGGGCTTCGTGTTGTTCTCGATGAAGCCCTGCGTCATGAACAGCGGCGTGTGGCCCCTCTTCGCGCCCGGCACCAGATTGCGCACCTTCCAGTAGGCGGAGTCGTGGTTCTCGTCCTGCTGGTCGGCGTGGTTGAAGACGGGGCAGCCCGGGCGCGCGGTGTCGTTGAGCGCGTCGGTGTTGTAGGCGAGCGTGTCCGAGGAGGTGCCCGGCGTGCCGGCGATGGCGTCGTACAGCGCCGGCGTCGCGATCGAGTTCTCGAACCGCACCCGGTTCATGTAGAGGTAGCGGTAGAGGTCGTAGACGGGCTCGCCGGCCACGACGGCCTTCAGCCCCCTGGGCGACAGGTTCTCCGCGATCAGCCCGGTGACCCCGTCGTACGACTTGCCGTAGGTGCCGACCTTGCCGGTGGACCACGGCTGACGGTGCGCCCACTCGACGGCGGCCTTCACGTCAGCCTGCTCGCCGGGCCCGCCCCAGTCGAGGCAGCCGGTGGAGCCGCCGAAGTCGCGCAGGTCGACCATCACGTAGCTGTAGCCGCGCTTGAAGAGGTCGCCGCCGGTCTCGAAGTCGTAGAAGCGCGTGGACGGCCCGGGGCTCGCGGCCGGGTCGAACGGCGTGTCCTCGACGGGTCCGCTCGGCCCGGTCTGGCCCGAGTGGTTGAAGTACGGGCCGATCGAGAGGATGACCGGCGTCCTGTCCTTGTTCGTATAGCCCTTGGGCCGCAGGATGTCGGCGTGCAGCTTCGCCCCGCCGGTCGACGGGATGTAGGCCTGCGTCCAGGTGGCGCCGGGCGGCACCTTGGTCGCCTGGTCGGTCTGCTGTTCCTTGGCCTGTGCTGCGCTCGACAGCGCGATCGCGCCGGTGGCCGCCGTCGCGGCGAGCACGCACCACAGGCCCCTGCCGTTGGCCCCCATGCGAGGCTCAAGATAGCGCCGCGCCTCAGCAGGGTCCGCCCAGGTGTGGTCTGATTGCCGGATGGACGCGACGCGCCGCGAGGTGGTCCGGGCGGGACTGGCCGCCGGAGCCGGCGTCGCGGGGCTCGACTGGGCGGCGGGCCTGCGCGCCGCCCTGGCCGCGCCGCGGCGGCCCGGCCGGCTCCGCGACATCGAGCACGTCGTGATCTTCGTGCAGGAGAACCGATCGTTCGACCACTACTTCGGCACCCACCGCGGTGTGCTCGGGTTCGGCGATCCGCACGGCCAGAGGGTCTTCGCGCAGCCGGGCTTCAAGAGGCCCGGCTACGGCGGCCACCTGTACCCGTTCCGGCTGCGCCGCGGCGCCGGCGGCGAGTGCGTGCACGACGTGACGCACGACTGGGGACCGCAGCACCGCAGCTGGAACGGCGGCGCGATGGACGGCTTCGTGCGCGAGCACCTGAAGGTGGAGGGCCCGGACGACGGGCCGCTGACGATGGGCTACTACACGCGCGAGGACATCCCCTACTACCGCGCCCTGGCCGACGAGTTCACACTCTGCGACCGCTACCACTGCTCGGTGATCGGGCCGACCGACCCGAATCAGCTGTACATCGTCTCGGGCACGCTCGACCCCGCCGGCAGGCACGGCGGGCCACTGCTCGAGACGCTGTCGAACCGCGTGGGCCAGTACTCGTGGACGACGATGCCCGAGCAGCTCCGCTCGCGCGGGATCAGCTGGAAGGTCTACGCGAGCTCGGACAACTACGGCCCGACCGGCGACATGCCGTTCCCGCTCTTCGAGCAGTACCACTCCGACTCCGGGCTCGCGGCGGGCGCTTTCTCGAACGACTTCCCGTCGAAGTTCGAGGCCGACTGCGCGAGCGGCGAGCTGCCGCAGGTCTCGTGGATCTGGGGCCCGATCACGCACTCCGAGCACCCCCCGGCGCCGCTTTCGTGGGGCGAGTACACCACCGACGTGGTGCTCAAGGCGCTGACCGGGAACCCGGCGCTGTGGGCGAAGACCGCGCTGTTCGTCACCTGGGACGAGAACGGCGGGTTCATGGACCACGTGCGTCCGCCGGTGCCGCCGCGCGGGACGCCCGGCGAGTACGTGACGGTCAAGCAGCTGCCCGACGCCGCGCAGGGCATCCGCGGCCCGATCGGGCTCGGCTTCCGGGTGCCGACTCTGGTGATCTCACCGTTCAGCCGCGGCGGCTACGTGTGCTCGGAGCGGTTCGACCACACGTCGCTCCTGCGCTTCGTCGAGCGCCGGTTCGGCGCCGAGGTGCCGAACCTGAGCGCGTGGCGGCGCTCGGTGGTGGGCGACATGACGGGCGCGTTCGGCTTCGGCCTCACGCCGCCGGACCGGACGGTCCCGAAGCTTCCGCCCACGTCCCTGAACGACCCGGCCATAGTCAGCTCGGAGTGCGTGACCGGCCCGGGCGGGATCGTCGGCGCGCCCACCGTGGCGTACCCGGTGCCGCCGAACCGCGGCGTGCCGAAGCAGGAGCCCGGCCGGGCGCGGCGGCGGCCGAGGCGGCGCCGGCGCCACCGGCATCGACACGGCGTGGCGCGCAATCCGCGCTACATCCCGCCGCCGCGCTGAGCTCCGCGCCGGCCGGCTCGTCGCCCGTCGCGTCGTCGGATTGGCTTTGGAGGGGTGCCTGGGCGGTTTAGAGCATCTATGCGATGACTTAAACCGCCCACCCCCGCCGCTCCCCCCCTTTTTTGCCATCCGACGCGACCCATCGACCGCGCCCGCACCGACCGGAACGCCCCCGCGGCTACTTCCGGTAGATCGTGATCGTGCCGGAGGTCTGGTGCTCGTTCGAGTCGCCCGTCGGGATCGCCACGCGGCCGTCCGCGACGATCGGGCTGTTCCAGTGCCCGCCCGAGGCCGCCAGCGTTCCGACGCGCTTGCCGGTCGCCGGGCGGTAGACCGCCACGCCGTCGCCGCCGGGCGAGTACACGTAGAGCAGGCCGCCCGCGATCACCGGGCTCGTGCCGCCGCCGTCGACGCTCCACTTGCGGTGCAGGCGAGGCTTCGCGCCCGTGCTCAGCCGGTAGGCGGTGGTCTGGCCGAAGAGGCCGGCCACGAACGCCCAGCTTGCGCCGTCGTGGCGCCAGATCGCGGGCGCCGTGTACTGGCCGTTGCCGGTCGAGATCGTCTGAAGCTCGTGGCCCTTGCAGTTGCACGCCTTGCCGTGGCCGTTGAGGTTCGCCACGTTGAGCAGCCGCAGCTTGCCGTCCTTGCCGCCCTGGAGCGCGAGCCAGCGCTTGCCGCTGCGAAGCAGCGCCGGCGCGGTGCTGCCGATGTCGACGTCGCCCGAGTCGAGGTCGTCCGCGTCCGTCGGCGTCCAGTTGCCGACGAGCCGCCGCAGGTCCGGCGACAGCTCGAGCACGCTGTCGCCCCAGTGGGTCTTGCCGGTGAACCTGCCGTCGCCGGTGGCGACCAGCACGCGCCGGCTGCCGGGCACGACCACGGCCCCGGCGCGGCCCCAGATCGCCGAGCCGGACTCCGAGCAGGAGGGGGGATCGATCACGCCGCCGCGGTTCGAGCAGAGCGAGTTGAAGACGCGCGCCACGCGACCGGTCTTCCGCTCGATCAGCGCCACCTTGCCCTGGTACGGCGGGGCGTCGCCGGTGTAGCCGCCGGTGGTGGCGAGCACGAAGCCGCCCGAGAGGTTGAGCGGCGTTCCGAGCTTCTCGTGTCCGGGGTCGCGCGTGAGCCTGGCCGGCCACTTGCCGGAGGTGACCTGCTTCCCGTTGGCCAGGCGCAGCTTGCGCACGAAGCCGTCGGGGGTCACCGCGAACACGAAGGTGCGGTCCGAGACCGGCGTCGACTGCGTGATCTGCGGGCCGCCCCCGAGCTGGCCGGCGCTCGCGGGCGAGAACGTCCAGAGCCGTGCTCCGGTGCGGGCGTCGAGGGCGAACGTGCGGCCGTAGCTGGTGGTGGCCACGAACACGTCTCGCTTCTTGCCCTTCACTGCCACGGCGTGCAGGTAGATCGGCGAGGCGTCGACCGTGCCCGGCACCGTCACGTCCTGGCGCTTCAAGTGAGCGATCCCGGCGGCGCCGATCCCCGCCGTGGACTTCGAGAAGCTGGAGCGCGCGGCGTCGTAGCCGAAGCGCGTCCAGTCGTGGCGGGCAGCCTGCGCGGGCATCGCCGCGGTCAGGGCGCCGAGCCCCGCCAGGGCGAGTGCGAGGGGCCGGTGCACGACCCCGACGTTAGCGACGGTGCTTCGACCGGCAGTAGGCGTCGCGCTGGGCGCGGTAGCCGGGCACGTCGCCCGAGCGGATGAAGCGAGCCCAGACGTCGGCCGTGGTCTCGATCTGCTGCTCGACGCGCCGGCGCTCGGCAGGCGTGCGCGCGTTCATCAGCCGCTCGGCGTTGCGCCAGGCACCCTCGCGCCAGCCCTTAACCATCTCCTGCGTGCCGATCTCGTCGAGCGGCGACGGCTTCAGGTCGATCCAGCTGAACTGCGGGTCGTAGTGCGCGGCGTAGTAGTCCTCGAGCCCGTCGAAGACCCGCGTGTTGACCTCGTTCACGCCGTCGTGGTCGTGCTTGCGCGACGCGCCGCCCGGCGTCCGCATGCCCATCTTCGCGTACACGTACGGCAGGTCGTGCTGGGTGTGTGCGTTGCTCGCGAGCAGCACGTCCTGCCCGCCGCTGGCGTCGCCGCGGGTCGCCTCGTCGTAGGCGACCTTCCACGACCCCGTGACGGGCCGACCCCGTGCGTAGTCCCTGAAGGTCGCGAAGTAGCGGTTCGAGAAGTCAGCGATCACGTAGGTGAACCAGCGCCGGTAGCGGAACCAGCGCGGGTGCCTGCGCGCGAGGTCGTCGCGGAGTCCCTTCGTGATGCGGATATAGGCGAGCGAGAAGAGTGCGCGGTGGTCGCAGGCGGCGTCGAGCCGGCGCCACTGGACGCGCAGGCGCCGCAGCAGCCCGTTCATGCAGGCGAGGGTGGCGTGGCGGCAGTGCGGCACGCCGTGCGGCTGGACCTTCGTGGTCACCGGCAGCGCCGGCAGGAGCTGCGGCCAGGGCAGGTTCTCGTCGTGGTGGTCGGCGAGCGCCGGCGGTGCGACGGCGAGCACGGCCGAGCACACGAGCCCGACCGCTGCGTAGCGGCGCCGGCTCACCTGAGCTGCTTCGCGCAGTACGCGTCGCGCTGCGCGCGGTAGCCCGGCGTCTGGGGCGCCGCGATCATGCGCGCCCACGCGGCCGCTCCCTGCTGAATCTGCGTCGCCACCTGGCGGCGCTCGGCGGAGCCCTTCGCGGCCAGCAGCCGCTCGGCGTTCCGCCACACCTCCTCGCGCCAGCCCTTGACCATCTCGAGCCCGCCGACGTCGTCGAGCGGGTCCCACGACGCGTTCGTCGTGCTCACGAACGGGTCGTAGCGGCGCGCGACGGCGTGGACGACCGGCTCGTACGCGGCGTCGAGGATCAGGTTGATCTTGTCGTGGTCGGGCTTGCGCGAGGTGCCCTTCGGCGACCGCTGCCCGAGCGCCGCGACCACGAACGGCATGTCGTTCTGCACGTGCGCGTTGATCCCGAGCAGCATGTCCTGCGCCGCGTTCACCTGGCCCGATCGCGCCGTGTCGAACGCGATCCGCCATGCGGGCGGCACCGGCCTGCCGCCGCGGTTCGCTCGCAGGCTGTTGAAGTAGACGTCGGCGAAGAGCGCGTCCTCGAGGTAGAGGTAGCGCGGCCAGCGGAAGAAGCGCGGGTCGTGGCGGACCGTGCGGCGAAGCTGCCGGGTCAGCTCGAGGTAGGTGGTGGCGAACACGCCGCGGTGGTCGCAGCGGAACCTCGTCTGCGCGGCGCGCAGGCGCCGGACCTCGGTGTCGACGCACTTCGCGCTCGGCCTGGCGCAGAACGGAACCGAGTGCGGCTGGACGCGCGCCGACGACGGCATCGCCGGCAGGAGCGTCTCCCACTGCACGTTCGCGGGGTCGCTCGACGCGCCGGCGCCGGGCGCCCACAGAAGCGCCGCCACGACGGCGGCGACGGCAAGCGCTATGGCACTCCGGTAGCCCATCCCCCCTAACCGGCGGATTCCCCGCACAGCAGACCCCGAAACTCGGGGGGCTCAACGAGGCTCAATGGGGTCAGACCCCGTTGAGGGAGGTTGAGGGTTCAGTCGCGTCCGGCCGCCAGCGCCCAGAGCACGAAGAGCGCCTGGACCGGCAGGCGCAGCCACAGCGCCACGGCCCCACCCGGGACCTTGTAGCGGTCCGGATTCAGCGTCATGTTCACGTTCGCGGGGAAGACCGCCAGCAGTGTCGCCACGCTCCACCAGCTCGCAAGCCGGCGCGTGCGCGGGTGCATCACGCCCACGCCGCCGGCGATCTCGGCTACCCCGCTCGCGTAGACGATCTCCCTCCGCCGGGGGAGGGAGCCGGGCACGATCGACTCGTACGTGTCGGGGATCACGAAGTGCATCACCCCGGCGAAGACGAAGAATGGTCCGAACAGTCGCTTCACGAGGCATGGGAGTATGACCCCCATGGAGAGCACGCAGAGTCCGGGCGCCGACCTACGCGAGCGTCGCGACGCGATCGTCCGCGAGCACATGGAGTCGGAGAACCGGCACGAGTTCGACGTGACGATGGAGACGTTCCACCACCCGCGTTACGAGATCGTCCCGACCGGCGACGTGTATGACGGCGCTGAGGAGGTCGCGGGCTACTTCGCCGAGTCGCGCGCGGCGTTCCCGGACCAGCGCAACGAGCCGATCGCCGTCCACCACGCCGGCGACGCGGTGATCGTCGAGTTCTGGCTGCGCGGCACGCACGAGGGGGAGCTGCGCGGCATGCCGCCCACGGGCCGCGCGTTCGAGGTCCGCTGTGTTGCGTTCTTCCTGTTCGAGGAGGACCGGCTCGTGGGCGAGCGGGTCTACTTCGACACCGGCACGATCTTCGCGCAGCTCGCGGGTAACGCGCCGGGCTAGCGCGCGGCGCGCGGCGCCAGGCCGCTCGTCGACGCCGCGTTGTGCGTGTCGCTGCGGTGCTTGCGGTGCTTCTTGTGCCGCTTGTGCTTGCGGTGCTTCTTGTGCTTGGGCCCGTTGCCCGCGATCACGACGCGCACGGTGCTGGTCGCCGTCGCACCGTCGTCGTCGGTCACCGTCAGGCGCGCCCGGTAGGTGCCGCCGCGTGCGTAGGCGTGCGTCGCGAGCCGGCCGGCCGCGTGCTTGCCGTCGCCGAAGTCCCAGCGGTACGAGGCGATCTGCCCGTCGTCGTCGCGGGCGCGCGATGCGTCGAACAGCAGCGCGTTGCCGGCGATCGCCCGCCCGCGCTGCGAGAAGAGCGCCTGCGGACGCTTGTTCGCGGGCACCCGCGCCACGCAGCCGGCGGCCGCGTTGCTCCACTCGAGCTGGAGCAGGTAGCGCGCTCCGCCGATCAGCTGGTTGTAGAGCCCGCCCGGCGACCCCGACAGGGAGCCGAACCGCCACGCGCACTTGTCGCCGTTCTCCTCGCCGTTCGAGTCGAACCAGGCGTTGCCGAGCGGGTCGGTGACGATCTCGACGTGCTCGTGGCTGACCACGTTCAGAACCGCGTCCGCGCTCGTGCCGGTCGGCGACTCGCCGACGTCGCAGCTGCCGACCCCGGTCACGTGCGGGTGTACGGCGTAGAGCAGGATCCCGCCGGCGTCGATCGAGCTGTGGTAGGCGCAGTACTGCTCGTACGCGCAGTCGCTGCCGGAGTCGAAGCACGACCCGACCCCGGGCGGCGTGAAGATGAAGTACTGGCGCGCCAGGCCGCGTGGCAGGCCGTGGCCGAGCACGAAGCCCGCGAGCTCGGACGAGATCTGGGCGTCCGTCAGGCAGACGTCGGTCGACGGATTCGCGCAGCCACTCGAGGGCAGGATCGTGGTGTCGGTGTAGCTGTTTTCGAACGCGACCCTGTAGGCGGGCACGCCGAGGGCGTCCGGGTACTCGTGGTTGACCGAGTAGACGTTCGTGCGCTTGCCGCTGTCGGCGGCCACGCGGCGGAAGTAGTTGACCACCGCCGTCTTGTAGTCGGGCGGGAACGAGTAGCCAGGCGGCTCCCAGAAGATCGCGTAGACGTGGCCGTCGTGGACCACCGGGCCGCCGTGGTAGGCGAGCGGGTCGACCGTCTCCGCCGGCGCGAGCCGGTTCGCGCCGGACCCGGCCGCGCTCAGCGCCGGGACCGCGCCGAGGAGGCGGCCGTGCGGATTGGTCGCGCCAGCGCCGTCCGCGGCCGTCGCGGGGGCCGCGGCGGCAACCGCAAGGGCGGCCCACGCCAGCAGCGTCGCGCCGGCGCGCGCGAGCGCCTTGATGCGGGAGGGCATGCGGCGAGCATCGACAGCGGGGTCCGGACCCCCGAACCGAGCGGGACCCGCCTAGAACATCCGTTGCCCCGATCGTCGATACTTTCGCGCCAAGGCCCGGCGGGCAGGAATTGCAGCAAACCTCGCAAGCACAGCGGACGCGCGACGACTATCTGGCGGCCATCCTGGAGCCGGATCCGTTTCGCGCGCGCGAGGTGGCACGCAACGCCGTGGACGGCGGCCTGTCGCTCGAGAGCGTCTACACCGAGGTCTTCGAGCCCGTGATGGTCGAGGTCGGGCACCGCTGGGAGCAGGGGACTCTGAGCGTGGCCCACGAGCACCTGGCCGCCGAGGTCACGACCTCGCTCATCTCCGAGCTCTCCCGGCGCGTCCGCCGCGGCCCGGAGGGCGGGCGGCTCGCGATCGTGTGCTGCTCGCCGGGCGAGCGCCACTGCATCGGGCCGCAGATGCTGAGCGGGCTGCTCGAGGCGAACGGCTGGGAGGTGCTCTACCTGGGCGCGACCCTGCCGCGCGAGGACCTGGTCGGGCTGGCCGACAGCGAGGTGCCCGACGTCGTGGCGCTCTCTACGACGATGTCCGCGCACCTCCCCGACGTCCGCGACACGATCCCCGCCCTGCAGGAGCTGCCCGAGCCGCCGCTGGTGGTGCTCGGCGGGCAGGCCTACCGCGGCGAGGAGCACGCGCGCGAGATGGGCGCCGACGTGTGGGCTCCGAGCGCCGCCGCGGCCTCGGCGCTCCTCGAACGCGAGATCCGACCCACCTGAGAGGAGCCGGATGGACTACGAGAACCTGACGTACGAGCAGGACCAGCACGTCGTGACGCTCACCTACGACCGGCCCGACCAGCACAACGCCATCAGCCGCGAGATGGCCGCCGAGCTCCACCACGCGTGGCGGCGCTTCCGCGACGACGAGTCGACGTTCGTGCTCGTGATCACCGGCGCCGGCGAGACCACCTTCTCGGCGGGGTGGGACCTCCAACAGGCGTCGGAGCTCACCGAGGTGGGGGATTGGGAGGCGTTCCGCCGCAGCATCTACGACGACGACGGGCCCTGCGGCTACACCCGGCGCATCGACGTCTTCAAGCCGATCATCGCCGCGGTGAACGGCTACGCGTTCGCCGCGGGCCTCGAGACCGCGCTGCTCGCCGACATCCGCATCGCGGCCGAGAACGCGGAGTTCGGCGCGCTCGAGCGTCGCTGGAACATCGTCGGCGGCGACGGCCTGACCGCGCGCCTGCCGCTGGTGGTCGGGTTCGCGAAGGCGATGGAGCTGATCATCACCGGCCGCCGGATCGACGCGCGCGAGGCCGAGCGGATCGGGCTCGTGAACGAGGTCGTGCCGCGAGGCCAGGCGCTGGCACGCGCGCAGGAGCTGGCGCACGAGATCGCGGCGCTGCCCCAGGGCGCGATCCGCGCGGACAAGGAGAGCGTCGTGACCGGCGTCGGGCGCACGCTCGAGGAGCGGCTGCGCATCGAGGCCGAGGCGACGATCTCGATGTTCATGCGCCGCGACCCGCACACGATCGGCGCCGGCGCGTTCAAGCGCGGCGAGCGGCCGGAGTGGCCGCACCACGGGTTGTAGGCGTCCCCGCGACGCGGGCCTGTGCCGCGCATGCAAACAGCGGCATTTGAGGGTGGCCCGGGCCGGTCATTCGTCACTTAACCGCGCTATGGCACGGATAAGTGACGAGTCGACGCCGCTACGGCTTGCGCGTGTACTTGCGCGTGGCCTTCGTCGCCGGGTAGGCCACGCCCTCGCGGGTGAAGGCCGACGTCGTGACCTTCAGGTGCACGGTCTTGCCCTTGCCGGGCCGCGCGACCTTGATCGTCTGCGCGAGCTTGAGGCCGATCCTGTTTCGCAGCTTGCCGTTCACGAACACGCTGCCCCTGCGGCCGACCAGCGACCTGCTCGCCGCCAGCGGGAAGCGCACCTTGCCGTTCTTCACGGTCGGCTTCGAGAACTTCAGCGTTGCCTTGCCCGCGACCGGCTGGCCGGCGGTCTTGAAGTGCCAGGTGACCTTGAAGGGGTAGTCGGTGCCGCTGTAGGTGGCCTTGCCGTCCGCGTGCGCGGTGTAGGTCACCGCGCTCTTCAGCGCGCCGTGCGGGAAGAGGGCGAACGCATCGTTCAGGTACCTGCCGATCTGGGCGCCGTTGTAGCTGTATGGCGTGTCGCCGTCGACGACCGTCAGCGCCACCGGCGTGCCGGCGTCGGTCTTGAGCGACGAGTGCGCGACGCTCACGTGGGTGCCGAAGTTCCCGAACCAGGGCCCGCCCAGGTTCACCGACAGCAGGTAGCCGATCGTGCCTGGCACGAGATCGTGCGGATCGGGGGTCTCGTTGTCGGTGAACGTCGTCGGCACGTTCGTGCCGCCGTTCGGGGGCCACGGATGGGTGGTGACCGGGTCGCTGCTGATGCCGGTGCGCAGGTCTTGGGTCTGCATGCAGGTGAACCCCTCGGTGGCGGCCCAGCCGGAGCTTTGGATCCGCGGGTTGAGGATGCCCACCCGGTGATACACGGAGCCCTCCCAGATCCGCGGTGTGCCTTCGGGCTGGGCGAGGACACTGGCGTTCCCGGCGGCGTCGCCGTCCATCGTCCAGCCTGGCTTGCTGCTGTCCTCGTCGTGCTGGAGCCCGCCGTTCAGCGCCATGTAGTGGTTGTGGTGGGCGCAGCCGGTGTTCTTGTCCGAGTCGAATGACGGGATCGCCGGCACGTGCGCCTCGGCCCGCCACTGGTTGAGAATCGGCAGCGCCTGCGAGGGCGTGATCCCCGCCTGAGCGGGCGCGGCGAAGACCAGTAGGCCGCCGACGGCGGCCAGCGCGAGTCGGCGGGCCATGCATGCGATGATCGCACGGTGGAGCTCAGAACGCTAGGGCGCACAGGCGTCAAGGTCAGTCCGCTCTGCCTCGGCGCGATGATGTTCGGCGCCTGGGGCGAGCAGGATCACGACGAGTCGATCCGGATCATCCACGCCGCGCTCGACGCCGGGATCAACTTCGTGGACACCGCCGACGTGTACTCGCGCGGCGAGTCCGAGGAGATCGTCGGAAAGGCCCTGAAGGGACGCCGCGACGACGTGATCCTGGCCACAAAGGTCCACGGCCGCATGGGCGACGACCCCAACCAGTTCGGCAACACGCGCCGCTGGATCGTGCGCGAGGTGGAGAACAGCCTCAGGCGGCTCGGCACCGACTGGATCGACCTCTACCAGATCCACCGCCCCGAGGAGGACACGGACATCGACGAGACGCTCGGCGCGCTGACCGACCTCGTCCGCGCCGGCAAGGTGCGCTACATCGGCTCGTCGACCTTCCCCGCGAGCCAGATCGTGGAGGCGCAGTGGGTGGCCGAGAGGCGCAGCCGCGAGCGCTTCGTGTGCGAGCAGCCGCCCTACTCGATCCTCGTGCGCGGCATCGAGTTCGACGTGCTCCCCACCTGCAGCCGCTACGGCATGGGCGTGATCCCGTGGAGCCCGCTGGCCGGCGGCTGGCTGAGCGGCCGCTACCGCAAGGACGACGTGCCCGAGTCGCGGCGCGCGCAGATGATCCCGCGCCGCTACGACATGTCGCTGCCCGGGAACCAGCGCAAGCTCGAGGCGGCCGACGCGCTGGCGCAGCTCGCCGAGGAGGCGGGTATGAGCCTCATCCACATGGCGCTCGCGTTCGTGATCAACCACCCCGCGGTGACCGCGGCGATCATCGGCCCGCGCACGATGGAGCACCTCGAGTCGCAGCTCGGAGCGGCGGACGTCAGGCTGAGCAACGACGTGCTCGACCGCATCGACGAGATCGTCCCGCCCGGGGTCGACCTCAACCCGACCGACGCCGGCTGGGACAATCCGGCCCTCGCGCCGGCGGCGCGCCGGCGCGCCTGAGCGGTTCCCGGTTGACAGGGCGGCACGCCCCGGCGTAGGGTCCGGAGCGGCCCATGCGGACTCGCACCGCGCTCATCACGACCCTGCTCGCCCTCGCGCTGCCCGCGCCCGCGCTCGCCGCGACGATCACGGTCTCCCCCGGCGACTCGATCCAGAAGGCCGTCGACAAGGCCAAGCAGCACGACAACGTCAGGATCAAGCCCGGCGTCTACCACGAGAAGGCCCACAAGTGCCCGGCCGAGGCCGGCACCTGCGCCGTCCACATCAGCAAGGGCATCAGGCTCCGCGGGCTCGGCAAGCCCGGCCACCCCGTCGTGCTCGAGGCGAAGGGCGACGAGCACCAGGGCATCGAGGCTGCGCGCAACGGCGGCCCCAAGTGTCTCCACGACAAGAGCCTCCAGATCGAGGACCTCGAGATCTCGGGCATCACCGTCAGGGGATTCAAGGGCGACGGCGTCTTCGTCCGTTGCGCGGTGAACTGGCAGATCGCGAGCGTGCGCGCGATCCGCAACGACGAGTACGGGATCTTCCCCGTGTTCAGCGGCAAGGGCCGGGTCACTCACTCGTTCGCGAGCGGCGCCAACGACACCGGCATCTACATCGGGCAGTCGCACGACGTGCAGATCGACCACAACACGTCGGTCAACAACGTGAGCGGGTTCGAGCTCGAGAACACCACGCGAAGCGTCGCCGAGTTCAACGACGCGCACGACAACACCGCCGGACTCCTCTCGTTCGCGCTGCCGAACCTCGTGGTGAAGGTCAACCGCGGAAACCTGATCCGCGGCAACGTCTTCCACCACAACAACCGCGCCAACACCTGCGAGGACCCCGACGACGAGGTCTGCAACGTGCCGCCGGGTACCGGGATCATCATGGTCGCGACCGACAAGAACACGGCCACGAACAACAGCGTCAAGGACAACAAGACCGGCGGCATCGCCCTCGTGAGCTACTGCATCATCGCCAACTCGCCCTGCAAGACCGACATCGATCCGAACCCGGACTTCAACCACATCGTCGACAACACGGCCACGGGTAACGGCAAGCACCCCGCCCACCCCTACGAGGGAATAGCCGCCGATCTGATCTGGGACGGCACGGGCAAGGGCAACTGCTGGACCGGCAACATCTTCGGGAAGAGCTTCCCGGCCGAGCTGCCCTCCTGCTAGGCGCCGCCTAGTACGGCCGCGCCACGCCGGCGCGCCGCTCGACCGAGACCGAGTACGCCGGCCTGCGTACGTGCAGGATCTGGTCGTCCGACGGCTCGATGCCGTCGGTCACGCGCATCGGGTCGAACACGAGCACGTCGTCGCCGGTCTCGCGGTCGGTGTCGACCCCGGTCAGCTCGAGCGTCCCCAGCTCCACCTCCTCGCGCTCGCCCTCGGGCCACGGCACGGTGGGGTCGTCGACGGCGTCGCCGTCGCCGGCCAGGCGCGCGATGAGCGTGAAGCGGACTGGGCCCGATTCGAGCCGCTCGCGGATGTCGTCCTGCAGGTACTCGGGCGCGGCGCCGTCGATCTCCTCCTCGGGCAGCGCCTCGACGCCCGCCTCGGGCACCCACCGGTAGCGGGCGAAGCGCGCGTCGCCGCCGTTCGCCAGGCGGAACGAGTGGATCGAGTTGTACGCGCAGGTGGCGTAGCTCCGCGGCGGCACGAGGCTCGGGAGGATGTGCTGGAGCGCGGCCGCGGTCTCCGGGTGCTCCTGCACGAACGCCCCGATCCGGCCCATGTCGGGCTCGCCGGTCTCGGGGTCGGGCATGCGCGCCTCGGCGAACGCGATGAAGTCCTCCGGCGTGCGCACGAAGAAGCACGGCAGGGTGAGCGCCACGATGTCGGTGGTGCTCCCGTCGGCGAGGTAGAACTTCGCCGCCATCCCGCGCCCGTCGCGGCGGTCGTTGTCCGGCGTCGAGGGGTCGCCGCTGCCGTTCGAGAAGCGCACGGTGGCGCGCACCGGGTCGCCGCTCAGGTGCGCCGCGCGCGAGAGCTCCGCGGCACCCGGCGCGCCCGTGAAGGTGCCCTCGCACAGCGTCCCGCGCGCGTGCGCGGCGCGGTGGCCCTCATGGCGTCCGCTCAGGGCGTTGATCGCGTCGACGGCGCGCTCGGCGACGTCGGTCATGGGCCCATCGGGTCGTTCGCGGTCAGCGCCTCGATCTCGGCTGTGTCCATCGGCAGGCAGCAGTGGCAGAAGTCCTGGCCGAAGGTGGTGAGCTCGATGCTGCGGCGCACGGTGGTGCCGCGGCCGGCCTTGTCCATCGCCTCGGCCACCTCGGGCTGCGCCTCGAGCACCTGGTACAGGCGGAGGTCGTCGAGCTGCTCGCGCGAGAAGGCGATCAGGCCCAGGCGCGAGAGGTTGTCGAGGTACGGATGGATCTTCTCGGCGTGGCGGACGCCCGCCTCGGCGGCGATCATCGTGAGCCCGGGCGCGACGAGGTCGGACTTGAGCCGTCCCACCATCCCGCCGGTACGCACGTCGACCGCCGGTCGCGGCCCCTGCTGGGCGAGGAGGCGCAGTATGCGCGCCTCGTCGGGCGCCATCTCCGACAGGATCCGCGCGTAAGCCGGGTGGGCGTCGAGGTCGTACTCGATGTCGGCCGAGCGCCGCAGCAGCTCGGCGCCGCGCTCGCGCAGCTCGGCCTCGGTCACGTGGCCGTCCAGCGACGTGGCCTCGGCGTCCACGTAGTCGGGCGTGCGCGTGGCGGGCGGCTGCGCGGGCGCGGACGCGGGGGCGCCGCCGTTCGCCGGCGACTCGTTCACGATCCCGAGCAGCTGGCGCGCCCAGTCGCGCAGCTCGTGCTCGGCGTCGGAGAGCAGGTCGCCGGGCGTCTCGCCGCGCGCCGCGCCGCGCACCACGCGGATGGTCGCGCGGAGCGACGTCTCGAGCGTCCACTCCGCGGCGCGGAACCACGCCGCGGCCGCGAGCCGCGCCAGCACCGGCGCCGCGCGCAGGAGCGCGTCGTCCGTCGGCTGGTCGCGCTCGTCGCCGACCGGTATCTCGGCCGTTCGCCCGTTCATCCCCGAAAGCATGTTGTCACGCGAACAGCGCCAGGTGCAGCGCGCCGCCGACGATGCCGAGCACGCCGCCGTGCGCCAGCAGCAGCCACTCGTCCTGGCGGATCGCCGAGCGCAGCATGTCGGAGAAGTCCTCGGCCTCCATCTCGCGCATGCGGCTGACCAAGAGCTCGCGCATCGCCCTGCTCTGGCGGCGGTTGATCTCGGGGTGCGAGAGCGGCCCCACCGTCTGCTCGACGCCCTGGCGCGCGACCGTCTCGCGGATGGCGTCGTACTCGTAGGGGCCGATCGCCAGCCGCACGAGCGGCCGCACGTTGCCGAGCGAGCGGTCGATCGCGGGCCGCAGGGCGCCCGTGATCATCTGCCGGGTGCGGTCCGAGTTGGCGCCGTGCATCAGCTCGGAGCCGATGTTCTCGACGGTCACGATGTCGTTGGCGATCACGTCGGCGTACACCTCGGCCACCTCGTCCTGCCGCCGCAGGAACATCCCCTGGAACGTGAAGCCGAGGATCCGGCGCGGCTCCACGGGCTCGAAGATCATCAGGATCGCCACCCAGTTCGTGACCCAGCCCACCACCGGCCCGAGCACCAGCAGCACCACTGGCGAGCCGAGCACGCCGGTGAGGACGGCCACCGGGATCCCCAGCACCAGGCCGAGCCAGAAGCCCATGTTGATGATCAGCTTGAGCTCCTTGTCGCCGACCGACTTGAAGATCTTGTTGCCGAGCGCCGGCTCCTCCTCGATCCGCCGGATGACCATCAGCTTGATGTCGATCAGCGAGTCGATGTTGCGCCCGATCGAGTCGAAGATCTCGTGGACGATCTGCGGGTACTGGCGCATCACGCGCGTGTGGATCGCCTCGCGCATCTCCGGTGTCAGCTCGCGCCACAGGCGCGGGTGCTCGGTCCGCACCGCGCGCTCCACCAGCTCGCGGGTGTCCTCGCGCGAGCTCTCGATGATGTAGTCGGCCACGCGCTCCGGGTCGATCTGGTCCCAGAACTCGGTGGGCTTGCCGAGCTTCGCGATCCCCTTGTCGACCGCGATGCTGCCCATCTTCGCGGCGCGCGACGGGATGATCCCCTGCCAGCCCACGCCGCCGACCATGACCCCTGGGATCTGCTGGATCCGGCGCGGCATGGCCTGCGCGACCACGCGCAGTCCCGGCAGCCGGAAGCCGGCGAACTTCACGGGGTTGAACAGCATCCAGACCCCGGTCCAGTTGGTCACGTAGCCGATCGCCGCCGAGAACAGCGGGATCGTCAGCAGGCTGATCGTCTCGCCGCTCATGTCCCCCGAGCGGCGACCTTACGGCATGTCAGTCAGCCGTGTGGCCGGTCCAGGCGTTGCCGTCCCAGTAGCGCAGCCGCGCGGCGAGCCATGGATCGGGATACCAGTTGGCCGCGAACGATCCCGGCTCCGCGGTCGCGTCCGGCGCCGCGCCGGCTGGCGGCGGCGGTGGGGCCGCCTCGCCCTGGGCGGCGGCCGGCGGCTGCGTGGTCACGGCGGCCGGCTCGGCGGGCGCCGCGGCGGCAGGCTGCTGGGCCGCGGCAGGCTGCTGGGCCGCGGCCGGCTCGGGCGTGCCCGTGTACACGGCCAGCTCGGCCTCGACCACGTGGTCTGAGCGCATGCGGCGGTTCACGACGCCCTCGACGTACCAGTGCAGGTTGCTCTTGTGGGTCTGGAAGCACGGCGGCACGCCGACCGGAAGCGCAAGCTCGAACGGGAAGCGCATGGTCTCCCCCGCTTTCATCTCGCTCTTGCCGGCAAGCTCGACGCCGTCGAGCGTTTCGACGCGCGTTATGTCGTCTGGCGTGTCGGTTCGCCGGCGCTCGAGCTGCACGCGCACCGACCGCGCCTTCACGTCCTCGCGGGGGGTGATCGTCAGCTCGCCGGAGAGCCCCTCACCCGGACGCAGCACGCGGTTCGAGAGATTCAGCCCCATCGGGCACTCGTCGGCCTTGGCCGCGGGCGGCAACTGCGCCCACGAGGCGAACATCTCGGGCCGCGAGAAGACCGTGACCACCTGCGTCGCGTCGGGGTCGAAGGACATCTTGCGGTCGAGGACGGCGCGGACCTCCCATTTCACGAGGTCGCCGAAGCCCTCCGGCTCGTGTGCGCTCGGCGGCGAGCCGGGCGGGAAGGTGAGCGTGACCTCGTGCTCGCCGAACTGGACCGGAAAGTCCGGGCCGGCGGGCAGCGCTGCGCGGGCGACCACGTTGTCGTCCTCCCGCGTGACCGTCTTGGTCGTGGTCGTGTTGGTGCTCGAGTTGTAGTCCCGCTCCTCCTTCAGGTAGCGGTTCTTGTAGGCGATCTCCACGCGCCCGGCCTGCACGCGATCGTCCTTCTCACCGCCCACCACCACGCGCGCGGTGACCGAGTCGCCGGGGTGGAACTCGGTCCGGTCGACCGACATCTGCACGGTCATGTCGCTGCCGAAGAGGCTCATCGAAGCCAGCGAGGGTAGCCTGTGTGTCAGGTTCGATGAACTCGACCACGGCCTATGCCACCTGCCCGCTCTGCGAGGCAACCTGCGGGCTTGAGCTGACGCTCGCGAACGGCGACGGAATCGCGGCGATCCGCGGCGACGCCGAGGACGTCCTCTCGCACGGATTCATCTGCCCCAAGGGCGCGAGCCTCAAGGCGCTGCACGAGGATCCCGACCGGCTGCGGACACCGCTCGTGCGCCGCGACGGCGAGCTGGTCGAGGCGACCTGGGACGAGGCGTTCGCCGAGATCGACCGCCGGCTGCCGCCGCTGCTCGAGCAGCACGGCCGCGACGCGGTGGCGATCTACCTCGGCAACCCGGGCGCGCACAACCTCGCGACGCTGCTCTACGGACGCGTGCTGATCAAGGCGCTTGGGACTCGGAACATCTTCTCGGCCAGCACCGTCGACCAGATGCCCAAGCAGGTGTCGGCAGGGCTGATGTTCGGCACGATCCTGTCGGTGCCGGTGCCGGACGTGGACCGCACGGACCACCTGATCATCCTCGGCGCCAACCCGCTGCACTCCAACGGGAGCCTGCTCACCGCGCCCGACATGCGCGGCCGGCTGCGGGCGATCCGGGGGCGTGGCGGGAAGGTCGTGGTGGTCGACCCGCGCCGCACCCGCACCGCCGAGGAGGCCGACGAGCACCACTTCATCCGGCCCGGCGGCGACGCCCTGCTGCTCGCGGGGATGCTGTTCACGATCTTCGACGAAGGGCTCGAGAGCGTCGGATCGCTCGGCGAGTGGGTCGAGGGATTGGACGCCGTGCGGGAGGTCGTTCGCGACTTCGCGCCGGAGGCGGTCGCCGACGCCTGCGGGATTCCGGCCGCCGACATCCGGCGGATGGCGCGCGAGCTGGCCGCGGCGCCCGCGGGCGCCGTGTACGGCCGGATCGGCACGTGCACGCAGGAGTTCGGCACGCTCGCGAGCTGGCTCGTGGACGTGCTCATCGTGGTGACCGGCAACCTCGACCGCCCGGGCGGCGCGATGTTCCCGAAGGCGGCTGCGGGCCAACCCAACAGCACCGGCACGCCGGGTCGCGGGCGGGGCGCGGCCCTCGGCCGCTGGGCGAGCCGCGTGCGCGGTCTGCCCGAGACGTACGGCGAGCTGCCGGTCGCCTGCCTGGCCGAGGAGATCGAGACGCCCGGCGAGGGCCAGGTGCGCGCACTCATCACTGTCGCCGGCAACCCGACGCTGAGCACCCCCAACTCGGGCCGGCTCACGCGCGCGGTCGAGGGCCTCGACTTCATGGTCTCGCTCGACGTGTACCTGAACGAGACGACGCGCCACGCCGACGTGATCCTGCCCGGCCCCACGCCGCTCGAGCGCCCGCACTACGACGTGGCGCTGTACCAGCTCGCCGTGCGCAACGTGGCCAACTTCACTCCGCCGGTCTACGAGCCGCCGGCGGGCATGCCGCAGGAGTGGGAGACGATGCTGCGCCTGGCCGGCGTGGCCGCGGGGCAGGGGCCGGACGTGGACGTCGCGGCGTTCGACGACTTCGTGGCATCCGAGACGGCGCGGCGCGAGACCGCGCGCGCGGACGGGCCCCTCCAGGGCCGCGACGCGGCCGAGCTGCTCGCCGAGGTGGGCGACCGCCGCGGACCCGAGCGGCTGCTCGACCTGGCGCTGCGGGCCGGGCCGTACGACCTGACGCTCGCCGACCTCGAGGCGGCGCCGCACGGTGTGGACCTCGGACCGCTCGAGCCGCGCGTGCCCGAGGTGCTGCGCACTCCGAGCGGCCGGATCGAGCTGGCTCCCGAGCCGATCGTCGCCGACGTCGAGCGGCTGCGCGCCGGGCTCGCGCGGCGCACGAACGGCGGAATGGTGCTGGTCGGCCGCCGCCACATGCGGTCCAACAACTCGTGGATGCACAACATCACCCCGCTCGTACGCGGCAAGGACCGCTGCACCGCGCACGTCCACCCCGACGACGCGGCGCGCTTCGGCCTCGTGGACGGCGAGCCCGCGCGGGTGAGCTCGCGCGCGGGTGCGATCGAGATCCCGGTGGAGGTCACCGACGCGGTGATGCCCGGCGTCGTGAGCATCCCGCACGGCTGGGGGCACGACGCGGACGGCATCCGCATGACAGTCGCCGCGGCGCACGCGGGCGCGAACTCCAACGTGCTCGCCGACGAGGAGCAGGTGGACCCACTCTCGGGCAACGCCGTGCTCAACGGCATCCCGGTGGAGCTGGCGCCGGTGCGCGAAGCCGCCGCGGTCCTCTAGGCGCACCGGCTGCCCGGCGCAAACAGCGGCTTTTGAGGGCGGCCCTCGGCGAAGTGTGGCATTTAGAGGTCGCTATGCGACCTCAATCGACCACACTAGGTCGGTTGCCGGGCGGGAGCGATCGCTGAGGGCGCCATCGAGCCGATCGCCCGCCAGCGTCCGCACCTTGGCCGCGAGCTGCGCCTCGCTCATGGGCCGCGCCGGCGAGCCGAGCGCCGCGGCGACCCGGGCCACCTCCTCCCCAGCCGCAGTCAGGACGGCCTCGGACTCGGCGAGCGCCGGATCCGTGGCCACGGCGATCCGGGCCCCGAGCGCCCGCGCCTCGGGATCGACCGCCTCGAAGGACGCGACGCTCGGCGGCCCGTAGAGCAGCGTGTACGCGGTGAGATACGGGATCGAGAACTTGGCCTCGAGGCCGGTCGCCACGTCGAGGCGCCACGCCGTCTGCATCGATACGGGGTGGACGAGCACCTCGAGTGGCCCGTCCGGCACCGCGCCGGCGATCGCCGCCGCCTCGATCGCGCCATGAGTCTGGAGGCAGCACGGATACGCCTTGATCCAGTTCCCCCGCACGGCCGAGGGCCCTCCCTCCAAGGCCGGGGCGGCTCCGAAGCTCTGCTCGAACCCGCGGTAGACCTCGCGCGAAGCCGTCGCACCGGCGGCCGCCAGCCGCGCCGCGTCGGCTCCCGCCGCCGCGGCGAGCCCCACCTGCAGCGCCTTGCCGTCCGAGCCGAACGCCGCGTGCAGCCCGCCGGCGCGCAGGAGCGCGAGTCGCACCGCCTGCTCGCGTTCCGCCCCGAGCAGGGCGGCGGCGGCCACGGCCGCGCCGGCCACGCCGCACACCGACGTCGGGTGCCAGCCGCGCTCGCGGAGCCCGGGGTGGTTGGCCGCCGCCAGCGCACCCATCGCCTCGAACCCCGCGGCGTACGCGTCGAGCACGTCGCCCACGCTGGCGCCGAGGTCGGCCCCCAGCACGAGCGCGGCAGGCGCGGTCGGCGCGCTCAGGTGCGCGAGGCTCGGCGCGTGGGTGTCGTCGAAGTCGAGCACGTGCCCCGCGGTGCCCGCCGCGGCCACGCGATCGCCCACCCCGTCGCCTAGCGCACGCGCCGCTCGCGCGGCCGGCTCGT
>JBJMLK010000160.1:0-13886 GCA_045805345.1 Thermoleophilaceae bacterium | reverse complement strand
GAAGGGCAAGGCCGTGGCCAAGTCCAAGCAGTTCAGCGTCCAGGGCAACGGCTTCAACTCGCAGAACCCCATCGAGTCGTTCAAGGTGAGCATGAAGGTCCACAAGGGCGACTACCTGGGCTTCGACTCGAGCAAGACGTCGATCGAGCGCTGCAGCTCCGGCTCGACGCGCCAGTTCGTGTGGAACCCGCCGCTTGCGGTCGGCGACCCGTTCCGGACGACGAGCAACAGCGCATCGTGCACATTGATGGTGCAGGCGGTCGGGAAGGCGTCGTAGGCGCGGCGAGCTAGCGGAAGTGGGCCGGCAACGCGATGTTGCCGGCCTGCGCCTGCTTGTCGGTCCAGTCCTCCAGCGCCGTGAAGACCTTGGTGGGCTTGCCCTTCTTGGTCACGATGCTGGTGTCGAACTCGTTGCTGAACTTCGGCGGCGGCGCGAGGATGTACTGCATCATCTCCCGCACGCGCGGGTTGTCGAGCGCCACCTGCCACGCCTGGGGCAGGTACTTCGCGCGCCACGCGGCGGGCTTCTTGTACGGGCCGCTGGCCATGTAGCCGTACTCGGTGAGGTAGGCGTCCAGCGGCTTGCCCGTCCGCGTGGTGAGCTTCTTCTGCTTGCCGAGCTTGTCGAGCTGCTTGGTGAGGTTGTCGAGGTTGTTGATCGCCGCGTTGTCGTCGGGCGTCTTGGGCGCGTGCGGGCTGCGCCTGTAGTCGTAGACGTGGTGGGCGTAGCCGTCGGCCTTGAGCTTGCCGCCCTTCGCCACGCCGCGCAGGAACTTGAGCGGCTTGGTGGCCGTGCCCTTCTTGCCGGCCGGCGAGGTCTCGCCGATCAGCACGCGCGCCCTCGGGTCGTGGCGGTGGATGATCTTCCAGGCCGCCAGGTACATCTTCCGGTAGCGCTTGGCGTTGCCCTTGAGCGGCTCGTTCCAGGAGCGGTAGTTGGGCTCGTTCCAGACCGAGTAGCGGTCGATGTGGCCGCGGAAGTGCGTGACCACCGCGCGCACGTAGTTCTTGAAGTCGCCGAGCCGGACCTTGTAGCAGCCGACCTGGTGGTTGCCGGTGGCCCACTTGGGTGCGAACCCGCTGATCGCGAACTGCAGCCTGATGCCGCGGGCGCGCGCCGCGTTGTACAGCGCGTCGTACGAGGTGAAGTCGTACTTGGGGTGCTTCGGCCGCTTCTTGCTGTGACCCTTGTTCACGATCGCGACCCACACGAGGTTCACGCGGATCCGGGTCGCGTGCAGCCGGCTCGCGAGCTTCAGCGCCTTCTTGCGCGTGAGCGTGAGCTCGGAGACGAACGAGAAGTCGTCCTGGACGCCCACCTCCATGCCCTTCGCCGCGTGCACGGGCGCGGTGGACGCCGCGCCGAGCGCGCTCGCGGCGAGCGCGGCGGCTACGAGGATCGAGAGAAGGCGGCGGCTCATCAACGAAGTCAAACGCGCGAGGGCCCCATGCGATGCGGTCGTGCGGTCCGCAGTCGGCCGCCCCGCGCGGCGCGGATGAGCATAGATGCCGTCCGGGCGGGCGCTACCGCCAGGCGTGGAACGCCGCACGGCGCGCGACCGCTGCGGGCAGCGTCGGCTCGCCGCGCCGCACCTTCCCGGCCAGCGCGCGGGCTGCCTTGTAGGCGCCGCGCGCGAGCACGTCGCTGCGCGAGGTGGGGAAGACCCGCTCGACGCGCGTGAACCCGGCGGCCCTCAGCATCGCCTCCACGGCGCTCAGGTTCGGCCCCCACCAGTTGCTGTCGTCGTCGTTCAGCTCCGCGCCGGGATAGAACGCGGCCAGCGGCCGCCGGACGCCGAGCGACTCCACGTGGGTCTCCAGCACCAGCATGTCGTGCGTCATGGCGGCCATCCGCTCGAGCGCCAGGAGCGGATGGCGCATGTGGTAGAGCACGCCCAGGAAGAACACGACGTCGAACGTGCCGAGCCGCTCCGGGGTGTGGTCGAGCACGTCCACGTCCTGCGTCTCCACGCTCGACCCGAACGCGTGGTGCGCGCAGCGGAAGCCGGCGTCGCCCCAGCCGGCGGCGTTCCAGGCGTGGTGGTCGGTGGCGACCACGCGCGCCGCGCCGCGGCGCTCGGCCTCGAATGCGAAGAACCCGTCCCACGTGCCGACGTCGAGCACCGTCCTGCCGCTCAGGTCCGCGGGCAGCCTCAGATGCTCGAGCTTGGCCGGCGTGTCGGGCTCGAGCCCGGGCGTGACGAGGTCATCGCGAAGCCGGATCGTGTGGAACCAGCGGATCCTCTCGACCTCGTCGCGCAGTGCGTCGGCCATCCGGGACGATTAGCAGACCGCTCGGCTGCGCGGCCCTTAAGGAACACGAGGGGGCTTCCTACTAGGATGCGCGCCCGTGGCGAGCAGGGAGGAGCAGAAGAAGAAGGCGCGCGAGGAGCGCGAGCGGCGCGAGCGCGAGGAGCAGGAGGCCAAGAAGAAGCGCAAGCGGCGCATCCGGATCGGCGTCATCGCCGGCGTCGTGCTCGTGGCCGCGATCGCCGCGTTCGTGCTCCTGTCGGGCGGTAAGGAGAGCACGAGCTCGCTCACGCAGGACCCGACGAAGGCCCAGGCCACGCCCGGGCCGTGGAACAGCGGGAGCCAGGGCCTCGAGAAGCGCGTCGCTGCGCTGGGGCTCCCGGACCCGAGCGACACCGTCTTCCACGTCCACGCGAACCTGAAGGTCTACACGGACGGCAAGCCGCAGAAGGTCCCGGCCAACATCGGGATCAACCAGGACAGCCAGTTCATCACCTCGCTGCATACGCACGACGACACCGGCGTGATCCACATGGAGTCGGTGCAGCCGTTCCCGTTCAAGCTCGGCCAGTTCTTCCAGGTCTGGAACGTCCCGTTCTCGAAGCTCCAGCTCGGCAGCTACCACCCCGGCAAGGGCCTGGTGCTCCAGACCTGGGTGAACGGCAAGCAGATCCAGGGCAACCCGCAGGACTACGTGATGAAGGCGCACGACCGGATCGTCGTCGGCTTCGGCAAGCCCGGCTCGTTCCCCCACCAGAGCAGCTTCAAGTTCCCGTCCGGCGAGTAGCCTCTCGGCCATGAGTCGGGCCCGGACCACCCCGGGAAGGGAGGCCCAGCGGGCCGGAATGCCGGACAACCTCGCGGACCTCGTGGGCGGCACGCCGCTCGTTCGGCTGACGCGCCTCGCGCCCGACTGCGGCGCCGAGCTGATCGCCAAGCTCGAGGCCTACAACCCCGCCGGCAGCGTGAAGGACAGGATCGGCGTGGCGATGATCGAGGCGGCCGAGGCCGAGGGGCGCATCGAGCCCGGGCGCACGACGATCGTGGAGGCGACGTCGGGCAACACGGGCATCGCGCTGGCGTTCGTGTGCGCCGCCAAGGGCTATCGCCTGATCCTCTCGATGCCGCAGGGCATGAGCCGGGAGCGCGAGAGCCTGCTGCGCCTGTACGGCGCCGAGGTGGAGATCACCGAGTCGCTGGGCGGCATGAACGAGGCCGTCGAGGCCGCGCGCCGGATCGCGGCGGAGCAGGACGACGCGTTCATCCCGGACCAGTTCTCGAACCCGGCCAACCCGGCGATCCACCGGCGCACCACCGCCGAGGAGATCTGGCGCGACACCGACGGCGACGTGGACGTGCTCGTGGCCGGGGTGGGCACCGGCGGCACGATCACCGGCGCCGGCGAGCGGCTCAAGGAGCTGAACCCGGACCTGCGCGTGGTGGCCGTCGAGCCGAAGACGTCGGCCGTGCTGTCGGGCGGGCAGCCCGGCCCGCACAAGATCCAGGGGATCGGCGCGGGGTTCGTGCCGGAGGTCCTCAACCTGGGCGTGGTCGACGAGATCGTGCCGGTCGACGACGAGGACGCGCTCGACACCGCTCGCGCGGTGTCGCGCCGCGAGGGCATCCTCGCCGGGATCTCGGGCGGCGCGGCGCTGTGGGCCGCGGTCGAGGTCGGCAGCCGGCCCGAGCTCGAGGGCGCGCGCGTGGTGGCGGTCGTGCCGGACTCGGGCGAGCGCTACGTGAGCACCCCGTTCTTCGCCCCGTGACCGAGCTCGACCTGACCGGCGTGCCGTGCCCCATGAACTGGGTGCGCACGCGGCTCGCGCTGGAGCGGCTGCCGCCGGGCGCCAGGCTCGACGTGCTGCTCGACCACGGCGAGCCGCTCGCGAGCGTGCCGCGCTCGGCGCGCGAGGACGGGCACGACGTGACGCTCGACGGCAACCGCGTCACGATCGTGAAGCGATGACGCTCTCGGACCTCGAGGTCGAGCGCTACTCGCGCCAGCTGGTGCTGCCGGAGTGGAGCGGCGAGGCGCAGGAGCGGCTGCGCTCGGCGAGCGCGGTGGTGGTCGGCCTGGGCGCCCTCGGCTCGCCCGCCGCCACCTACCTCGTGGCCGCCGGGGTGGGCACGGTGGGCGTGGTCGACGACGGCCACGTGGAGCTGTCGAACCTGCACCGCCAGCCGCTCCACTTCACGCCCGACCTCGACCTGCCGAAGGTCGCGACCGCGGCGGTCAAGCTCAGGGTGCTAAACCCCGAGGTGCAGGTGGAGGAGTACCGCGTGCGGGTGGAGCGGGAGAACGCCGAGGCGATCGTGGCCGGCGCGGGCGTGGTGCTCGACTGCACCGACACGTTCGACACGCGCTATCTGCTCAACGACGCGTGCTGCGCGCAGGAGGTGCCGCTCGTCTCGGCGGCCGTGCTCGGCTTCGCGGGGCAGCTGATGACGATCGTGCCCGGGCGCTCGGCCTGCTACCGCTGCGCCTTCGAGCAGCCGCCCCCCGCCGGAGCCGTGCCGTCGTGCCGCGAGGCCGGGGTCGTGGGCGCGACGGCCGGGATCATCGGTTCGATGCAGGCACTCGAGGCGATCAAGCTGATCGCCGGCGTCGGAGATCCGCTGTTCAACACCATCCTCCAGCTCGACGCGCTCACGATGGAGCAGACGCTGGTGGCCACCGAGCGCCGGGCGGGCTGCCCTGCCTGCGCGGGCGTGGCGGCTACCGTGTAAATCGATGCTCGGGATCGGCACCCTCACCCGGGTCGCGCGCGAGCTGCGCCAGGACCTGACTGCCGCGCAGGACCGCGACCCTGCGGCCCGCGGCATCGGGCGCACGGAGATCCTGCTGACCTACGGCGGCGTGCAGGCGCTGCTGGTCCACCGCGTGGCGCACGCGCTGCACGACGGCGGCGTGCCGCTCGTCCCGCGCGCCCTGGCCAACTGGAGCAAGACCCTCACCGGCGTCGAGATCCACCCGGCGGCGGAGATCGGCGAGGCGCTGTTCATCGACCACGGAGCCGGCGTCGTGATCGGCGAGACGGCCGAGATCGGCGACAACGTGACGCTCTACCAGGGCGTGACGCTCGGCGGCACCGGCTTCGCGCGCGGTAAGCGGCACCCGACGGTCGAGAACGACGTGGTGGTCGGCTCGGGCGCCAAGCTGCTCGGTCCGATCCAGGTCGGGCGCGGCGCCAAGGTCGGCGCCAACTCGGTGGTGATCAACGACGTGCCCCCCAACTCCACCGTCGTCGGCAACCCGGGTCACCCCGTACGCGTCGAGGGCCGCCGCCCCGCCGGGCCGGACGCCGACTGGGCGCACCTCCCGGACCCCGTCGCGGACGCGATCAAGGCGCTGGCGGCGCGGGTCGCCGAGCTGGAGAAGCTCCTCACAGAGGCCACCGGCAAGCGGCCGGAGCCGACCGCCGACGTTCGGCCGCTGCGGAACGTCCGGGGCAGCGACCCGGCGTCGGGCTAGACGCGCCGCGCGCCGCACCCGCTCGCGGACCCGCCTACGGCTGCAGCCCGCGGATTCGCCGGTACTCGGCAATCACGCCGCCGGGCTGCTCGGTCAGCTCGGCCGGCACCAGGGTCTCGGCGTGGCGGCCGTACCACGGCCGCAGCGGCATCGAGGCGAGCGCGGCGAGAACCTCGCGAGCAGCGAACGCGCGGCCGTCCACGCGCCTGGCGGCCGCGGCCTGCTCGTCGGAGCGCCCGTCGCGGTAGCTGTCGCGCCTCAGCGCCGATGCGAACTTGAGCAGCGACAGCGCGCGCACCCGCGAGAACCGCGCGCCGCTCTGCCGCAGGCGCACGATGAAGTCGGCGTCGGGCGGGAGCACCGTCTGGCGGTGGTCGCGCCAGCCGCCTGCGGCGAGCCCGGCGTCGCGCGTGTGCATCAGCGACGGCGTCGGCACGACGTCGCCCGCACGCGGGCTCTCGAGGCGGCGGACGGCCACCGGCTTCGGCCAGGCGAACGACGGCACGGCGGAGGTCGCGTCCGCGCCCGTCCGCTCGATGTCCGCCACCAGCAGTGCCACGTGGTCGTGGCGCCAGACGTCGTCCTGCCCGAGGTAGGCGATCAGCTGGCCTCGCGCCGCCTCGAGCCCCGCCTGGTTGGGCCCCGCCTGGCTGCCGCAGTTGCGCTCGAGGTTCATCCACCTCACCCGGGGGTCGCCGGCCGCGGCCACCACCTGCTCGGAGTCGTCGGTGCAGGCGTCGCCGATCACCAGGATCTCGAGGTTCCGGTAGGTCTGGCCGACCGCCGACGCCAGGGCGTAGCGGAGCACCGCGCTGCGGTTGTACGCGGCGATCAGCACCGTCACGAGCGGGCCGTCCTCAGCGCGCGGCAGCGGCCGCACATAGGCGTCGCTCACGACGGCGGCCATCACGCGCAGGTCGTGGCCCGCGTCGACCAGCCGCTGGCGGAGGCTCACAGCCTGTACGGGATGGCGTCCGTGTCCTGCGGGAAGCGGAGCTTGTCGGGCCGCTCGCGCCGGTACGGCTGCGTCGGCATGTTCACGAACATAACCTCGTCCGGCCCGACGTTCACCACAGCGTGCACCACGCCCGCGGGGATGCGCAGCAGGCCGCGGTTGGCGCTGCCGAGGAACAGCTCCTGAACGAGCCCGTGCGTGGGCGACTGCGTGCGCGCGTCGTACAGGACGACCTTCGCGGAGCCGACGCTGAAGTACAGCCTGTCGTCCTGCTCGAAGTGCACGATCCAGCCCTTCTTCTGGCCGGGGTGGATCCGCGACTCGTACACGTAGACGAGCGGCTCGTCGGCGAAGTCCCAGGCGGGGTCGAAGATCTCGGTGAGGTTGCCGCGCTCGTCGCTCTGCGTGACCGCGGGCCGGAGGACCACGCCGTCGACGAACCGATCGAGGCGCCTGCCGTCGGCGGTGACGGTCTGAGAATCGGGCGTGCCCGAGTGGGCGATGTCGATCTCGATGCGGGTGCGCGTCGCCACGGGCGCAGTGTAGGCGGGTACGGTGGCGCCGGTTCGAGGCATGACCGTCGACACGATCCTCCATCACGCCGCGCTCGCGGTGGCCGTCACGGCGCTCGCCGGAGCCGCTTTCCGCGTCGCCTCGCTGGCCGTGGCAAGCGGCCTCGAGCGGCTGCTGGCGACGGTCGTCCTCGCCGGCGCCGCGGCGGTGATCGAGGCCCTGGGGCTGGGGCTGGTGGGGCTCGGCGGCAGCCCGCCCGCGCTGGTCACGGCGGCGGTCGCCACCTGGCTGGCGACCCGGGCGCTCGTGCCGGCGCCGCCGCTAAGGGCGTGGGAAGAGCTGGCGGCGTGGTGGACGGGTCTCGAACCGCGGCTGGCGCTGCTGGTCGGCGCTGCGGCCGGCGGTTGGTGTGCGTGGAGCGCGTGGGTCCTCTTGCGTCCGGCGCTGGGCGACGACATGGTGGCCTTCCACCTGCCGGAGGTCGTCCGCTGGGTGCAGGACGGGCGGCCGGGGGCGGTCGTCGACGTGCTCGCCGGGGCCCCGGTCGGCAACTACCCGCTCACCCACGAGGTGCTGCTGGAGTGGGGGACGGCGATCTCGCGCGGCTTCGCGTGGTCGGTGGTCGTCACGGTCGCGATACCCGTGCTGATCGCGCTCGCGGCGTTCGCCGGCCTGCGGGCGGTCGGCGCCGCGCGCGCCGTGGCGGCGCTGGGGGCGGCGGCGCTGGTCGCCACGCCCGCGGTGCTGGCGTCGCAGAGCGGCGGCGCGAGCGTGGACCCGGCGGCGCTGGCGTGGCTCGTGTGCTGCGCGGCGCTGGTGGCCGGCGCGCAGGCACGGCCGACCCTCCTCGCGCCCGCGCTCGTGGCGGGCGGGCTGGCCATCGGAACCAAGGCCACGGTGGTGCCGCTCACGCTCGCGGTCCTGGCCGTCGGCCTGTGGACGGCGCGCGGGCGGCTGCGCGAGCTGCGGCGCGGGCTCGCCGGGGCGGGGCTCATGGCGCTCGTGGTGGGCACGCCGTGGTACGTCCGCAACGTCGTGTCGCACGGCTGGCCGCTGTGGCCGTTCGGCTCGGGTCCCTGGGGCGACCCGGTACCGCCCCTGGTGGCCAAGACCAACACGAGCTTCCTCGACCGGCCGGGCGACACGCTCTCCCGGCTCGGCAGCTACTACTGGCGGCACTTCGGGGGGCCGCTGATCCTGCTCGCGGGGGCTATCGCGGCGGCGCTGGTCGCGCGCACGCGGCCGGTGCTCGCCGCGTTCGCCGCGATGGTCGTGGCGGTGCTGCTCTGGACCAAGGCGCCGTTCACGGGCGTGCTCGACTCGAGCGCCTTCGACGTCGGCACCGGCGACGCGTCGCGCTACCTCCTGCCCGCGGTGGCGGCCGCGGTGCTGGCGATCGGGCTGGCGTCGCGGCGGGAGCGGCTGCGGGCACCGG
The DNA here is from genome assembly GCA_045805345.1 of Thermoleophilaceae bacterium. Classification (GTDB taxonomy): domain Bacteria; phylum Actinomycetota; class Thermoleophilia; order Solirubrobacterales; family Thermoleophilaceae; genus AC-37. Next base: position 5,261 of record JBJMLK010000160.1, on the reverse strand, counting down.
CGATGGTGGTGCTCGGGGCGGCGACGGCGGTCGGCCTGTACGAGACGCTCGACCTCGGTTTCCCGAGCGCCCCGCCCGTGTGGGTGCCGGCGCTTGGCGGGATCGCCGGCGCCGCCGGCGCGCTGGTCGCGAGCCGTGCGCTTCGCGGCGCGGCGCGGACGCTCCGCCTGGGTCGCGCCGCCGCGGCGCTTGTCCTCGCGGTCGTGGCGGTCGCCGGCGCCGCGGCGTCGAACGGCTTCGTCGAGCGCCACTCGCGAACCGGCGCGCGCGGGACCGAGGCGGCGCGCTGGCTGGCGGGCGAGGCGGAGTGGCGCGACGGCGACGCGCCGGTCCTGTCCACCTTCTCGGTGCTCGCCCCCCTGGCCGGCGACGAGCTTCGCCACCCGCTTCGCCTCGTCGCCCCTCGCAACGCCTGCCGGCGGGCTGCGGCCGAGCATGCCTGGCTGGTGCTCGACAACCTCACCCGGGCCGCCGTCGGCACGCCCGGCTGCGGAGCGCCCGCGCACGTGGGGCGGCAGTACGTGGGGTACCGGCCGCCGTAAGCCCGTCGTCGCGACGCGGGGGCCGGACTCAGTAGAAGACGGTCCGGCAGCGGTGGCGAGGCTGCGCCTTGTAGCGCGGCTCCTGCCCCCGGTTCCACAGCCAGGTGTCGAGCGTGCGCGGCGGCACGCCCAGCTCGGCGGCGATCAGCTCGCACGCGTGCACCGCGCAGGCGCGAATCTCGCGTTCGGCACCACCGGGCTCGAGCAGCTCGCCGGCGTCGATCCGCCTCGCCAGCTCGTCGTCGTAGACCAGCACGCCGTCCACTCGCAGCATGTGCGGCACGAGGTTGTCGGCGAAGATCGTGAGCCGGTCGAGGTCGCCGTAGCTCGCGATGCCGGCGAGGGCCATGTCGTTCGGCACGATCTGCGCGCGCTTCCAGAAGCCGCGGTCGTCGAATAACGGCATGCCGGCCGCCAGCTCGGCGGCCAGGTCCTCAGCCGAGGCGAGGCTGACGGCGCCGAGGGCGGTTCGCTCCCCGAGCCACCCGCCGAGGTCGTTGAGCGCTTGGGCGTAGAGAGCCATCAGCTCGTGGGCGGGGTCCTGATCGAGCACGGTGGCGACGGCCTCTGCGTCGAGCCCGCGGAGGTCGGCGCTCGACCACGGCCCGTGGGAGCGGAAGCGGTCGGCCAGGGCCCAGGCAACCGTGTAGTAGCCGGACGAGCCCGGCCGCTTGCGCAGCGTCGGGAACCAGCCGGAGCCGAAGTTGATCGCGTCGAGGGTCAGGAGGTACGCCGCCACGTCCTCGCGGGAGCCCTCGAGATAGTGGCGCTCGGGATCGAGCTCGGGCGGCGGGCCGGGCGAGATCGAGCTGAGACGGCCGAGATCTATCCGGACCTGCGTCGCGCTCGCCGCGATGGCCGCGCATTCGGCCCGGACCCGGTCGCTGAGCGTCACCCCCGGAGCCTATGCTCGGTAGATGACCGGTCCCGAACCCACGCACCCCTGCATGGACTTCGCCCTGCGTCCTTGCACGCCTTGGTTTTCGCGGCCCCGGGGGCAGGCGGGCCCGGGACCGATCATCTAGTGGCCACCACGGAAGCCGCCAGCCGCCTCCTCGAAGGCCTGAACGAGCCGCAGCGCGAGGCGGTGCTCCACTACGAGGGGCCGCTCCTCGTGCTGGCCGGCGCGGGCAGCGGCAAGACGCGGGTGCTCACGCACCGGATCGCCTACGCGGTCGAGACCGACCGCGCGATGCCCGGCGAGATCCTCGCGATCACGTTCACCAACAAGGCCGCCGCGGAGATGCGCGAACGGGTGGAGCAGCTCGTCGGGCGCCGGGCGCGGGCGATGTGGGTGATGACGTTCCACTCCGCCTGTGCCCGGATGCTGCGCGCCGAGGGCACGCGGCTCGGCTACACGCGCGGCTTCACGATCTACGACGAGGCGGACTCGGTACGGCTCGTCAAGCGCTGCATCGACGAGCTGGACATCGACCCGAAGCGGTATACGCCGAGGGCGATCAAGCGCCAGATCTCGGACGCCAAGAACACGCTGCTCGACGCGGAGGGCTACCGGCAGCGGATCGACTCCTTCTTCGAGCAGACCGCGGCGGATGTCTACGAGCTGTACGAGCAGCGGATCCACTCGATGAACGCGATGGACTTCGACGACCTGCTGGTGCGCTGCGTCGACCTGCTGCGGCTGTTCCCGGAGGTCCGTGAGCGGTACGCGACGGGCTTCCGCCACGTGCTCGTGGACGAGTACCAGGACACCAACCGCGCGCAGTACGTATGGCTGCAACTGCTGTCGCAGGAGCACCGGAACCTCTGCACGGTCGGCGACGACGATCAGGCGGTCTACGGCTTCCGCGGCGCCGACATTCGCAACATCCTCGACTTCGAGAAGGACTTCCCGGACGCGCGGGTCATCAAGCTCGAGCAGAACTACCGCTCGACGCAGACGATCCTGTCGGCGGCCAACGCGGTGGTCGCACACAACCGCGCTCGCAAGCCCAAGGCGCTCTGGACGGACCTCGGCACCGGCGACCCGGTGAAGATGCGCGAGCTCGAGGACGAGCACGCCGAGGCGCGCTGGGTGGCGGGCGAGATCGAGCGGCTCGTGGACGCCGGCACCTCGCGCGACGAGGTTGCCGTCTTCTACCGCACCAACGCGCAGTCGCGCGTGCTCGAGGACACGCTGGTGCGCTACGGCGTCGGCTACCAGGTGATCGGCGGCACCAAGTTCTACGACCGCGCCGAGATCAAGGACGCGATCGCGTACCTCACGCTGCTCGTGAACCCGAGCGACGTGGTGGCGTTCGAGCGCGTGGTCAACTCACCGCGGCGCGGGATCGGCACCACGAGCCAGGCGCGGATCGTGTCGCACGCCAACACCGTCGGCGAGCCGGTGTGGGACGTCGCGCTCGCGCCCGAGGAGGTGCCGGCCCTGGGCGCCGCGGCGATCAAGGCGGTGTCGCGCTTCATGTCGACGATGGAGCGGCTCGAGGAGCGCGCGGCCAGCGCCTCGGTCGGCGATCTGCTGAACGAGCTCCTCAACGAGGTGGGCTACATCGAGGCGCTGCGGGCGGAGCGCACGATCGAGGCCGAGGGCCGGCTCGAGAACCTCGAGGAGCTCGTGAGCGTGGCGCGCGAGTACGACGCCACCGCCGAGGAGCCGGCGCTCGAGGAGTTCCTCCAGCAGATCGCGCTCTTCTCCGAGCAGGACAACCTCACCTCCGACGAGGGCATCGTCACGCTGATGACCCTGCACAACGCCAAGGGCCTCGAGTTCCCGGTGGTGTTCATGCTCGGCTGCGAGGACGGCGTCTTCCCGCACATGCGCGCGATCGAGTCGGGCGACCTCGAGGAGGAGCGGCGCCTCTGCTACGTCGGGATCACGCGGGCCAAGCGCGAGCTGTACATGACGCACGCGCGCGTGCGGGCGCTCTACGGCGCGCGCGAGTGGAACGTGCCCAGCCGCTTCCTGGCCGAGATCCCGGAGGAGCTGGTCGATCGCGAGGTGCAGGAGCCGCGATCGTTCCGCCCGTCGTGGGACGCGCGCGAGCGGTCGGCCCCGGACCCGACCCGCGAGCGGCGCCAGCCGAACGCGAGCGGCGCCACGTTCTCGCTCGGCGACGACGTGGTGCACGCGTCGCTCGGGGACGGCGTGGTGGTCGGCGTCGAGCCGGGCGTGGCCGTGGTGCGCTTCGCCTCCGACGGCTCGGAGCGCAAGCTGATGGTCGACTACGCGCCGCTCAAGCGGAAGTAGCGGCATGGTCCGGCGTCCCGCGCCAGTACCCTGCGCGACGTGGACCTGAGGCGGCTTCGGCTCCAGGAGTACCTCGCGGGCGCGTTCGGCATCGTCCTCCTCGTCTCGACGTTCCTCGACTGGTACGGGGGCGACGGCGGTAAGGCCAGTGCCTGGGAGACGTTCGGGGCGCTCGACGTGATGCTCGCGGTGGTCGGCCTGATGGCGATCGCGCTGATGGCGCTGACCGCCGCTCAGCGTGCCCAGGCCGTGCCGATCGCGATCGGGTCGCTGCTCGTGCTCGTGGGCCTGATCACGAGCGTGTGGCTCGTCTTCCGGGTGGTGAGGACGCCGGGCGACATGCCCGACCGCGAGATCGGACTGTGGCTCGGCCTGGGCTCCTGCCTGGGCGCCACCGGGGCGGCGCTGTGGAGCATCCGCGACGACCGCTTCCCCCGGGCGGTGGCGGACGCCGGCCGGGTGGACGTCACGCCGCTCCCGGCGCCTCCGCGCGGCGGCGCAAGCGCCGAGTCGTCGTGACCTTCCTGCGGCTCTCGCGCTGGGACTGGCTCGCGTTCGCGGCTGCGCTGGTGCTGCTCTTAACGATGTCGATCGACTGGTACACGACCAAGCAGGGCCAGGAGTGCCGGCGCGTGGAGAGCACGCAGACGCCGGACGGCGGGGTGCAGAGCGACCTGATCGGCCGCGACGTCCGGCGCGATGCGCGCGAGTGCGCGGAGAGGCGGGAGAAGAACGCGTGGCAGGCGTCGGCCTTCATCGACCGCGTGATCCTGCTGGTGCTGCTGATCGCGATCGCCGCGGCCGTGGGGGCGGCGTTCCTGCGGGCGGCGGGCAGGCGGCTCAGGATCTCGCGATCGCCGAGTGAGATCGCTTCCTACGCCGGCCTCGTCGCGGCCCTGCTGATCCTGTACCGGATCCTCCAGCCGCCCGGCCTGAACGAGGCCGCGGTTGTGAAGATCGGCGCGCCGCTGTCGCTGGTGGTGGTGGGCGCGCTGGCGATATTCGCCCGCAGCGCCGCCGCGGCTGAGCGCGAGGCCTCGGCCACGGCGGGCGCGGCGCCGCCGGAGCCCGCCCAGCAGGAGCCGCCGCCCGAGCCGCCCGCCGGCCCGGCGGAGCCGGCGCCCTCGGCGTAACCAGGCGGCGCTCCGCCCTTACCGGCGCGGGTTCCCGGAGGGGTCCGATTCGGCTATTACGGGAGATCCGCGCGACGAGGGTCCACTTATGGGTGCTATAGCCACGACAAATGGACCCTCGTCTCCGAGTCACCCGTTATTGCCCAGCGCACCACGCACGGCGGCCGCGCCGGTGGGGGCGGCGGGAAGGGGGTCTGACCCCCTCGAGGGTCGTTGAGGGTTAGGTCAGGGCCTCCGCCAGCCCGCGCGCGATCCGGCGCGCGCAGGCCATGATCGTCAGCATCGGGTTGGCGCCCAGCGCGCTCGGCAGGACGCTCGCGTCGGCCACGTAGAGGCCGGGCAGGCCGCGCACGCCGCCGTCGGTGTCGACGACCGACT
>JBJMLK010000159.1:0-3731 GCA_045805345.1 Thermoleophilaceae bacterium | reverse complement strand
GGGCCGCAACCGCGAGGCCACCTCCGTCCCCAGCCAACCCAGCTCCGGCGGCGCGACCGCGGCGACCCGCGCGGGGCGCAACGGCGCAGAAGACCCCACCAGCAACGTGTTCGTGGGCTGCGACACGTCCCGCGCCACCACGGGGAACGCCGCGCGCATCGTGGCGCTCACCACCCGCTCGAGCCGCGAGTCGCCCTCGGGGTGCCCGACGTTCACGACCACGACCCCACCCGGCATGAGCCGCGAACGTACGAGCGAGAAGAACTCGCGCGTGGCCAGGTAGAACGGGATGTACGGCTGCCGGTAGGCGTCGACGAAGATCGCGTCGTAGCGGCGCGAGGTGCGCCTCAGGAACGGCCGCGCGTCCGCGGTGATCAGCCGCAGCCCCGGCCGGCCGCGCAGGTCGAACCAGCGCCGCCCGATCTCGGTGAGCCGGCCGTCGAGCTCCACGGCGTCGACGGCCGTGGCGGGGAAGTAGCGACCGTAGGCGCGAGCCGTCGTGCCCGCGGCGTTGCCGAGGATCGCCAGCCTCGCCGGCGGTCGCGGCAGCACCGCCAGAGGCAGCACCAGGAAGTCGTCCCAGTAGTCGTCGGTGAGGAACGAGCCGGGCGTGTACTTGGAGTGCACGGCGATCCCCTCGTTCAGCTCCAGCCGGCGCGTGCCGCCCGCGTCCTGGAGCACGCGCGCGTACTGGTACGGCGTCTCGACCTCCTCGACGACCCGCCCATTCGAATCCCCCTCCTTAGCCGAAACAGGACCGGCCACGAGAACCGCGCACACGAGGAGCGGAACGAGGAGCGCGACACGGCGGACCGCTGGAGCACTCACGACCGCCAGCGCGAACGCGAAGGCGAGGAACGTCCGCTGCGTGCCCGCGAACGGCACCAGCACGAGCGCGGCCAGGAAGGTCCCCACGAGCGACCCGACCGTGGACAGCGCGTACAGGCCGCCGGCCACCGAGCCCGACGCGCCGACGTCGACCAGCGAGAGCCGCAGGGCGTACGGCGCCACGGCGCCGAGCAGCGCGACCGGCACGCCCACCAGCGCCACCACCGCGACCAGCGATCCGGCGAACGCGCCGGCGGAATACGAGTCAAGCGCGTCGACCGCGGCGCCGAGGAACGGCCGCGCCACGAACGGCACCGCCGCGAGGGCCACCGAAGCGGCGAGCACGAGCCGGCACAGGGCGGCGCGCGTGGGCGAGCGGTCGGCCAGCCTGCCGCCCACCCAGTAGCCGGTCGACAGCGCGACCAGCACCGTGGCGATCGTGTTGGCCCAGACGATCGTCGAGGCCCCGAAGTACGGGGCGAGCAGCCGCGCGGCCGCGATCTCCACGCCGAGGCTCGCGGCGCCGACGACGAAGACGAGCAGCCGCAGCGGCGGCCACTCGCGAGGCGGGATCAGGCGGTCCGGGGCGCTACCAGCGATAGTGGGCGAACGCCTTGTTCGCCTGCGCCATGCGGTAGATGTCCTCCTTGCGCTTGAACGCGGCGCCCTGATCGGACTGCGCGTCCGAGAGCTCGCCGGCCAGGCGCTCCGCCATCGTCTTCTCGCGGCGGGCACGGGAGAACTGCACGAGCCAGCGCACCGCGAGCGTCCGCGCCCGGCGGGCGGGGACCTCGACCGGCACCTGGTAGGTGGCGCCGCCCACGCGGCGCGAGCGAACCTCGAGGACCGGGGTCAAGGCCTTGACCGACGACTCGAGCGCCTCGACCGGCGGCTGGCCCGTCCGGCGCGAGAGGATCTCGAGCGCGTCGTAGACGATCTGCTCAGCGCGCGACTTCTTCCCGTCGATCATCACCTTGTTGATGACCTGCTGGACGAGCTTCGACCCGTGGACCGGATCGTTGTCGATCGGACGTAGGGAGGCTGCGGCGCGGCGCGGCATCTATCTACTACTTGGCCTTCACGCCGTACTGCGAGCGAGCCTTCTTGCGATCCGAGACCCCGGCGGCGTCGAGCGTCCCGCGCACGACCTTGTAGCGCACGCCCGGGAGGTCCTTCACCCGGCCGCCGCGCACCAGTACCACCGAGTGCTCCTGCAGGTTGTGGCCCTCGCCCGGGATGTAGGTGGTGACCTCCATCCCGTTCGTCAGCCGCACGCGCGCGACCTTGCGAAGCGCCGAGTTCGGCTTCTTCGGCGTGGTGGTGTACACGCGTGTGCAGACACCGCGTCGCTGCGGCGCCGCAATCCGCTTCTTGCGGCCCTGACCGGACTTCAGGCCCGGCGTGGCGAGCTTCTTCTTGGGCTTGTTACGGCCCTTGCGGACAAGCTGATTCGTACTTGGCATGCGGCGGGCGATGCTAGCAGTGGCCGGACCAAGCGGCCCTCGGCCAGCGCGCTAGGCGCTCTGCGAGGCGGTCGCGCGCAGCGGCGCGGGCATGAGCGCCGACGCGGCCACGACCAGCAGGAACGCCACGCTCGTGGCGACGAGGCCGACCGGGTCGCTCGGCATCGGGTCGCCGAACACGACGATGCCGCCGGCGATCGAAGTCATCGTGGCGGCCGCGCTGGTGACGGTGATCACCGGCACGGGGTCGCCGGTCTGGAGCCCGCGCGCCGAGGCGAAGAAGGCGATGAGCGAGGCGACGACGGCGGTCAGGACCCACGGCGACAGGAGCCCGCCGACTATTCCGTCCTGGCCGATCCCGCCGGTGATCGCCTTAATCGCGACGTCGGAGACGCCGAAGAGGATGCCGGCCGCGGCGCCCAGGAACGCGCCATGGTGCTCGTGCGGGGCGCCGAACTGGGGGAAGAGGACGAGCACCGTGCCCGCGAGGAGCAGGCCCGACTCGAAGGCGATCATGCCCGGCGTGGAGTAGGTGGAGTGCGCCCCGCCCGCATGCGGGAGGGTGACCGCGAGGGTCGAGAGGCCGAGAGCCGTGAAGCCGACGCCCAGCCACTGGCGCTTGCCGACGCTGAAGCCGAAGAAGCGCTCAGCCAGGACGGTCAGGCAGACGAGGCCGCCGGAGATGACGGCCTGGACGATCGAGAGCGGCGCCAGCGCCATGGCCGCCACGTGGAGGACCCACGCGCCGACCGCGACCGCCATGCCGATCGCGAACCACTTCGACCGGAAGAGCGCCGCTGCGCTCCTGCCGGGGTGGCGCCACTCCACGTCCGCGGCGCGGACAGCCCCCCGGTGCTTGTACAGGAAGCCGAGGTTCGTGGTGAGGGCGCAGAAGAGCGCCAGCAGGATTCCGATGTTCAGGGTCATGTATCGATGGTTCCGGGCGCGCGGCGTGCCCGGTACACGGCGTTGTTTCGTGCTATCGGCGCGAGTGCCTGCTCGCTTGAGGATCCGGCCCCGATAAGGAGGGGACACCTCTGTCTACCGTAGGTTCCGGTGTCCGAAACCTCGCCCCCCCGCCTTAACGGGAGCCCAACCGTAGCGCAGACGAGCGAACGCCCGATCCTCTTCCTCGACGTCGACGGGGTCATCAGCCTGTTCGGCTTCGGCAGGGATGTCCCGCCGCCCGGCGCCTTCCACTCGATCGACGGGATCATCCACTGCATCGGGGACCACGTGGCAGCGCGGCTCACGCGGCTCGCCGAGCGCTTCGAGCTGGTCTGGGCCACCGGCTGGGAGGAGAAGGCCAACGAGTACCTGCCCGCCATCCTGGGGCTCGGCCGGGAGCTGCCGGTGCTCACGTTCGACGGCCGCGCGGTGTTCGGCTCGGCGCACTGGAAGCTAGGCGCGATCGACGCATTCGCGGGCGACCGCCCGGCC
>JBJMLK010000158.1:0-16228 GCA_045805345.1 Thermoleophilaceae bacterium | reverse complement strand
CCTGTTCGGCACCGTCGGCGAGGTCAACGCCAAGCAGCTGAAGACCGACCGCTACCGCGGCGTGAAGCAGGGCGACCGCGTGGGGCAGTCCGGCGTGGAGTACTCCTACGACCGCTACCTGCGCGGCAAGGACGGCGCGCGCCGGGTGTCGGTCGACGCGCTCGGCAACGCCCGGCAGGAGCTGAACGAGCGAGTGCCGATCCCCGGTCGCCAGCTGCGCCTGGGCGTGGACTTCGACGTGCAGAAGGTGGGGCAGGAGGCGCTCGCCGGGGACGAGGGCGCGTTCGTCGTCATGGACGTGAAGACCGGCGAGGTCCGCGCGCTCGGCAGCAACCCGTCGTTCGATCCGAACATCTTCGCCAAGACGATCAAGGAGTCGGACTACAAGCGGCTGTCGAATGTCGCCAACGGGGCGCCGCTCACCAACCGCGCGACGCAGGGCCTGTATCCGACGGGGTCGACGTTCAAGCTCGCGACGGCGACCGCCGCCCTCGAGGGCGGACTCATCACGCCCGACACCGTGCAGTACGACAGCGGCTACCTGGACGTCGGCGGGCTCAAGTTCTGGAACGCGGGACATGCCGTGAACGGAGCCCTCGCGCTCCGAAGGGCGATCCAGGTGTCGAGTGACGTGTTCTTCTACCGCCTCGGGCTCGAGATGAACGGCTCGGGCGACGGCCACCAGCTCCAGCGCTGGGCGCACCGGCTCGGCTTCGGCCACAAGACGGGGATCGACCTCCCGGGCGAGGTCAGCGGAGTCGTGCCGAGCCCCGAGTGGCGCAACCGCCTCTACCGGAAGCACGCTCCGTTCTTCGACCGGCAGTGGTCGGCGGGCGACAACATCAACCTCGCCGTCGGCCAGGGAAACCTTGAGGCCAATCCGCTGCAGCTCGCCGTGGCGTACGCCGCGATCGCCAACGGCGGCTACGTCGTGAGGCCGCACATCGGCGAGCGGGTGGAGGACTCGGAGGGCCGGGTGATCCAGGAGTTCCGCACGCCGCCGCGGCGCAAGCTGCCGATCGACGCGAGCTACCGCCAGGCGATCCTGGAGGGCCTGCACCTGGCGGCGGACGCGCCCGAGGGCACGTCGTACCCCGTGTTCAAGGACTTCAGGATCCCGATCGCGGGCAAGACCGGCACCGCCCAGAAGGGCGCCGGGCGCGCGGACCAGTCGTGGTACGTGGGGCTCGCGCCCTACCCGCACCCGCAGTACGTGGTGGTCTCGACCAGCGAGCACGGCGGGTTCGGCGCCGAGACCGCGGCCCCGCACGTGCGCCGAATCCTGTCCGTCCTGTTCGGGGTCAAGGACCACGGGCCGACGAAGGGCTCCACGGCCGGCGTCAACCCGTTCGGCTAGTTTCCAAGCATGAGCGCCGCGCTCGGATCACAGGTCAAGTCCTTCGAGGACGCCAAGCCGCGCTTCGGCATGTGGTGGCTCCAGATCGACCCGCTTCTGCTGCTGGCCACGATCGGCCTGATCGGCTTCGGCGCCTACGTGGTCGGGACGGCGACCAACACCGACATCCCGGGCAGTCCCGACTACTACCTCACACGGCAGATCGCGTACGGGGTCGTCGGGCTGCTCCTGATGCTGCTGCTCGCGCGCTTCGACTACTCGCGGCTGCGCGAGCTCAAGCTCGGCGTGTACGGCGCGATGATCGGGCTGATCTTCCTGACGCTCGCGCTCGGCACGGCCACGCGCGGGTCGAAGCGCTGGATCAACCTGCCGTTCTTCAAGCTTCAGTCGTCCGAGCTCGGCAAGGTGCTGCTGATAGCGGCGCTGTCCGGGTTCATGGTCGACCGCATCAGGCGGCTTTCGGACAAGGAGACCACCAGCAGGATCCTCCTGCTGGCGATCCTGCCGTCGATGCTCGTGGTGATTCAGCCGGACCTGGGCTCGGGGATGGTCTACATGGCCATCGCCTGCGCGGTCCTGTTCGTGGCGGGCACGAAGTGGACCCACTTCCTGGCCATCGGGTCGATCACCGTCGCGATAGTGATGGGCGTCCTGGTCGGCGGCCCCGCGGTCGGCGTCCACGTGCTCAAGCAGTACCAGGTCGACCGCCTCACGGCGTTCGTCAACCCGACCGACGACCCGCGCCGCCAGGGCTACCAGCTCAGGCAGTCGCAGGTGGCGATCGGCTCGGGTCGAAAGACTGGTCGCGGCACCGAGCACGCGACACAGACAAAGCTCGACTTCCTTCCCGAGCACCACACGGACTTCGTGTTCAGCGTGGTGGGCGAGGAGTTTGGATTCGTGGGGGCGGCGTTCGTGCTGTCCCTGTACGCGCTCCTGATATGGCGAGCGCTGCGCATATTGACCATGGCGAAGAACCTCTATGGAGCACTGATAGCCGGCGGCGTTGCCGCCATGCTCATGTTCCAGATCTTCGTCAACGTGGGCATGACCATCGGGATCATGCCCATCACCGGAGTCCCGTTACCGCTCTTGAGCTACGGCGGCTCCTCCGTAATCGTCACCTTCCTCGCGGTCGGCCTCTTGCAGTCGGTCCACGTGCAAGCGCGCATGTCGGCCCTGGCCAAGCGCCGCGAGCTAGTCGCATGAGAGGAACTTTTGAGAAAGCAAGTGCTCGTCACGGTCGACCGTGGCGAAACAAGAGTCGCCATCCTCGAGGCGGAGGGCAAGCCCTCCGGTAAGGGGGACGGCGCAGCAAGTGGCAGTGGCAGTGGCCGCGGTCGCGGCCGTGGTTCCCGCAAGGGCGCGGTGCCTCAGGGCTGGCGCGTCGGGGAGCTGTACATAGAGCGGCGCTGGAGCCGCTCGATCGTCGGGAACATCTACAAGGGCCGGGTCGACAACGTGCTGCCCGGCCTCGAGGCGGCGTTCGTCGACATCGGCATCGACAAGAACGGCTTCCTGCACGTCGACGACATCGTGATGCCGGGCGTGGAGGTGGCGCGCCGCGGCCGCGTCGGCGGCAAGGGCCAGCGGATCGCCCAGCTGCTCAAGCCCGGTCAGGAGATCATCGTGCAGGTGGTCAAGGACCCGCTCAAGACCAAGGGCGCGCGGCTCTCGATGCAGCTCTCGATCGCCGGGCGCTACCTCGTGTACGTGCCGCAGGGCGAGGGCGTCGGCGTGTCGCGCCGGCTGCCGGACAACGAGCGCGACAAGCTGCGCAAGCGGGCGGCCAAGCTCGACCTGGGCGAGGGCGGCGCGATCATCCGCACGGCGGCGCAGGGCGCCTCGCGCGAGGACTTCGAGCGCGAGATCAAGTACCTCCACAAGCTGCACGAGCTGCTCCAGAAGCGCGCCGAGGAGGCGACCGCGCCGGCGCTGGTGTTCCAGGAGGCCGACCTGTCGGTGCGCGTGGTGCGCGACATCTTCTCGGCCGAGTTCGAGCGCGCGATCGTGGACGACGAGAAGCAGCACGGCCGCCTCACCTCGTTCTTCACGCGCACGGCGCCCGAGCTGGTCGAGCGCGTCGAGCTCTACAAGGACGAGGAGCCGCTGTTCGAGCGCTACGGCGTCGACGCCGTGATCCAGTCGACGTTGAACCGCCGCGTCGACCTGCCGTCGGGCGGCTACCTGATGATCGACTACGCCGAGGCGATGACGGTGATCGACGTGAACTCGGGGTCGTTCACCGGGCGCGGCAAGGGCGCCCGGCTCGAGGACACGATCGCGAAGACGAACCTCGAGGCCGCGGAGGAGACCGTGCGCCAGCTGCGGCTGCGCGACATCGGCGGGATCATCGTCATCGACTTCATCGACATGGCACGGGCGCGCAACCGCGATGCCGTGCTCAAGACGCTGCGCAAGATGCTGGACGAGGACCGCACCAAGACGTACGTGATGGAGATCTCGCCGCTCGGGCTCGTCGAGATGACGCGCCAGAACGTGACCGACGGCGTGCGCGAGATCCTCACCACCACCTGCCCGACGTGCGAGGGCGAGGGCGTCGTGCTGAGCGAGGAGACGGTGGCGATCGAGGTCGAGCGCAAGCTGCGCGACCTGGTGGCCGAGCGGTCGGGGCCCGAGGCGTTCCTGATCCAGGTGCACCCGGCGGTGTCGAACGTGCTGATCAACGGTCCCGGCCGTCCGGTGCTCGAGCTGGAGAAGGAGCTCAGCCGCCACTTCCACTTCGAGGGGTCGGACGCGTTGCCGATCGACTACTTCGCTGTCGCCATGGAGGGATCTAGCGCCGAGGTCGAGGAGCGCGCGCTGCCGTTCCGCGAGGGCGAGGAGGTCCACGTGACGATCGAGGAGCCGCACATGTACGAGGAGGACGACGCCGTCGCCAAGGTCGACGGCTACGTGATCTCCGTCGCCGGCGCCGGCTCGCTGATCGGCGAGAAGCGCCTCGTGCGGATCGACTCGGTGAGCCGCTCCGCGGCGACGGCCTCGCTCGTGGGCGGTCCGCCGTCCGGGTCGTCGTCGAAGGACGGCGACGACGCGCCGGGGTCCGACGGCGGTGACGGTGACGGCGATGGCGACGGCGACGAGGATGGCGCGCCGCGCCGCAGGCGCGGTCGGCGGGGCGGGCGCGGCCGGCGCCGGGCGCCGGCGCAGGCCGAGTCGGGCGACTAGCGCGGAAAAGCGGCTCTTGGAGGAGGGTCCGCGCGGACCTGTCCTGGCTAGACCTCGCTAGGCGAGGAAAAGTCAGGACGGATGCGAAAGCCGCGGCCGGTCCCCGCCGTCCTCGCCGCGCGCACATGACCCCCGGCCGGGGGATTGACCTCGTCCCGCAGCGAGCGCATCCTTCGGGGTGTGCGCGGCAGGGGGGTGGCCGTTGGCGTCGCGCTCGACGCGATCGCTGTCTCGGCGGGCGCGCCGCGAGGCGTCGCCACGGAGGTCCCCTGTGCCCCCCGAGCCGCGCGGATGGCCGAGATGTGATGAGACGGATCGCGCTGTCAGCCGTCGCGGCGCTCGCGCTCTGCGCGCCGGCGGCCGCTCGCGCAGACGACGTCGTGGACGTGCCGCTGTCGTTCACGGTCGCCAACGTCAACCGCACGCCCGACCCGTGCACGAGCGATGGCGCGACCTACACCTTGCGGGGCCACCTCACGGCGCCGCGCGGGTTGCTCGCCGCGCCGGGCCGGCCGCCGGTCACCCTCTACCTCCACGGCAGCGTCCTGGGCGAGCTCAGCTGGCGGTTCGCCGCGGTGCCGGGGTACGACACGACGCGCGAGCTCGCCCGCGCCGGGCACGCGTCGGTCACGATCGACCAGCTGGGCTACGGGGCAAGCGACGTGCCGCCCGGCTTCGGCATCTGCGGAGGCTCGATGGCGGACATGGCGCACCAGGTGATCGAGCAGCTGCGCGCCGGCACCTACTCCGCGGCCGCCGGACCGGGCGGCGGCGCGGGTGCCGTGGCCGCGCCGCCGCGCTTCGGCCGGGTCGCGCTCGTCGGGTTCTCGTACGGCGGCCACGTGGCGGAGACCGAGGCGTACTCGTTCCACGACGTCGACGCGCTTGCGGTCGAGAGCTGGTCGGACCATCCGGGCGCGCAGTTCGCGGCCGCGGTCACGCCGGGCGCCGAGGAGTGCGCCAGCGAGCAGCCCAAGCGACCCGGCGGGGCGCCGGACTACCGCTTTCACTTCCTGTCCCCGGATGAGCACGTGATGCTGGCGGACGCCGAACCCGCCGTGGCGGCGGCTCTCTTCGGCCTGCACGAGCGCGACCCGTGCGGGATCTACGGGTCGATGCTCCAGATCGAGCGGAACTCCGAGTTCGCGGCCACGGTGACCGTGCCTGTGCTCCTGGTCTACGGCACGCGGGACGCCCTGTTCGCGCGCGCCGAGGCCGAGAGCGAGGCGGCCGACTTCACCGGGACCTCCGATCTCAGCGTCGACTTCGTGGACGGCGCAGGGCACTTCATCGCGCTGGAGCGCGAGGCCCCGGCGTTCCGGGCGGTGGTGGCCGGCTGGCTGGACGAGCACCGGCTCTGAGCCCTGCCGCGCCCCGATCGGGCGCTAGACTCACCCTCCGGCGCCCGCCCCTGGGCGCCCTCTTTCTGCCATGTACGCAATCGTCAAAGTGGGCGGCAAGCAGTACCGCGTCGAGAAGGGCGACTCGCTCGTCGTCGACCGGCTGCGCGAGGACGAGGGCGCGAAGGTCGCGCTCGAGCCGCTGCTGCTCGCGGACGGCGCCGACAAGACGGTGTTCGACCGCGACGAGCTCGCGAAGGTGAAGGTCGAGGCCGTTGTGACCGGCCACGAGCGCGGGAAGAAGATCCACGTCCTGAAGTACAAGCCGAAGCGCGGCTATCGCCGCCGCAGTGGTCACCGCTCGGATCTGACCCGGCTCGAGATCAGGGACATCAAGCTGCTGTCGCGGCGACCCGCCGCGAAGAAGACGGACGAGGAGGAAGCCGATGGCTCATAAGAAGGGACTCGGCTCCAGCCGTAACGGACGCGACTCGGAGAGCAAGCGGCTCGGCGTGAAGGTCTTCGCCGGCGAGGCCGTGACGGGCGGCGAGATCATCGTGCGCCAGCGCGGCACCCGCTTCAAGCCCGGCGACGGCGTCGGCATCGGCAGGGACCACACGATCTTCGCCGCGCGGCCCGGCCGCGTGGAGTTCACGACCGGCCGCCGTGGCCGCGTCATCTCGGTCGCGCCGGACGCGAACGAGTAGCGCCGGCGCGCGTCAAGGCCCGCCGCCGCGAGTGACGCCCGCGTCCGGAGCGCGGGCAGGCGCGCCGGCGAACCCACCCGCGCGCGCGTCTGAGCGCGTGCCGGCTCCGTTGCTCGTGCTCGCGGCCGCCCTCTCGGTGCAGACCGGCGCCGGGATCGCGCGCGGTCTCTTCGACGACCTCGGGCCGGCCGGCACCGTGCTGCTGCGAACGCTGTTCGGCGCCCTCGTCGTCGTCGCCCTGTGGCGGCCCCGCGTGCGCGGGCGCGACCGCGCGGATCTGCGAGCGGCGGTCGCGTTCGGGCTCGTGCTCGCGGCGATGAACCTCACGTTCTACGAGGCGATCGACCGGATTCCGCTCGGCATCGCGGTGGCGATCGAGTTCGCCGGCCCGCTCGGGGTGGCGGTCGCCGGCTCGCGGCGGCGGCTGCACGTGGCGTGGGTCGTGATCGCGGCTGTCGGGATCCTGCTGCTCGTGCGCACGGGCGGCGGTGCGAACCTGGCGGGCGTCGGGTACGCCGCGGCCGCGGCGGCCTGCTGGGCCGCTTACATCCTCCTGAGCCAGCGCGCCGGCCGCGCGTTCCCGCGCGGCGAGGGGCTCGCCATCGCGATGACCGTGGGGACGGTCGCGCTGGTGCCGATCGGCGTCGCCGGCGCCGGCTCGTCGCTGCTCGCCCTCGGCCCGCTCGCCACCGGTGCCGTCATCGGCCTGCTCAGCTCGGCGATCCCGTACTCGCTCGAGCTGGAGGCGCTGCGCCGGCTCCCGGCGCGCGTGTTCGGCGTGCTCCTGAGCCTCGACCCGGCGATCGCCGCGCTGGCGGGATTCGTGATCCTCGGCCAGGACCTGGGGTCACGGGAGATAGCCGGCATCGCACTCGTGGTGCTGGCCAGCGTGGGCGCATCAGCGACGTCGGACGAACCGGAGCCCGCAGAGGCGATGCCGTAGGCGCCCCGCGCACCGCCACGGCGCCGAGGCCTCGACTTACCATCAACCACCGTGTTCGCGGACCAAGCACGCATCTTCGTGCAGGGCGGCAAGGGCGGCGACGGGGTCGTCTCCTTTCGCCGCGAGGCCCACGTCCCACGCGGGGGGCCCGACGGGGGGGACGGGGGGCGCGGGGGAGACGTCGTACTCATGGCCGACCCCTCCCTCCGCGACCTGCAGTCGTTCAAGCGACGCGCGCACTACAAGGCCGATCGCGGCCGCCACGGCGAGGGCGCCAATCGCCACGGTGCAAGCCCGGACGCGCTCGTCGTCGCGGTGCCGCCGGGGACGACGGTCGTGGACACCGAGCGCGGCGCGCGCTGGGACCTCACCACACCCGGTCAGCGGGCCCGTGTGGCGCGCGGGGGGATGGGGGGACGGGGGAACCGCCATTTCGCCACCCCCACCCGGCAGGCGCCGCGGTTCGCCGAGCGAGGGCTGCCGGGCGAGGAGGGCTGGCTCGAGCTTCGGCTGCGGCTGCTGGCCGACGCCGGGCTGGTGGGGCTGCCCAACGCGGGCAAGTCGTCGCTGCTCGCAAGGCTCACGCGTGCGCATCCGAAGGTGGCCGACTACCCGTTCACCACGATCGACCCGGTGCTGGGAACGCTCGAGGCCGACGACCGGCAGCTCGTGGTCGCCGACATCCCGGGACTGATCGAGGGCGCGAGCGACGGCGCCGGACTGGGCCACGAGTTCCTCGCCCACGTGGAGCGCACCCGCCTGCTCGTGCACGTGCTCGACCTCGCTCCGCTCGACGGCTCGGACCCCGAGGCCAACTACGCGACGGTGGAGCGCGAGCTGCGCGCCCACGGCTCGGGCCTCGCGGAGCTGCCGCGGGTGCTGGCGCTGTCGAAGGCCGACCTCGTGACCGGCGAGGAGGCGGAGGCCGCGACGGCGCACTGGCGCGAGCGCCTGGGTGAGCGAGTCCGCGCGGTGCTCGTCACCTCGGCCGCCACCGGGCGCGGCCTCGACGAGCTCGGCGGCGCGATCCTCGCGAACGTGCCGGAGGAGGGTGCGGGCCCAGAACAGGTCGCGGCGCCGCCCGCCGAGCCGGAGGCCGAGCATCGCGTGTACCGCCCGGCGGCCGACGAGGGGTTCACCGTTCAGCGCGGGCTCGACGGCACGTTCCGGGTCGCCGGCGCGCGCGTCGAGCGGCTCATCGCCCGCTACGACACCGAGAACGACGAGGCCCTCGAGTACGTCGAGGACAGGCTCCGCTCGCTGGGCGTGATCCGCGCGCTCGAGGCCGCCGGGTTCGAGGCGGGGGACGACGTGGAGATCGGCGGCGTGCTCTTCGAGTTCGATCCCGCGTAGCCCGCACCGCGCGACCTCGGCCGCCCGGCAGCGCCCATACCCTTCACCGCGTGGGAACGGCGGTGGTCAAGCTCGGCTCCAGCATCGTCGCGGACGATCGCGGCGAGGTGCGGATGGACGTGCTTCCCCACGTTTGCGACCAGGCCGCCGAGCTGTACGCGGCCGGCGAGGAGGTCGTCCTGGTCACCTCCGGCGCGATCGCCCGCGGCATGCGGCTGATGGGGATGCCGGTTCGGCCCACCGCGATGGCCGACCTGCAGGCGGCGTCGGCGGTCGGGCAGGGAAAGCTCTACCGCGTGTACGACGAGCTGCTGCGCGACCGCGGGGCGCCCAGCGCCCAGGTGCTGCTCACGTTCTTCGACATGTCGGCCCGCAGCCACTACCTCAACGCCCGGCAGACACTGCGGACGCTGCTCGACTGGCGCGTCGTCCCGGTGATAAACGAGAACGACACGACCACGACCGACGAGATCTCGTTCGGCGACAACGACTTCCTGGCCGCGCAGGTGGCGATCCTGATCGGCGCCGACGTCCTCCTGCTGCTGACGGACACCGACGGGCTGCACACGGCGGATCCGCGCCGGGATCCGTTAGCCGCGCTCGTGCCCGAGGTGCGCGACTTCGCCGAGCTGCGCGACCTCGAGGTGGGGATGTCGACGTCGCCGCTCGGATCGGGGGGGATGCGCTCGAAGGTTGTGGCGGCCGAGATGGCGACGGCCGCCGGGATCCCCGCCGTGATCGCGAACGGCACCCGCCCGGGCACGGTCGCGCGTGCGCTCGCGGGCGAGGCCGAGGGCACGCGCTTCCACCCGCAGGCGCAGCGGGTGTCGAGCTTCAAGCTGTGGCTCAAGTACGCGAAGCCGAGCCGCGGGCGGATCGTGGTGGACGCCGGGGCGGAGGCGGCGCTGCGCGAACGCGGGACGAGCCTGCTCCCGGTCGGGGTCGTCGACGTGGAGGGCGACTTCCAGGCGGGCGACGCGGTCCAGGTGGCGACGAGCGACGGCGGCGCCGGGGCGACGATCGGCAAGGGGATCGCGAACTACTCGGCGCCGGAGCTGCGCCGGATCAAGGGCATGAAGACGGTGGAGGTGCGCTCGGTGATGCCGCGCGGCAGCGAGGAGGCGGTGCATCGCGACTACTTCGTCCTCGAGTAGGCCGACCCCCGCGCCGCGGCTTTGCACCCCCGCGCCGCCCGGTCGCGGACGCTAGTCTCTTCCCGATGCTGTTTTTGACCGCCGCCCACGCCCCGCCGAGGTACTAGCGGGCTTGCGGATCGGCGTACTGGGCGGGGCGTTCAACCCGCCGCACATCGGGCACATGGTGCTGGCGCAGGAGGCGCTGGTGCAGCTGGATCTGGAGCGGGTGCTGCTGATGCCGATGGGCGATGCGCCGCACCGCGAGATCGGGGACGACCCGGGTCGCGACGCCCGGTTCGAACTGTGCGAGGCAGCCGCGACCGGCGACGGCCGGATGGAGGTCTCGCGCCTGGAGGTGGAACGCGACGGCCCGTCGTACACGGTCGACACGCTCGAGGCCCTGCGGTCGGAGCGGCCGGACGACGAGCTCTTCTGGATCCTCGGCGGCGACCAGGCGGCGAAGCTGCGCTCGTGGCGCGACCCCGACCGCGTGCTCGAGCTCGCGACGATCGTGGCCACCGAGCGCGGTGCGTGGCGGAGGCCCGGGATCTTCGTGGAGGCGTCGCACCTGCGCAACAGCGGCCGGCTCGTGTTCTTCGAGATGCCGCCGATCGGGGTGTCCTCGACGATGGTCAGGCGGCGGGTCGCTCGCGGGCAGCCCGTGAGGTACCTGGTTCCCGACCCGGTCGCCGAGCTGATCGAGGAGCGCGGGCTCTACGCCCCGAGCGCCGGGGCGGTGGCGTCCTCGTCGTGACCGTCGCGTCGCCGGAGCGGTTGGCGGACCGGATCGCGGAGATCGCGTCGGACCGGAAGGCGCGCGACATCCGCGTGCTCGACGTCGGCTCGCTCGTCGGATACACGGACTACTTCCTCGTCTGCAGCGGTGGAACAGAGCGCCAGACGAAGGCGATCCACGACGCGATTCACGAGGCGCTCAAGGCGGACGGCGTCTACCCCGCGCGCATCGAGGGCGCGCGTGAGGCGCGCTGGATACTCATGGACTACCAGGACTGCGTCGTCCACATCTTCACGCCGGACGCCCGCGCGTTCTACCGCCTCGAGCAGCTCTGGGGCGAGGCGCCCGCCCGCTCCGTCGGCTAGGGGGTTCGGTCCCCCAAACGCGGGATTTGCGGGGGATTTAGGCGCTGCTGCGTCCGATGGGCGAACTAGTGTTCGTGTCATGAACACGAGTCAGAAAGGTGCGATTGCCGAGACCGCGATCACGGCGGAGGCGACGAGGCTCGGGTTCGGCGTCTTCCTCCCGGTGGCCGACGGCGGACGATGCGACCTCGTGCTCGAGGTGGGCGGGAGGCTGCGCAGAGTGCAGTGCAAGACGGCCATACGGCGGGGCGACATCCTCGCCGTTCACGCACGAACGTCGCGGCGATCCGCGACCGGCTACGTCCGGGGCGCCTATACGGCCGACGACGTCGATTTCATCGCCGCCTACTCTCCCGAAGAGGGCCGGTGTTTCGCGATCCCGATCGCCGAGATAGGCCGAAGCGGGACGTTCTATCTGCGGAGCTCTCCGACGCGAAACGGTCAGCGCGCCGGGCTACACTTCGCCGGCGACTACGCGCTTGGGGCTATAGCTCAGCTGGAAGAGCGCTTGCATGGCATGCAAGAGGTCGTCGGTTCGAGCCCGACTAGCTCCACTTCTCCTGCCGGCGGTGCTCGGCCGACCGTCATCGGCGCCCACGAGTTCCGCAACCGCTTCGGCTGGTACATGGAGCGCGCCGCGGCCGGCGAGCCGATTCTCATCACTCGTCGCGGCAAGCCGCATCTTCGGTTGTCGCCGGCCAGTCCCCAGCTCGGGTTGGTGGCGTGATGTAGGCCCGGCCCGACAGCTCGGCGCCGAGAACGTTAAGAGCGCGTGTTGGCGAGGTTTACCCCGGGCGCAGGATGGTCACCACAAGGGTGACGGTAATCGACCCCATTGGAGTTCATGACCCCCCCGGCCACACAGGCACTCGCTCCGCTCGACACGCAGCCCACCGAGCAGTCGTCCGACGCTCATTGCCCGCACTGCCTGCTGCCCGTGGCGGAGGGAGTCGAGGGGCCGTGGCCGCCCGCGCCTACGCGCTGCCCGCACTGCCGGCTGATGATCGGCATCGGCCGGGCGCGCGACGCCGGCGACGGCGCGCCGGGGGCCCGTGGGGCCGCGGCGGGAGTCCTCGCCCGCGACGCACAGCGCGCTGACGACGACGGCGAGTACGCCACGCCCGACGAGGTTCGGGCAGGCATCCGGGTCGTCGCACGCGAGCTCGGGTCGCCGCCGGAGCGGCTGCTCATGGTCGACTACCAGCAGCGCGCGGCCGGGGATGCGGACCTTCCCGACCTCGCCGACGTCTTCGCGGCCTTCGGCACGTGGAAGCGCGCCCGCCGCGAGGCGGCCGCCGCCTAGACCGCAGCTCCGCGCCCGGCGGCTCCGCGAGGCCGCGCCACTTCGCGCGGCGCCGCACCACTTCGCGCGGACGCCGCACCGCCGCGTGCGCCACCGCCGGGCTGGCTCACTCGCCGCGTGCGTGGGCACGGCGCGCGGTCCCCGCGCTCGTCTAGCATCCCCGCCGCATGGCCGCCGCCGCATTCGTAATCGCGTTCCTGCTCCTCGGGTCCGGGGTCCTCTTCGTCGCCTTCTCCGGCGGCCCGAGCCGGGCCCGCGAGGCGTACCTCACCCGCGGCCGCGGCTTCTTCAAGGTCGTCCTGCCGCTGATCTACATCGGCATCGGGATCGTCGTGCCGGCCATCGTGATCGCCAACGGCGACGAGAGCGAGGGCGGCACCGGGCGGATCGCCCACGTGAAGCCGGACGCCACCACCAAGAAGGGCAAGGTGATCTTCCGCCAGACGTGCGCGACCTGCCACACGCTGAGCGCCGTCAACGCGCATGGCGTAACCGGTCCGAACCTCGACGAGATCGGCCAGGTCACCAGGCAGCGCGTGCTCAACGCGATCAAGATCGGCGGCACCGGCGACAAGCGCATGCCCGCCGGCCTCCTGACCGGCCAGAACGCCGCCGCGGTCGCGGCCTACGTCGCCAAGGTCGCGGGCCAGGGCCCCTAGCGACCGCGCCCGGCGGACGCGGCAGCCCCGCGTCCGGCGACCCGCCCACCGCGCCGGCCGACCCGGCAGGGCCCCGGCCCGGCGGCCCCGCAGCCCCCCGCGCCGGCACCATCCTCAGCCCCCGCGCTTTGCCGTCCGACAGACCGGCTCTAATCGACCCCGGTAAATGCGTGAGATAACGCACCAAGCGGGGAATACGTCGTCCGAACGGCGGGCGCAAATTGCTACGATCCCGCCGCCGATAGCCGAGGTCCCGCCGCTACAGGCGGGGCACGGGGGACCCAGAGGCCATGAGGGCCAGGGGCGAATCGTCGCCGGAGTGCGACGTAGCGTGGCTCTTTCCGCGCGAGCCCGACAGCTAACTCCGTAGGCGCGAGAAAGAGGTATGGGGCACATGCACGAGAACGCCGCGCGCGCACTTCAGTACTACGAGGACTTGCCACGCCGTTCGGGCCGGCCTGAGCTCCGCCTGGTCGACTCCGAGCCGCGCACCCGCCGGCGAATGGAGGCCGAGGCAGCCGACTCCTCACTGGCCACCGCCGCACCGTCCCCGCTCGAGGAGCCGATCGCCGCGCCCGACTCGCTCACGGCCCCCGATTCGGGGACCGCGCACGACTCGTTCGCGACCGCGCCGGACTCGTTCGCGACGACGCCCGACTCCTTCGCGACGCCCGACTCCTTCTCGACTCCCGACTCACCCGCGACCGCAGATCCGGTCGCACCCGCGGACCCGGCCCGCGAGCGCACGCGCGACCCGCGGCGTGGCCGCGACTCGCGCGCCCGCCGGACGCCCGGCCAGCAGCAGCAGCGCCGCGGCGAGCCCGAGCACCGCGTGGCGCGACCGCGACCGCGTCCCCGCCGCCAGCCGCTCGCGCCCCCGCGCCCCCAGGCTGCGGCGCCCCGCCTGGCCGGACGGCCCGATCGCGTGGCCATGTGGGCCGTCCTCCTGGGCTTCTTCCTCACCGCGGTGGCAGCGGCCACCGGGCACGGCTGAGCCGCGCCCGCATCCAAACAGCCGCCTCGCCCGTATACACGCTGAGAGTCGCGTGCGCGATCGCACACCGGTCACGACGCGAACGACCGTTCGGTCGCTTATACTTACGCGACGTAAGCAACCCCCAGAGAAGTAAGCCCATGAAGAAGAAGGCCAAAGAGAGCAGGTTTCACGTCCACGACGAGCTGACCGCGCCCGAGCGCAGCCTGCCGGTGCTGAAGGGCGCCCTCTCGAGCGGCGGCCAGGTCTCGAACTTCCTCGGGGTGGTCGCCGGGGCCCCGGCGGTGCTCCGCGCCTACGCGCGCCTGCGCTCCGAGCTCCGTCAGGGCACGCTCCCGCTCAAGACCCAGCAGCGCGTCGCGCTCGCCGTCGCGCAGCACGAGGCCAGCGAGTACACGCTGTCGAGCCTTCTCCGCACCGCCCGCGAGGCCGGCCTCGGCCTCGACGAGATAGCGAGCGCGCGCAACTTCGAGTCGGCCGACGAGCGCGAGGCCGCGCTGCTGCGCTTCATCCGCGGCGTCGTCGAGGGCCCGGACGCACCGCCGCTGCACCTCCACGAGGAGGCGCTCGAGGCGGGCTGGAGCGAGGAGCAGCTGCTCGAGGCGATCGCGCACGCGGGAGTCGGCATCTTCACCAGCCTCGTCACCCGCGGCGGCAACCTCCCGCTCGACGGCTCCGCCGAAGAGGGTCGGTTGCTTCGCGCCGCGTAGTCGCGTAGTCCCCGCCACACCACGTAGCTACGATTGACACATGGCCGCCCCGGGAGGAGCAGCGACGGCCGCCCGTTCACGGGCCGACGCGGAGACGCGCAACGGCACCCGGCACCCCTGCTGCTCGCTGTATCACCGCGCGGTTGAGCTCGTCGGCAAGCGCTGGACCGGCGCGATCCTTCTCGTGCTCCTGGACGGCCCGGCCCACTTCTCGGAGATCCGCGCCCTCGTGCCGGAGATCTCCGACCGCCTCCTCTCCGAGCGCCTCAAGGAGCTCGAGGCCGAGGGGATCGTCGAGCGCAGCGTGCTCGACGGCTCGCCGGTCCGCGTCGAGTACGCGATGACCGGCAAGGGACGCGCACTCGAGCCGACGGTCCGCGCGCTGAAGTCGTGGGCCAACGAGTGGCTCGATCGCGCACCTGAGTAGCCTTCCGCGCTTCGCCGCCGAACCCGAACTCGCGAAGGAGCCAGATGGCCGACCAGCCTCAGACCGCCGACGACGTCAAGGCGCTCGTCAAGGACCAGGAGATCCGCTTCATCCGGCTCTGGTTCACGGACATCCTCGGACAGCTCAAGAGCTTCTCGATCAACACCGCGGAGCTCGACGACGCGTTCGAGGGCGGCATGGGCTTCGACGGCTCGTCGATCACCGGCTTCAACGCGATCGAGGAGTCCGACATGATCGCCATGCCGGACCCGTCGACCTTCGCCGTGCTGCCCTGGCGGCCCGAGGACCGCGGCGTGGGCCGCATGTTCTGCGACGTCGTGACCCCCTCGCGCGAGCCCTACGAGGGCGACCCCCGCTACGTCCTTCGCCGCGCGCTCGATCGCGCGCAGAGCATGGGCTTCGACGTCTTCAACGTCGGCCCCGAGCTCGAGTTCTTCTACTTCCGCAACGCGCAGTTGAACGGCGGCGATCCGGAGATCCTCGACCAGGGCGGCTACTTCGACCTCACCACGCTCGACGCCGGCTCCGACGTCCGCCGCGACACCGTCCTCGCGCTCGAGCAGCTCGGGATCCACGTGGAGTACACGCACCACGAGGTCGGCCCGTCGCAGCACGAGATCGACATGCGCTACGCGCCGGCGCTGAAGATGGCGGACGACTGCATGACGTACCGCATCACGGTCAAGGAGTACGCCATGAAGTACGGCTGGCACGCGACCTTCATGCCCAAGCCGCTCTTCGGCGAGAACGGCTCGGGGATGCACACGCACCAGTCGCTCTTCAAGGACGGGCGCAACGCCTTCTACGACGGGGACGACCCCTACTACCTCTCGGACGTCGGCAAGGCCTTCATCGCCGGCCAGCTCCGCCACGCGCGCGAGATCTGCTCGATCTTCGCCCAGTGGGTGAACTCCTACAAGCGCCTCGTGCCCGGCTACGAGGCGCCGGTCTACGTGGCGTGGTCGCGGCGCAACCGCTCCGCGCTCGT
>JBJMLK010000157.1:0-5881 GCA_045805345.1 Thermoleophilaceae bacterium | reverse complement strand
GCCTTGCGCGCGATCTTGTCGACCTCGTCGATGTAGATGATCCCGGTCTCCGCCTTCTTGACGTCGAAGTCGGCGGCCTGGATCAGCTTGAGGAGGATGTTCTCCACGTCCTCGCCCACGTAGCCGGCCTCGGTGAGCGCCGTGGCGTCGGCTATCGCGAACGGCACGTTGAGGATCTTGGCCAGCGTCTGGGCCAGCAGCGTCTTGCCGCAGCCGGTGGGCCCCAGAAGAAGGATGTTGGACTTCTGCAGCTCGAGGTCCTGATCCTCGGACTGCATCATCTGAACGCGCTTGTAGTGGTTGTAGACGGCGACCGAGAGCGTTCGCTTCGCGGGATCCTGGCCCACGACGTACTCCTGCAGGACCGAGTTGATCTCCTTCGGCTTCGGCAGGTTCTCGAGGTCGAAGGTGGCCGGGCCGGTCAGCTCCTCGTCGATGATCTCGTTGCAGAGATCGATGCACTCATCGCAGATGTAGACGCCCGGGCCGGCGATGAGCTTCTTCACCTGGCGCTGCGACTTGCCGCAGAAACTGCACAGGAGCTGTTCGTTCGAGTCAGTCGGCCGTGCCACGCCGGTCCCTCCTCAGGGCCTCACATAAGGTAGCGCCGCATCGCATGCCACGCTCCTTTTCGCCCAACGAGGCGGATTCCTCCAGTGGGACGTTGGTCTAGCGGGCGCGCGCGACCGAGCCCCGCGTGAACGAACCGCGTTGGATTAGGTGCGAAAAGCGAGCATGCGAAGGACGCAGGGAGCGACGCGTGCTCCGCACGCGAGCGACCGAGGACGCACGCAGGCGACGCTTTGCAGCGCCTAGTCCGCGTGGACGGCGAAGGAGTCCGTCAAACCGAGGATCTCGAGCAGGCGCGAGATCGAGCCGCGCACGCAGATCACCGAGAAACCGCGGCCGAGCGCGCGCAGGCGCTTGGAGGCGTCGAGGAGCGCGTGGGCGCCGGCGGAGTCCATGAACGTGACGTCGCAGAGGTCGACCACGACCTTGCCGTTGCCCTCGACGATCGCCCGGTCGAGCTCGGCGCGGAGCTGCGGGGCGGTGAGGAAGTCGATCTCGCGCTTCGGCACGACGACTCTGATGTCGCCCAGTCGATGCTGAGAAATCGTGAACTCTTCCTGCTGCTGAGGCATGCGAATCCTGACGGGTCGGGCCAAACGACCTGCACTGCCGACCCTACACCCGCCGGCGGCGGCGCGCCACCGTGTTTTCCCGGTATTTGCGCGTTGACGCCCTATTGCCTGCCGCAAGCACCCAGGCGGTGGGGAATTACCCCCCAGGCGTCCAGAGCTGCTCGGAGCGCTCCTTCCCCTCCTTCTCGGGGGTCCAGAGCTTGTCGCGCGCCTTCGCCTGCTCGACGGAGATCGGCGTGGCGTGCTCGACGAGCAGGTCGACGACCTTGCGCATCGCGATGTCCTCGCGCAGCGCGTCGTCGCGGCCCTGGGACCGCGCGCGCTCGAGCGCCTTCTGGAGCTCCTTCTCAGACGGCGGCTTGCCACCGCCCGCGGCCGTGGCGGCCCGCAGCGAGTCGAGCACCTCGTCGTCCGAGACCTCGATCCCCTCGGCCTCGACGATGGCGGCGAGCACGCTCTCGCGGCGCAGCGCGCGCTCGGCGTCGGGCTCGGCCTCGTGGACCAGCTCCTCCTCGGTCTTGCCGGCGATCTCGAGGTAGCGGTCGGGCGGGATGCCCTGGCGCTCGAGCCGGCGCCGGGTGCTCGACCACATCTCGTGCGCCTTCGCGTGGATGAGGTCCTTGCTCAGCTCGATCTTCGACGCCGCGGCCGCCGAGTCGACGACGGCCTCGCGGAACTCCGCCTCGATCTCGCGCTCGCGCGCGGCGCGGATCTTCTCCTCGATGTCCGCGCGCAGCTCGTCCAGCGTGTCGAACCCGCCGGCCTCGGCCAGCTCGTCGTCGAGGTCGGGCAGCTTCTTCTCCTTGACCTCCTTCACGCTCGTGGCGAAGACGGCGTCCTTTGCGGCGAGCGCCTCGGCTCGGTAGTCATCAGGGAACTTCACGCGCACCTCGCGGTCCTCGCCCGCCGAGGCTCCCTCGAGCTGCTCCTCGAAGCCCTCGATCAGCGAGCTCGACCCGAGCTCCAACAGGTAGCCGCGGGCCTCGCCGCCCTCGAACGGCTCGCCGTCGACGCTCCCGAGGAAGTCGATCACCACGAAGTCGCCCCGAGCCGCCGGGCGGTCGACGTTCTCGAGCGAGGCCGACGACTCGCGCAGGCTCTGTATCTCCGCGTCGACCTCCTCGGCGGTCGCCTCCGGCTCGCGGCGGCCGACCTCGAGCCCGCGGTACTCGCCCAGCTCCGCCGTCGGGCGCACCGCCACCTCGATGGTGAACTGGAGCGCCCCGCCCTTCTCGGGCAGCTCCGGGAGGTCGAGCTGCGGATCGCCCACGGTCGCCAGACCCGCGTCGGCGACGGCCTGCTCGTACCAGCCCGGCAGCCCGCGGCGCACGGCCTCGTCGAGCACCGCCTCGCGGCCCACGCGCTGCATCACAACCTCGGGCGGCACCTTGCCCTTGCGGAACCCCGGGATCTTCAGGTCGCGCCCGATGGTGCGCGCGGCGCTGCCGACCTCGTGCTCGAGCGCGTCCGGCGTGACCTCCACGTCCACGCGTACGCGCGAGTCGCCGAGGTCCTTCGTGTCGGTCGTCACCTGGCCCGGCATGGCCGCGCCACGATAGCGTCCGGACCGTGGCCGCCCTCCCCCCCGCGCCGGCGCCGCGGCGCCTCGCAGCCTGGCTCTACACGGGCCCCCTCGGGCACCTGTGGTCAATGGTCGCGGACATCGCGACGCTGTGGGGGCGCTGGGCCGTCGCGACCGTGCGGGAGCGCTACTCGAAGCGGTAGATGGTGCCCGGCGGCCGCCGGTCGTGCGCCTCGAGCTGCGGCAGCGTGCGCGACAGCACCGACGCGAAGACGTCAGTGCTCGCGCCGATCAGGCGGACGAGCTCCTCGACCGGCGTCGCCTCGTCCTTCACGCCGTTCGCGTAGTCGGTGGCGTAGCCGAGCAGCGCGTACGGGATCTCGGCCTCGGCGGCGAGCACGGTCTCGGGGCCGGCCGTCTGGCTGACCGCCGTGACGCCGGCCAGCGCGAGCGAGCGGATCTCCGCGCGCGTGTTGAAGCGCGGGCCGTCGACGTGGCCGTAGCAGCCGCCGTCGCGCGCGGGGATCCCCGCGTCGCGACAGCCGGCGAGCAGCGCCTGGCGCATGCCCTCCGAGAACGGGTCCTCGAAGATCCAGTGGCCGCGCAGCGGCGCGCCCGGCTCGTCGTAGAGCGTGCAGAGCGAGCCGTCGGCGAGGCGGTTCGTGAGGAAGTGGAGGTCGTCGAAGACGATCAGCGATCCGAGCGGCACGGTCGGGTCCACCGCGCCGCAGACGGTCACGGCCACGATCGCGTCGGCCCCGAGCTGCCTGAGGGCGGCGATGTTGGCGCGGTGCGCCACGTGGTTCGAGAGGTGGCGGTGCCCCTCACCATGGCGTGAGACGTGCAGCGCCTCGACGCCGCCGACGTCGTAGCGCGTCAGGGCCACGTCGCCGTGGGCGGTGCTCGCCGTCTCGGCGCCGCCGGCGCCGGCGCCCCGGAGCGCGTACGTCCCGGTGCCGGTGAGGACCCCGACCCTCACCCGCGCGGCTCCGTGAGCAGGTACTGCGTGCAGCGAAACAGCGCGAGGTCGTTGCCGTCCGACTCGCGGGTGACCAGGGCGTCCCACACCTGGGTGGTCCTGCCGTCGTGGCCGAGCGTCGCAGCGCAGCGCAGGCCGTCGCCGGCCCGCGCCGAGCGAAGGAAGTTCGACTTGAGCTCGATCGTCGTGAAGCCGCCGGCGCCCTCGGGGACCGACGCCGTGCACCCCATGCCGCACGCACTGTCGGCGAGCGTCACCACGGCGCCCGCGTGGAGGAACCCGTTGGGCGCGAGGAACTCGTCGCGCACGTCCATCCGCGCCTCGAGGCGGCCCCGCTCGACCGCGAGCAGCTCGATCCCGAAGAGCCCGGGCAGCCGGCCGTCCATCGCGGCCTGCAACCGCGCGCGCAGTCCGGCGTCGTCAGCCGATGTGCTCGACCGCCTCGATCGCGTGGTCGAGTCCTGAGACCTGGCCGGTGTGGCCTAGCGAGTCGAGGTGGTCCTGCAGGCGCTGGAAGTGGTCGTAGAGGCACAGCCGGCGCACGTGGATCACGGGGATCTCGTCGTGCGGCACGCTGCGGGCCTCGGTCTCGCCCGTCCGGCCCGGCGCCACGAGCAGGTGGGTGATCTGGGTCTCGGCGTTGCCGTGGCCGAGGTAGGTGCTGTCCAGCCAGATGCCCCGGTCGCGAAGCGTGGTGGACAGGACGAGCGCGTTGGGCCCGGCCTCGGTCAGGATCGTCTCGCTTCGAACGGGCTGCCCGTCGAGTCGAATCCGGCAGACGATTGGCCTTCTCATGCACTCACGTTAAGTCAGGGGCGTCCGCTTCGCAAGGGGTTGGCTGAGCGCATGCAGTGGAACCTGGACGGATGTTCGATTGCGGGGGGTGGACGCTCAGGCCGGCGCGCGCGGCGTCCCGGGAGGCGTGCGGAGGTCGCGGCGCTCGCGGTCTGCTCTGGCGAAGCGCCGGCCGGGGCGGCGCCGCTCGATCTTCAGCTCGCCGCCGCAGATGTCGCACTCCCCCGGGGCGGAGCTGCCGGGCCGGGTGCGCAGCAGGCTCCAGCGTGTGGCACCGCAGTTGTCGCAGCGAGCAAGGACGCTCATGGGCCCGGGAAGTACCCGGTCTTCCGACCATGAAACGATCGGCACAAGGCTTGCACGGGTTAGGCTGCGCCTAATGGACCTCGGGCTGCAGGGTCGCGTCGCACTCGTGACCGGCGCGTCCAAGGGGCTCGGCCACGCGACCGCCGCGGTGCTAGCGGCCGAGGGCGCGCAAGTGGCGATCAGCTCGCGCTCCGCCGAGCGGATCGAGGCCGCCGCCGAGGACATCGGCGCGCACGGGTTCGTCCACGACAGCGCCGACCTCGACGCGGTTCCGGCGCTCGTGGATGCGGTCGAGTCGGAGCTCGGTCCCGTCGACGTGCTGGTGGCGAACACCGGCGGGCCGCCGCCGGGCCTGGACCCGCTCGGCTTCACGCGCGAGCAGTGGGAGGCGGCGTACCGCGACCTCGTGCTCGCCCCCATGGCACTGATCGAGCGGGTGGTGCCGGGGATGCGCGAGCGCGGCTTCGGGCGGATCGTGAGCGTCGGCTCGAGCGCGGTGCGCGAGCCGATCCCCGGGCTGATGCTGTCGAACGCGCACAGGCCGGGGCTGGTGGGCGCGCTCAAGACGCTCGCCCGCGAGGTGGCCCGCGACGGCGTGACCGTGAACTCCGTGCTGCCCGGCCGGATCGCCACCGACCGCCTCCTGGACACGATCGGCTCGCGCGAGGCCGCCGAGCAGGCGGCCCGCGACTCGGTGCCGGCGGGGCGGCTGGGGACGCCCGAGGAGTTCGGGGCGGTGGCCGCGTTCCTGTGCTCAGAGCGCGCCGCGTACGTGACCGGCACGACCGTGCTGGTGGACGGCGGTTTGACTCAGAGCCTGTAGGCGGCGCGGGGCGAACGGCGGCTATTGGGGGTGGTCCGGGCGAATTCGCAGGTTCGTCCTGACGTGAGATCGCATAGCGACCTCTAACCAGGACGGATCGCGCTCGACCACCTCCCGAGCCGCTGTTTACGCCGGGGCCGCAGCGGCCGCCCCTAGTCGCGCAGCTCCTCCGGCACCAGCCGCAGGTCGACCGCACCGGAGCTGCGTACCACGGTGATCGGCACCTCGACCCCGATGAGCTCGGCCACCATCAGCCGCTGGAGGTCGTAGACCGAGTGCGTCGGGGTGCCGTCGACGGCGACGATGAGGTCCTC
>JBJMLK010000156.1:0-19094 GCA_045805345.1 Thermoleophilaceae bacterium | reverse complement strand
GAGCGCGCGTTCATGTACGCCGAGGACCTCGACCTCGGCCTGCGCGCCAGCGACATGGGGATCGAGACGTGGTTCTGGCCGGCGGCCCGCGTGCTTCACCACCGCGCGCACGCCACTAGCCGCGCGTTCGGCGGCGAGCCGTTCGAGCTGCTCGCCGCGCGCCGCCGCGAGGTGGTCGGCGAGCGGCGCGGCCCCGGGCGCCGACGCGCCGACGACGTGGTGCAGCTCGCGACGTTCGCGAGCAGAGCGGCGATCAAGACGCTGCTGGGTCGCGGAGCGGCGCGCGAGCGGCGGCAGATCGGTGCGCTGCTCAGGGCGCGGCGGCGGTCGTAGGCGGCGCGCTCCGCGCCACCCGGCGCATGGGCTCCGGCCGCGCCCGTTCGGCTTTCGAAGGAGCGTCCCGAAGGGGGTGGCACGGATTGCGTCAACATCGCTGACGGAATACGTGCCACCCCCTCGCGGGGCACCCTCAAAAGCCGCTGTTTGCGCCCGCACCACCGCCGGGCCCCGCGGCCGACACCGCGCCCGCGATACTCACCCCATGGCGCCAACCGTCGCGATCGACGCGCGCGCCGCGGTGCGTGCCGAGATCGGCGGGGTCGAGCGCGTGGCGCGCGAGATGGCGCGGCGGCTGCCCGAGCTGCGGCCCGATCGCTACCGCGTGGTGAGGCCGCCGCAGCAGCTCGCCCACCGCGCCGGCCACCTCTGGGAGCAGGCCGCGCTCCCGCTGATCGCCCGCGGTGACGCCCTCGTCTACTGCCCCGCCAACCTCGCGCCGGTCGCGAGCCGTCGCGCGGTGGTGGTGATCCACGACGTCGCGGCCCTGCGCCACCCCGAGTGGTACTCGCCCGCCTACGCCGCCTACCAGCGCCGGCTCGTGCCCGCGATCGCCCGCCGGGCTGCCAAGGTCGTGACCGTGTCGGAGTTCTCGCGCGAGGAGCTGGCCGCGGTGCTCGGACTCGACCCGCACGACGTGGCCGTGGTGGCGAACGGCGTGGACCCCAGCGTGTTCTCCCCCGCCGCCGACCCCGGCCCGGCGCGGGCGGCGCACGGGCTGGACGGGCCGTACGCGCTGGCGGTCGGCACACGCATCGCGCGCAAGAACGCGGCGGCGCTGCGCTCGGCGCGCGACCGGCTCGCCGCGGCCGGCGTCGAGCTCGTGCTCGCCGGGTCCGGCCGCTCGTACATGCGCGCGGGCGAGGAACCGCCGGCCCGCGCGCTCGGCTACGTGGCTGACGATCACCTGCCCGGCCTCTACGCGGGCGCCGAGCTGCTGCTCATGCCGTCGCTGTACGAGGGCTTCGGCCTGCCGTGCCTGGAGGCGATGGCGTGCGGCACGCCGGTGGTGGCCGCCGACCGCGGTGCGCTGCCGGAGACCTGCGCCGGCGCGGCGATCCTCGTCGACCCCGACGACCCGGACGCGCTCGCGGACGCCGCCGCGGCGGCGGCGTCCGACCCCGACGTCCGCGCGCGACTGCGCGCGGCCGGCCCCGCGCGCGCCGCGGAGCTCACCTGGGACCGAGCCGCCCGCGCCACCGACGCGCTGATCGGCGGCCTGCTCGCAGGAAGCGCGGCCGCCTAGTCCGCGCGGGGCGCCCGCACGCACGCGCGCCGCACTTGCACCAACTGCTGAATCGTGATTCACTTCTTCGCCAGGAGTGACGGAGCGAAGTCCGCTCCAGGAGCGACACAGCGAAGTCCGCATGCCCTACCGACCCACCGAGAAGACCGAGGCCCGCAAAGCCGCCACGCGCGAGCGGATCGTCTCCGCGGCGCTCGACCAGCTCGCCGAGGGCGGTTACGCGTCAGCCAGCGTCCAGGCGGTGGCGGCGCGCGCCGGGGTCGCCACCGGAAGCGTCTACCGCTACTTCCCGTCGAAGAGCGAGCTGTTCGCCGAGGTCTTCCGGCGCGCCTCGGCCGGCGAGATGCAGCACTTTGCGGAGTCGACCGAGGGCGCCGGCCGGCCGCCGGACGAGCGGATCGCCGCCGCCGTCGAGTCGTTCGCGCGCCGCGCCCTGGCCGGCCCCGTGCGCGCCTACGCGCTGATCGCCGAGCCCGTCGATCCGAGCGTGGAGGCCGAGCGCCTTGTGTTCCGCCGCGGCTACCGCGACGTGCTGGCCGCGGTGCTGCGCGACGGCGTGGAGTCGGGTGAGCTCCCGCCGCACGACTCGGAGACCGTGGCGGCCGCGCTGGTCGGCGCGATCGGCGAGGCGCTGGTCGGCCCGCTCGCTCCCGACGCCCGCCGCAGCGCGCGCCGCGAGGCGCTCGTGGCCGGCCTCGTCCAGTTCTGCACGTCAGCGATCCCGAAGGAGAGAAGCCGTGACGGCGACCCTGCCCACGCATGAGGTCCTGAACCAGCCGCCGCCGTTCCTCGGGCACAACGCCTTCGACGCCGACGTCGCGCTGGCCGAGTCGCTCGAGCGCGAGGGCGGGGGCTGGGGCGTGGACCGCTGCCGCGAGTACGGCGCGGTGGTCGCCTCCGCCGAGGCCGACGAGCACTGCCGCCGGGCGCAGCGCAACCTGCCGGTCCTCCGCACCCACGACCGCTACGGCAATCGCACCGACGCCGTGGAGTACGACTCGGGCTTCCACTGGATGCTCAAGCAGGGAATC
Organism: Thermoleophilaceae bacterium; assembly: GCA_045805345.1. GTDB lineage: Bacteria > Actinomycetota > Thermoleophilia > Solirubrobacterales > Thermoleophilaceae > AC-37. The sequence continues at coordinate 16,481 of JBJMLK010000156.1, read as the reverse complement.
GAGCGCGAGCTGTCCGGCATGCCCTGGCGCGACCCGCGGCCGGGCGCGCACGTGGTCCGAGCGGGGATGTTCATCCTCGCCAACTCGCTCGACACCGGGCCCTGCTGCCCGATGTCGATCAACTACGCCGCGGTGCCGACGCTGCGCCAGGATCCGGCGCTCGCGGCCGAGTACGAGGAGCGCGTCACCCGTCCCGACTACGAGACCTACGCGCAGGCCGGCATGGTCATGACCGAGAAGCAGGGCGGCTCCGACCTGCGCGCGAACACCACGATCGCGGAGCCGGCCGGCGACGGCTGGTACGAGCTGACCGGCCACAAGTGGTTCTGCACCCACCCCGTCTTCGACTTCTTCTTCACGCTCGCGCAGGCGCCCGCCGGGCCGACCTGCTTCGTAGCCGAGCGCGGCCCGGGCTTCGAGATCCAGCGCCTCAAGGACAAGCTGGGCGGACGCTGCCTCGCCTCGTCGGAGGTGGAGTACCGCGCCCTGCCCGCGCGCGTGCTCGGCGAGGAGGGCCACGGCATCCGCGCGATGATCGAGCAGATCGGGCCCACGCGGCTGGACACGCTGCTGGGGATGGCCGGGATCATGCGGCGCGCGGTGGCCGAGGCGGTCCACCACTGCCGCCACCGCAGTGCCTTCGGCGGCCTCCTGGCCGAGCAGCCGGCGATGGAGAACGTGCTCGCCGACCTAGCGATCGAGTCCGAGGCGTCGACCGTCGCGGCCATGCGCGTGGCCCGCTCCTGGGACGACGACTCCGAGCTGCCGTTCCGCCGCTTCGCCACGGCCGTCATGAAGTACTGGGTCTCCAAGCGCGGCGCCCCGGTGGCGGCCGAGGCGCTCGAGTGCCTCGGCGGGAACGGCTACATCGAGGAGGCGCCGCTGGCGCGCCTCTACCGCGACATCCAGATCGGCACGGTGTGGGAGGGCTCGGGCAACGTCATGGTGCTGGACGTGGTCCGGGCCGCGCAGCGCGAGCCGGAGTCGCTCGAGGCCTTCCTGGCCGAATGCAACCTGGCGAGCGGCGCCGACGCCCGGCTCGACCACCACCTCGCGCGGGTGCGCGAGGACGCGATGCTGCTCACCGGGCCGCATCCGCGGCGCAACGGACGGCGGGTGGTCGAGGACCTGGCGCTCGCGCTGGAGGCCAGCCTGCTGGTGCGCCACGCCCCGCCAGAGGTGGCCGACGCGTTCTGCGGCGCTCGCCTGGGCGAGCGGGGCCTGGCGTTCGGCACCATTCCCGGTGACGTCCCGACAACGGCGATTGTGGAGAGGAGCCTTCGAACCTGATGGCGACGATCGAGAAGAACCCGGCGCGCGAGGTCCTCAACCAGCCCCCGCCGCTCGAGGAGTACAACGTCTACGAGTCCAACCGCCCGCTTGTGGAGGCGCTGCGCCGCGAGGGCGCCGAGGCGTTCGAGGACCGCGTACGCGAGCTGGGTGCCCGTGCAGGCACCGCCGAGTCGCTCGAGCGCGGGCGGCTCGCGAACGAGTACCCGCCCGTCCTCCGCACCCACGACCGCTACGGCAACCGCATCGACGAGGTCGACTTCCACCCCGCGTGGCACGAGCTGCTGGGCCTCTCGGTGGCCGCGGGGATCCACGCGCTGCCGTGGCGCGAGCCCGTGGCGGGCGCGCAGGCGGGGCGCGCGGCGATGATGCTGGCGATGTCGGGCGTCGAGTCCGGCACCGGCTGTCCGCTGTCGATGACCTACGCCGGCGTGCCGGCGCTGCGCGCTCAGCCCGAGATCGCGGAGGAGTGGGAGCCGCGCTTCCTCTCGCTCGAGTACGACCCGCGCTCGGCGCCCGCGAGCGAGAAGCGCGGCGCGCTGATGGGCATGGCGATGACCGAGCGCCAGGGCGGCTCCGACGTCCGAGCCAACACCACGCTCGCCCGGCCGCTGAACGGCGGCGGGTCGGGCGCCGAGTACGAGCTCCACGGGCACAAGTGGTTCTGCTCGGCGCCCATGTGCGACGCGTTCATGGTGCTCGCGCAGGCCGACGGCGGGCTGTCCTGCTTCCTGCTGCCGCGCTGGACGCCCGACGGCGAGCGCAACCGCTTCCACATCCAGCGGCTGAAGGACAAGCTCGGCAACCGCTCGAACGCGTCGAGCGAGGTGGAGTTCGCGGGCGCCTGGGCGCGGATGGTCGGGCCCGAGGGCCGCGGCGTGCCGACGATCATCGAGATGGTCAACTACACGCGGCTCGACTGCGTGCTCGGCTCGACCGGCCTGCTCCGCGCCGCGGTGGCGCAGGCGATCCACCACTGCTCGCACCGCTCCGCGTTCGGCAAGCTGCTCGCCGACCAGCCGCTGATGCGCAACGTCCTGGCCGACCTGGCGATCGAGTCGGAGGCCGCGACGCTGACCGCGATGCGCCTCGCCCGCGCCTGCGACGAGGGCGACCCGTTCAAGCGGCTCGGCCTGGCCGTGTCCAAGTACTGGATCTGCAAGAGCGCCGTGTGGCACGTGGCGGAGGCGCTCGAGTGCCTCGGCGGGAACGGCTACGTGGAGCTGTCCGGGATGCCGCGGCTGTACCGCGAGGCGCCGCTCAACTCGATCTGGGAGGGCTCGGGCAACGTCAACTGCCTCGACGTGCTGCGCGGGATGGTCCGCTCACCGGAGTCGGTGGAGGCCTTCTTCGGCGAGGTGGAGTCGGCCGGCGGCGACGTGGCGTCCTATGCGAGCGCGGTCAGGGACGAGCTGTCCGACCTCGAGGACATCGAGCTGCGCGCACGTCGCATAGTCGAGCGCATGGCCACCGCCCTCCAGGCATCGGTCCTGGTGCGCCACGGCGACCCGGCCGTGGCCGACGCGTTCGTGGCCACGCGCCTGCGCGGCGACCACGGCCGCGCGCTCGGCACGCTGCCGCGCGGGACCGACTTCGAGCGGATCGTGGAGCGGCACCGGCCGCTGGTCTAGGGATCAGCGAGCCTGGCTCGCTGATCAGCACATCTCCACGTGGATGGTTCTCGCCTCCGACACCCGCCACTGCATGCGCGCTCGCACGAGCCTCGGGTCGACCGACGAGTGGTAGCCGGTCTGCAGCTTCACGCCGTCGGGCGCCGGTGAAACCCGGACGACCTGCTTGCCACCCGTGAGCTTCTTGCCGCCGTTCTCGGACGAGGGCTTGTCGCCGCCGCGGAAGAACGCCGAGTACTCGTAGGTCTGTCCCGGGTAGGCCGCGAACAGCTCCTCCACCCCGCAGTCGGTCGCCTCGAAGCTCGCGCGGTACGGCTCGAGCCGCTGGCCGGTCCGCGTGGTGATCGAGCCCTTCACGCGCACCTTGCCCTTCGAGGTGTCGAGGCTGTCGCCGATCGGGATCGCCGCGATGCTGCTGCCCGACATCACGTTCGGCCCCGCCGAGTTGAAGCCCGGCGCGTTCGTGGTGGGCCGCACCGGCACGATGTCGCTCCAGACCCCCTCGGAGTCGCGGCGCTTGGCGATCGACAACCCGGCGTCGTAGCGCAGGTCGCCGATGTGGTGGCGGTGGAGGGTGGGCTGCAGTCGCAGCGCGAACCAGACGTCGCCCTTGCGGACCATCGCGATCCGCCCGCGCCCGTGTCCGATCCCGCGTGACAGCGAGTGGTCGGCGGCGAGCGACGAGTACTCCTTGTCCTTCTTCATCTCGTCGATCAGGTAGTCGACCATCACGAGCGCCACGCCGTCCATCGATGGCGCGCCGGCGTAGCCGTCGAGTGCCTTGAAGGTCTGCCAGATGTTCTGCGCGAGGCCCGGCACGAAGAACTGGCCGCGGTCGCCGATCGGGTACGCGTCGCGCAGCCGCTGGAGCGCGCGATCGGCCAGGGCGCGGAAGCGCGCGGCGTCGGTGTCGGACGTGCCGCTGAGGTTGGCGGCCACCATCGCCCCGTAAGCGGTGCCGGCCGCGCTCCAGAGGATCTCCTGCGAGCGGCCGAAGTAGCCGGAGTCGCCGTCAGGTGCGGTGTCGTAGTACATGGCGAGCGCCGACTTGCGCAGCATGTCGCGCGCCCGGCCGCTCGCCTGGTGGCCGAGCATCCGGATCAGGTGCGCGTACATGCCGAGCGTGAGGCCCTCGTACGCCATCGGGTTGTCGGGCGGGTCGTTGAAGATGAACGGCTTGGAGTTGCCCGGCGCGAGGTTCGGCACGCGGTCGTTGACCAGCGACAGCGCGCCGGCCCGGGCGGCGTCGCGCTGGCCGCCGAGGATCGCGTCGTCCTTCGACGAGCTGAGCCCCGTGTCGAGGGTCTCGAACACGCCCTGGGCGTCCACGAGCCAGTGGTTGCCGTACTCGAAGGTGATCCCCGACCGCTCGGCGCGCGAGATCCGCAGCCAGTCCTCCCAGCGCTTCCGGTTCTTGGCGAAGATCGAGTTGTCCGTGAGGTGGTTGTCCTTCACGAGGTTGTAGGTGGCCGGCACCGCCCAGTTCTCGAACACGCTCTGGGTCTCGTGCTTGCGCGACCCGTTCCACGTCTTGATCGAGTAGACGACCCCTCTCAGCCCCGAGTTCACGTAGTCCTCGTTGCCGGTGCGGATCCCGAGGCGGACGAGCGCATAGCCCATGAAGGCATCGCCGTAGCGGGTGTCGGGGTCGGAGTTCGGGTCGGTGTCCGTGTAGTCCGGGTACGTGCCGCTGCCCTTCTGGATCGTCGGCCAGGGGGCGGCCATCGAGTCCGCGTACGAGCGAAGGTCCGAGCGGGTGAACTCGGGCTCCACGGCGGAGGCGGTGCCGGCGCAGGCGAGCAGGCAGGCGAGCGCGACGGCGACGACGGCGGGCCGGAGGCGGCGAGGCATCGCGCCCCAGGTTACGATCGCCCGCGGAGAAATGGCCGACCCCACGCTCAACTACGAGGTAACCGGGCGCGTTGCCCGCATCACGCTCGACCGGCCGGAGCGCGGCAACGGCATCACGCTCGAGATGCCACGCGAGCTGGCGGCGGCGGTCGAGCGGGCGGACCTCGACCCGAGCGTCCACGTGATCGCGCTCTCCGGCAACGGCAAGGGCTTCTGCGGCGGCTACGACCTGGTGGCGAGCGCCGAGCGGCGGATGGAGGGCGTCGGCGGCGAGAGCGCGATGCCCGAGGGCTCGCCGCTCGACCCGCTCGTGCAGCTCCGCAATCACGACCCCGACGGCACCTGGGACCCGACGGTCGACTACGCGATGATGAGCCGCAACGTCCGCGGCTTCATGTCGCTGTTCGGTGCCGACAAGCCGGTGGTCTGCAAGGTGCACGGCTTCTGCGTGGCCGGCGGCACGGACATGGCTCTCTGCTCGGACCTCCTGGTGATCGCCGACGACGCGCGGATCGGCTACCCGCCCGCGCGCGTCTGGGGCGTGCCGACCACGGCCCTATGGGCGCACCGGATCGGCCCGGAGCGTGCAAAGCGCCTGCTGTTCACCGGCGACCTCCTGACCGGCCGCGAGGCGCACGAGTGGGGCCTGGCGATCGAGGCGCCGCCGGCGGCGGAGCTCGACGAGCGCTTCGAGGCCCTGGTCGAGCGCATCGCGCTGATGCCGGTCAACCAGCTCGTGATGATGAAGCTGCTCGTGAACCAGACCCTCTACTCGCAGGGCCTGCACGCCACGCAGATCCTGGGCACGGTCTTCGACGGGGTCGCCCGCCACACGGCCGAGGGCTTCGCGTTCCAGCAGCGCGCGGCCGAGGCCGGGTTCAAGCAGGCCGTGCGCGAGCGCGACGAGCCGTTCGAGTAGCCGCTCAGCACATCCGCACGCGGACGGTGCGCGGTCCCGGCACGCTGAAGCGCATGCGGGCTCGCACCAGGTGGGGGTCCGCCGATGATCCGTAGCCGCGCTCGAGCCTGACCGACACCGGCGCCGGCGTCGCGGTCACGCGCTGCCCACCGCCGCTCAGCTCGCCGCCGCGCGCGCGGTCGGGCACGCGATTGCCGCGGAAGAACGCCGAGTACTCGTAGACGAGGCCGGGGCGCGCCGCGAAGCGCAGCTCCACACCGCACTCCCTCGTCACGTAGCTCGCGCGATAGGGAGCGAGCGGCCGGCCGCGGCGGTCGCGCAGCGACCCCGTCACTCGGACCGTCCCGCTCGACGTCGTGGCGGCGGCTCCCACCGGCACCCCCACCACGGCCGCGCCGCTCACGATGTCCGGCCCTGCCGAGTCGAACGCCGGCGACCCCGTCTTCGGCCGCGGCGGCACCACGTCGGTCCACGTGCCGTCGTCGCGGCGGCGCTTGGCGATCGCCAGGCCGGCGTCGTAGCGCAGGTCGCCCGCGTGGCGTGCCTGCCCGGCGGCCTGCAGCCGCAGCGCGAACCAGACGCCGCCGTGGCGCACCACGGCGAAGCTCCCCGAGCCGCTGCCCAGCACGCCGGCCAGCGACCGGTCGGCGGCGATCTGCGAGGGCTCCGCGTGCCGCTTCATCTGGCCGAGCGCCAGATCGACCATCGCGAGCGCGATGCCGTCCATCGACGGTGCGCCGGCGTAGCCGTCCAGCCAGGGCATCGTGGCGCGCACGTCGCGCGCGAGACCGGGTGTGTAGTACTGGCCCCGGCGGCCGATCGGGTAGGCGTACAGAAGGCGCGCGAACGACCGGTCCGCGAGCTCGCGGAAGCGCGCCGCGTCCCCGGGCTGCGTGTCCTTCAGGTTGGCGGCCACGAGCGCCCCGTACGCCGTGGCGGCGGGCCCGAAGACCATCTCCTGCGAGCGGCCGAAGTAGTCGGAGTCGCCGTCGGGGGCCGTCGCGTACCAGAGGCCGTACACGGCGCGACGGAGGAGCGTGCGGGCACGCGGGCTGGCGCGGTCGCCCAGCTCCCGCACCAGGTGGGCGTACAGCCCGAGCGACAGGCCGGCGTAGGCCAGCGGGTTGTCGGGCGGGTCGTCGAGCACGAACGGGCCCTCGCCGCTCGGCGCCAGGTCCGGCACGCGCGTGTTCACGAGCGACAGGACGCCGGCCAGCGCCGCGCTCCGCCCGCCGCCCAGCACCGCGTCGGCGCGGGTGGAATGCAGGCGGGTCCGCAGCCCCTCCCATACGCCGGCGCCGTCCACCAGCCAGTGGTTGCCGAAGGCGAACGTGATGCCCGAGCGCTCCGCGCGCGACACGCGCAGCCAGTCCTCCCAGATCGGCCGCTGCCCCACGAAGAAGCCGTCCCGCGCGAGCCTGCGCCGGGCGAGGTTGTAGGTGGCCGGCACTGCCCAGTTCTCGAACACGCTCTGGAGGAGCGTCGTGCGGCCGCCGGCCCAGTGCCTCACCCCGTAGGCCACGCCGCGCAGGCCCGAGCGGACCAGCCTCGGGTCGTGCAATCGCCGTCCGGCGCGCACCAGCGCGTAGCCCATCATCGCGTCGCCATAGCGCGTGTCGGGCACCGTGGGCGAGTCGTCCGTGTAGTCGATGAACGTGCCGCTGCGCCTCTGCTGAGACCGCCACGGCCGGGCCATCCGCTCCTCGAGCGCGCGCACCTCGGCTCGCGAAACGCGCGGCAGCCGCGCCGGTGTGTGCGCGCGGGTCACCCGCGGTGGCGGCGCGGGCGTCGTCACCGGCGGCGGCGCGGGCGGCCGGTGCTCCACGCGCGCGGCCTTCGGCGCGTCGTCGTTGCACCCCAGCGCGCACAGCGGCAGCGCAACGAGCGGCCACAGCAGGCGACGCGCGGTCACCACATCACAATGCCCGACCTCTCTTAAGCGGTCAAGCCCGGCCCGCGGGCCGGACCGGTGCTACGGCTTGGGTTTCTTGACCGTCAGCGCCGTCTTCGTGGTGCGCTTGACGGTGCCCTTCGATAGCACGAGCGTCGCGTGGAGCTTGAGCTGGCCCTTCGCGATCAGCTTCGACAAAGGGCCGCTTGTCAGGTGGACCTTCACGGTCTTCGTCGCCCTCGCACCGATCGTGAACTTCGCGCTGCCGACGACCTTGCCCTTGGCGTTGCGCAGCGTGAGCAGGCCTCCGGTGCCGAGCGGGTTCGGGTTGCGGACCGGCACCAGCACGTCGCCCGCCTTCGTGGCTCGGAGGGTCTTCTTCGGGAACGTGCCGCGGTCGACCGGCTCGCGCGGCACCGCCCGCGGGTTGCTGGTCGCGGGCGTGCTGCCGGCGACGTTCGTCGCGGTCACCCGGCAGCCGAGCTTGTGCCCCTGGTCGGCGGCCGCGACCTTGCGCGTCGCCGTGGTCGACGCAATCGGCACGCCGTCGCGCAGCCAGCGGTACACGTAGGTGAGCGGCGATCCCTGAGGCACCCAGATCCCGTTGGTGCAGCTCAGGACGTTGCCGACCCTCGGCAGGCCGGTGATCGCCGGCCTGGTCGTGTTGAACGGCGCCGCGACGAGGGTCACCGCGGTCGAGCTCGTGACGACGCCGTAGCTCTGGCCGCTGAAGCCATAGACGTCGAACGTGCCCGTCACCTGCTGGGCCTGGACGACCGGGTACGTGTCGTGCTGCGCCCCGACCGTGTTGGCGGTGAGCGTGCCGCCCAGTGTCGCGGTGCCGGTCACCACGAGCAGGTCGAAGTCGCTGGCCGGGTTGGGTCCCTGGATCTTGACGGCGAGCGTGCCGCCGGATCCCTGGGTGTAGTTGCCGTCCACGGTCAGCTGGCCGACGCCGTCGCCCGGGTCCACCGTCCCGCCGGTGTTGGCGAACGTGCCCGCCTTGATCAGCCCGTCTCCCTCCAGGCGGCCGCCGCTCACGGTCGGATTGCCGCTGTCGTCGAGCCTCCCGTAGATCCCGGCGCCGCCGCCGGTCTCGGTGAAGTTCGAGAGCGTCAGCTTCGCGCCCGCGAGCACATCGAACTCGCCGGCGGAGCTGGTGAGCGCGAGCGTGTTCGGGTCGCCTTCGGACGAGGTGTCGGCGCCAATCTGCATCGTGCCCTGGTTCTCGATCGTCTTGCCGAGATGCCGGGCGCCGCCCGAGCCGACCACGGTCGACAGCGCGCCGGTGTTCGTGAGCTTCCCGCCGCTCGCGCGCAGGGTCGACCCGTGCGAGCCGCCGAGATCGGTGAGCGCGATCGTGCCGGCGTTGGTCATCGCCGCGGCGGTCGTCACGAGCGCGTCCTCCGTCGCGGAGCCCTCGACGTTCACGTTGATGCCCTCGCCAACGTCGGAATCGAGCGAGCTCGCGCCCCGCACGTGGATCGTGCCCGTGCCGCCCGATGGGGCGAGGTGCCCACCGTCCACGACCACCTTCTCCGGGCCGGTCGTGCCGGCCGTCTGCTTGTAGGTCCCGCCGACCGTGAGCGTGCGGCTGATCGCGCCGGTAACGTCGCCCGAGTTCTCGAGCACGTTCGGGCCGCAGCTCTGCGTCGAGGGGACGTCCGTATTGATCTTGATGTTCAGGGTCCCCTGGTTCTTGATGTTCCCGCCGAGCGTCCGCGGGCCGGTGCCGAAGCCGCCCAGCGTCTGGATTTCTCCCGAGTTCGTGAGCGGCGAGCCCGCGCATATGCCCGCGTTCGCTCCGGATCCCGCTTGGATGAAGATCTTGCCGTTGGGGCCGATGTCGCTGGCCGATCCGGCGCCGCCGACGAGCGTCAGGTTCGCGGGATAGTCGACCGCCGTAGGAGTTCCGAACGACTCGCCCGAGATGAGGATCGACTGCGTGCCGCTCGCCCCGCCGAGGTGAAGCTCCTTGGCGATCGCGGTGGCGTTCGTCTCGTTCCCGTCCTGGGCCTGGATCATGATCTGCTTGTCGCCGTCACTGGTGATGCAGGCCACGTCGCTCGCGTCGGGCACGCCCGCGCTCCAATTGGCGGCGTCGTTCCAGTTCCCGCTGCCCGCCGTCCAGCTCGTGCTGCAGGCAACGATGGCGTGAGCCTGCTGCGCCCCGAGCAGCAGCGTCAGAACCGCCGCCGCGGCCACGAGCACGCCCAGGAGTGGCGCGCGCCGCGCCGCAAGCAAGTCCACTTGCCCCATTAGAACGGCGACTCGTCCCCACGTCAAGCCGCGGTGGCGGGCAGGCCCACGAGCGCGGCGCTCCGCTCCCACAGCGCCGCGGCCAGGTCGTCGTCCTGCGACTGGGCGCTCTGGCGCGCCGGGGCGCAGTTCTCGAAGTAGCCCCCCGACAGCTCAGCCGCCTCGGGCGCCGACGCCAGCCACACCAGCGTCTCCGCACCGGTCTTCGGGGAGCCGAGGAACGGCGCCGCCAGGCGCGCGCCGACCATGAGCAGTGGGTTGGCGCGGCGCGTGAGCCGCGTGCGGATCACGCCGGGGTGGAAGCAGTTGGCCACCACGCCGCTGCCCTCCAGCCGCCGCGCCAGCTCGCGGGTGAACAGGACGTTGGCGAGCTTGGAGGTGGAGTAAGCGCGCATCATCGACCACCCGCTCTCGAGCTGGAGGTCGTCGAGGTCGACCAGCCCGCCGCTGTGGGCCACCGAGCTGGTCGTGACCACCCGCGCCGGCGCCGACTCGCGCAGGTGGTCGAGCAGCAGGTTGGTGAGCAGGAACGGCGCCAGGTGGTTGACCGCGAAGGTCAGCTCCAGGCCGTCGGCGGTCAGCCGCCGGCGGCCGGGCATCACGCCCGCGTTGTTCACGAGCACGTCGATCCGCTCGCAGCGCTCGAGCAGCTCGTCGGCCAGCCGCCGCACCCCGGCGAGCGACGCGAGGTCGGCCCGCAACCCCTCCCCTCCCACCTTGCGCGCGACCTCGGCCAGCCGCCGCTCGTCGCGCCCGACCGGCACGACCGTCGCGCCGAGCCGCGCGAGCTCCACGGCGCCGGCGGCGCCGATCCCCGAGCTCGCGCCAGTGACGACGACCGTCCGGCCGTGCAACTAGCCGCGCACTACCGCGATGTTGAACTGCGGCGTGCCGAGCGCGCCCATCAGGCGGATCCACAGCGCGAGGTACATCTCGGTGCCGCGCGCCTGCTCGATCCCGCCCATGTCGACGACCGAGTCGGACGGCCAGCCGAAGTCGCCGATCAGCTCGACCACCTGCCGCTTCGCGGCCTCGTCGTCGCCGCAGACGAACAGGTTGGTGCCCTCGATCGGCTCGATCATCACGGCGGTGTTCACGGTGTTGAGCGCCTTCACGACCCGCGCGCCGGGGAACTCGCGCTGGATCTGCTCGCCCAGCGAGTCGTCGTTGGAGACCGACAGCGTGGGCGGCATGCCCTGCGAGAAGTCGAGCGGGTTGGACACGTCCACGAGCACCTTGCCGCGCAGCTCCTCCTCACCGGCGGCGCGCAACGCCTCGAGCGATGCCGTGCCCGCCGTGCAGTTGAACAGCAGCTCGCCGTGCGCGGCGGCGTCCGCGAAGCTGCCCTCGGCCGCGCCCTCCCCCGCGCCCGACGCCCACTCGACCGCCTTCTCGCTGCCGGCCGAGCGTGCGCCCATCGTCACCTCGTGCCCGAGCTCCACGAGCTTCGTGGCGATGGTCTGCCCGACCACGCCGGTGCCGAGGACGCCGATGCGCATGACCGCAACCTACTAGGACGGCCGCGCCAGCCTCAGCGCGCCCTCCTCGCCGTGCGGAGATGCGGCACGGGCGGCAGGAACCATCTCGCTGGTCACCAGCCCGGTGTCGGCCGTGACCTCGTCCACGATCGAGAAGGCCCGCCGGATCCCCTCCGGTCGGTCGACGACCACCGTCAGCACCGGGACGCGCCGTGAGAGCGCCAGCAGCCTGTCGCCGTGCGGGCGGTGATCGCCGTGGTATCCCCAGATCGCGCGCAACGACGTCGCTCCCGCGACTTCCGCTTCGCGCAGGCGGTGGATCAGCTCGACATGCAGCGGTCGACCGGCGTGTCGAGCATGCTCGCTGGAGTGCACCATCAGCTTCTGCCAGACCGGCATGCCGCTGTCATCTTCCGCCGGAACGTGACTCGGTTCTGCCAGGCGCGAGCCATCGCGCTTGCAGACGCGGACCCGTTCGAGCGTGATCAGCGGGCGGCGCAGCAGCTCGCCGAGCTCAGGTAGGACACGAGCCACCCGAGGCCCGTCACCGACGGCGATGATCATCAACGGGACCTCGGCGTTGCGGGCGAAGAACCGCGCTCGCTGGCGGGTCCCGCGCGCCGTGCCGTCCACCCCGAGCATCACCGTCGCGCCGAAGATGCCGCTGCGCCGGAGCAGATCGACTATCGCGACGAAGGCCGGCGCGCCGTTCGCGCGCTCCTGCCGTCCGCAGTAGATCGTGAGCTTGGTGGCATCGTGCAGCTCCTCGGGCAGCTCGATCGCGTCGACGGCGCCGGTCAAGAGCCGTGCTCTCTCCAGCGTGACGAGCCCGTGGCCCGTGATCGCCTTGACGTCCTCGACAGCCGCCTGAATGCGCTCGCGCGTATCCACTGCGACGGTGACCAACGGGAGATCCTCGGACAGCGTCAGCAGTCGCTGCGTCTGAAGGCGATGCCGCGCGCCGAAGCCCTCGGTTCCGCGAAGCAGCACGCTCGTGGCGAAGCCGTGGTCCTCGTAGAGGTCGAGCAGCGCGTCCGCGAGGAACCGACCGTCGGTGCGATCGCGCTCGCCGAAGTAGGTCGTGAGCTTGAGGCAGTCCGCGTTCACAGGCCGCGCCCGATCGCTCGTCCGAGGGCGACGGCGCCCAGCCCGAGCCCGAGGCTGCCCGCCAGGTTGAAGGCCATCGCGCTTCGCCTTCCGTCCTCGGCCTGGCGGTGCATCTCGAAGACCCAGGTGGAGAACGTCGTGTACGCGCCGATCGTGGCCGTGCCGGCCAGCAGCGTCGCGTCGTCGTCAAGCGTCGCCCCGGCGAGCACGCCCAGCGCGAAGGATCCGGTGACGTTGACCACGAGTGTGCCCCACGGAAAGCCCCCCAGCCGTTCAGACACGATGCCGTCGAGCGTGAACCGCGCCAGCGCGCCGAGCCCGCCCAGAAGAGCAACGGCGACCCAGATCACGGTTAGACGATCAGCCTGACCCGTCGGACGATGCTGGTCGCAAGCGCGACCGCGACAAAGCCTGTGACGACGCTGGCCGCGGCGTATCCCGCCGCCAGGCCGTAGTGATGACGGTCGAGCATCCGCAGCAGCTCGATCTCCGCGGTCGAGAACGTCGTGAGCGCGCCGCAGAGCCCGGTGCCGAGAAACGGCCGGCGATACGACGACAGTGGCAGACGCTCCTGGAGCCGCGTTACGAAGTACCCGAGGAGGAACGCGCCCAGGACGTTGACGCTGAACGTCGCCCACGGCCATGAGCCACCCGGCGGAAAGGCCTTCACCAGCGCCGTTCGCGCGAGGGCTCCCAGGCATCCGCCCGCGACGATCGCCGCGGCCTCGCGCCGATCAAGCGGCGGCACGGCCGTCTCCCGTCAACGACGCGCCCCACGGACGACGGACGCGCTCAGGGCGACGAGCACGGCGCACGGGAGCACCCACCACGCCGGCGCGCCGTGACCCGCGAGAAGTGCCGTCAGCGACAGCCCGACGACCACGATCACGACCACCAGCGGGTCGTCACCGACGACGAACTCGTAGACGAAGCGGAGGATGGAGGTCAGCAGCTTCATGGGATCGTGGGGGTCGACGCCCGCGCGGCGCCGACGTGGGCTCGACGTCGCCGGAGCACGGCGACCAGCGCCAAGGACGCCGCGAGCGTGAAGACGATGAGCGCGGGGAGCGCCCCGTCGCCCGCCGGCCACGCGGCGCCCGCCCCCTCGGCACCCCAGAAGGTCCCGAACGACGTCAGCATGACGCCGACGGCGAACTTCATCGTGTTCTCCGGCACCCTGCTGAGCGGCGCTCGCGCGACCGCACCCGCCGCGGTGACGATCACGACCGCCACCAGCGCCGCGACGGCCGCGAGCGCGACGTTGCCCTGGTTCGTCCCGAAGGTGACGGCGATGAACGCGACCTCGAGGCCTTCGAGAAGCACGCCCTTGAAGCTGACGAGGACTCCATAGCGGTCGATGCCGGGCTCGGGGTGGCCGGCGGCTCGCGCGGCCGCCAGCTCGGCGGCGTAGATCGCCTCCTCGTCGTGGAGCGCCTTGTATCCGGCCGAGCGGAGGATCGCCTTCCGCAGCCACTGGAGCCCGAATACGAGCAGCAGTGCGCCCACGACGAGCCGCAGCGCGTCGATCGGGAGCGCCGTGAGCGCCGGTCCGAGCGCGGCGACCAGTGCGGCCAGCGCGAGCAGCGCGAGGGCGGTCCCGGCGGCAGCCGAGCGCCAGCCACGCGTCAGCCCCATGGCGAGCACGATCGTCACCGCCTCGACGCCCTCGACCGCCGAAGCGAGAAAGACGGTGAGGAACAGGCCGACGTCGCGGCTCATGGACGCGTGCAGCCGACCGCTACGAGGAGGGTCGCCACGCCTCGGCCAGCTGGTCGAGCCGCCGCGAGAGCCGCGTGGCGTCGCCCAGCATCGCCTCGATCCGCTCGCGCGAGACGTCGTCCGCCGACGTCCGCGAGCTCAGGACCAGGAGGTTGGCGTCGCGCCCGGCCACGGCGCCGAACGACGCCCCCACCGCCTCCACGTTCAGCTGGAGCAGCATGTGCATCAGCTCGGCCTCGGAGGCGATCGGACCCTCGATCGAACGAATCGTCTGGATCGCCACGAGGTCGCCGTTGTCGCGGTCGACGACGAGCATGAACGGCCCGGCGTCGGTGGCGATCCGCCAGTCCCCGTCGCCGTCGAGGTCGGCCTCGTAGCCCAGCTCGGCGAGGATCGCGTCGACCCGGCCGTGCAGGCCGTCGCGGCTCGACATCAGTTGTTCTCCCCAACCCAGGCCGCGATCAGCTCTCCCGCCTCCTCGCCGGACTGGAACGGATACCCCTTCCACAGCGCATACTCGTCCTCGCCCTTCATGGTCTCGCTCCACCGGATGGAGATGACCAGGAGGGTGTCCGGGTACGACCCCTCGAGGCGAGCCCCCAAGACCTTGAACGGACTGCGTACCTCGGGCTTGTTGATGTACGCGAGATGCTCCAGCACGAGCCGGAGCGCGGCCGTCTCGAAGGCGTCGATCGCGGCGCAATCGTTCCCGGCGACCGCCGTTACGACGACCGGCCCGGCGACCAGTTGTCGCCGCCGTTGCGCGTGGGGATCCTCGAGTCCTCGGTACCCGACGACTTTGTCCGCCACCGGCGTCCGGCTCCCCAGGGCTACGACCCGCCGGCGATCTCCAGGAACGCCTCCCAGCGGCGCACGTTGCGCTCGGCGTGCTCGCGCTCCTGCGAGCCCTCCTCGGCGTGCTCGAGGGCCTCGCGCGCGTCCTTCAGGCGGCTTTCGAGGTCGGAGCGGTCGAGCTTGTCGGGGTCCGCGGCCTCCTCGACCAAGACGAGGGCGCTGTTGTCCACCACCTGGAGGTAGCCCTCGCCCTGGGCGAGCCGCACGACGTCGGAGTCCGACTTGTACAGCCGGAGCTCCGTCGGCTCGAGGATCGCCATCAGCGGCGCGTGGTTGGCGAGGATGCCGATCGACCCGACGCCGGTGCGCGTCGAGACCATCTCCACCTCGTCGTCGAAGACCTGACCCTCGGGGGTCAGGACCTCGGCCCTGAACTTGTTCCTCGCCACGCGCCGGCTCGCCTAGCTCTTGTCGTCGGAGTCGTCGTCGTCCGAGTCGGAGTCGTCGTCGTCCGAGCCGGAGTCGTCCGAGTCATCCGAGTCGTCGTCGCCGGAATCCCCGTCGTCGTCGCCGGAGTCGTCATCGCCGGAGTCGCCGTCGTCGCCGTCGCCGTCGCCCTTCGCGTCCTCGAGCGCGTTCTTGGCCTCGTCGACGGCCTCCTGCGCCTGCTCGACGGCCTCCTCGGCCTTGCCGATGTCGCCGCTACCGCCGCCGCTGCTCCCTGACTCTCCCTTAGCTGCCTCGACCACTTCCTCGATCGTCCCCTTCATGTAGAACGCCCTTTCCGGGATGTCGTCGTGCTTGCCCTCGACGATCTCCTTGAACCCGCGGATCGTGTCCTCGACCTTCACATACGTGCCGGGCGACCCGGTGAACGCCTCGGCCACGAAGAACGGCTGCGACAGGAAGCGCTCGATCTTGCGCGCGCGCTGCACCGTCTGCTTGTCCTCGTCGGAGAGCTCGTCGATGCCGAGGATCGCGATGATGTCCTGCAGCTCCTTGTAGCGCTGCAGCACCTCCTTGACCTGCGTCGCGACCTGGTAGTGCTCGTCGCCGAGGATGTCCGCCTTGAGGATCGTCGAGGTCGAGTCGAGCGGGTCGACCGCCGGATAGATCCCCTTCTCGGAGATCGAGCGCGACAGCACCGTGGTGGCGTTGAGGTGGGCGAACACCGACGCCGGTGCCGGGTCGGTGAGGTCGTCGGCGGGCACGTAGATCGCCTGGACCGACGTGACCGACCCGTTGCGCGTCGAGGTGATTCGCTCCTGGAGCTGGCCCATCTCGGTCTCGAGCGTCGGCTGGTAGCCCACCTGCGAGGGCATCCGGCCGAGCAGGGCCGAGACCTCGGAGCCCGCCTGCACGAAGCGGAAGATGTTGTCGATGAAGAGCAGCACGTCCTGGCCCCCCTCATCGCGGAAGTACTCGGCCATCGTGAGACCCGAGAGCGCGACGCGCATGCGCGCGCCCGGCGGCTCGTTCATCTGGCCGAACACGAGCATCGTCTTGTCGAGCACGCCCGATTCCTTCATCTCGAGCCAGAG
>JBJMLK010000155.1:0-2711 GCA_045805345.1 Thermoleophilaceae bacterium | reverse complement strand
GTCCAGTATCGCGAGGTCCGCGTTTGTTTCAGCCGAGCGCTTCGGGCTGTCTCTCGGCCAGGTGGCCGTCGATGGTGCGTCGCACCCAGGCGCGCGTCTCGGAGTCCGCCATCCGGTAGCGGCCGAGCAGCTCGCGCTGTGAGTCGAGCGGCAGGCCGGCGATCGTCCAGCGCACCGCCAGCCGCTCGAACAGCAGCTCCTCGCGGCGCTGCCACCGATCGTCGGCCGAGGCGGCCGGTCGCGCGTCGAGCGACTCGAGCTTACGCAGCGTGCCCGCCGAGAGGCGGTCGCGCAGCGTTAGGACGTTGCCGTCGGCGTCGGTGTAGTCCGTGCTGCCGGCGCTCGCGTCGGCCGGCGGCTCGTCCTGGCCCCGCGATCGGCGCCGCTGGCGGCGGCCCATCGTCGCGTTAGATGATCGAGTCCAAAGCGATCATCTAGGCCGCGGTCTGTCCGGCCGCGCCCTCCCCGCCGGTCCGGTCGATCTCGAACCAGACGCAGGCGTCGGCGCCGGGCTCAACGCCCCAGCGCGAGGCGAGCTGAGAGACGAAGAAGAGGCCCCAGCCGCGGTCGCGCTCCACGTCGCCGGGATCGGCGGGCGGGTCGAAGCCAGGTCCGTTGTCGGAGATCTCCACGCGGACGGCCGCGGCGTCGATCGCGAGCTTCAGCGCGATCGAGTCGTCGGGCCCGACCTTGGCGTGCTGCACGGAGTTCGTGACGAGCTCGCTCACCAGCAGGCGCACGTCGAACGCCTGACTCTCGTCGAGGATGTCGTCGATCTCGGCCAGCGCGAGACGCGCCGCGGTCACCGCGTACGGCCCCCCTGCCAACTCGAAGCTCATCTCCCGGGATGAGGACGGCGTCCCAGCCGCCCCGCTCGCGTCGCGCGGCACTCGCCCATTATTCCCAATAGTCCCGACCGGGAGCCTGCTCGTCATGTCTCGGCGATGTCGACCTCGCGGTCGATGGCGCCGGCGAGCAGGTCCGCGTTGCGTCGCGCGGACCAGATCGCGACCGGCGCGCGGGTCGTCGCCTCGGGCGTCACCACCACGCGGCCGTCCTCCGCGCGCAGTGCCACCCGCCGCACCGCACCGTCGCGGCTGCGCTCGAACTGCTCGGCCAGCCGGACCGTTCCGGCGAGCACGGAGAGGCGCCGCTCGTCGCCCTTCCTCGCGAGCTTGCCCAGCTCGCCCACGTCCGGCGTGCCCTTCCGGTGGTAGCGCGCGATCAGCGCGATCAGCTCCACCTCCCGCGGCGTGAACCCCGGCAGCCCCGCGTTGAGGATCAGGTAGCGCGAGTGCTTGTGGTGGTCGTCGTAGTCGACGGCCACGCCGATGTCGTGGAGCATGCTCGCCGCCCAGAGCAGCTCGCGGTCGGCTTCGCCGGGCTCGTACAGGTCGCCGGCCGCCAGGCCGTTGAGCAGCTGGTCGGATAGCGCGGCCACGTGCCGCGGATGCTCGAGGTCGTCCTGGTAGCGGCTCGCGAGGTTCTCAACCGACGCTCGGCGCACGTCCTCGAGCAGCGGCGGGTCGGCGTCGAGGATGCGCTCGAAGAACACGCCCTCGCGCAGTCCCTCCTCGGTCACCTCGAGCTCGTCGAAGCCGCCCTCGTCCATCACGGTCGCGAGAACCAGGGCGCCGCCCAGGATCACGTCGCCGCGGTCGGGCTTGATGCCCGGCACGCCGCCGCGCTTGGCGGCGGGCATCGAGGCCAGGTGGTCGACCAGCTCGCCGAGCGCGTCGCGCGTGAGCATGTAGCCCTGGGCGTCGGGGTGGTCGACGCCGGCGTGGTGCTCCGCGGCGGCCGCGAGGTTGCGGATCGTCCCGCCGATCCCGACGATCCGCCCGCCGCCGGTCAGCCAGTCGGCGGCGGCGAGCTCCTTGGCCACGTGCTTGCGGAGCGCCTTCAGCGCCTTGCCTCCCGACTCGTCACCGGGGAGGAAGCGCTCGCTCATGCGAACGGCGCCCATCGGCCACGACGCGTGGTCGGCCAGCTGCCGGTCCTCGATGCGCATCGCCTGCACGCTGCCGCCGCCGATGTCGAGCCCGAAGCCGTCGGCGAGCGTCGTGGAGTTGACGATCGCTATGTAGCCGTAGCGCGCCTCGTCGGCAGTCGACAGGACCCTGACCGGCAGCTCGGTCCGGTCGGCGATCACCTCGAGCAGCTCGTGGCGGTTGGCGGCGTCGCGGATCGCGCTGGTGGCCACGGCCTCGACTGCCTCCACGTGGGTGGCGCGGCAGAACGCGTCGAACACCGCCACCGTCTGCAGCGCGCGGCGCATCGGCTCGGGCCGGACCACACCGTCGTCGCCCATCCCCTCGCTGATGCGGACGGCCTCGCGGATCTCGTCCGCGTGCGCCCACCAGCGCCCGGGCTCGTGTCCATAGACCACGAGCCGGAACGAGTTCGACCCGAGGTCGGCCACCGCCACGCGCTGCACGGTCGCGAGAATACGCGCGTGGAAGCCGCACGCGACTACCCGGTCCGGGTCTCGACGCTCGAGCTGTTCTTCGACCTCGTGTTCGTCTTCACGATCACGCAGCTCACGGCCGTGCTCGTACGGGAGCCGAACGGGCGCGGCGTGGCCCAGGCGTTCCTGATCCTCGGCGTGGTGTGGTGGATGTACGGCGGCTACGCGTGGCTGACGAACGCGGTCGCCCCGCAGGGCGCCACGCGGCGGCTCCTGCTGCTGGGCGGGATGGCCGCGTTCCTCG
>JBJMLK010000154.1:0-4416 GCA_045805345.1 Thermoleophilaceae bacterium | reverse complement strand
GCTCCAGCCGCGGCCGCACCTCGTTGAGCAGCTCGAGCCAGCGGATGTTGTAGAAGCGCGGGTGGCTCAGCGACGCGCGGTCGGCCAGGTCGATCCGCTCGAGCAGGTCGCTCACGGCGCCGACCACCGAGTGCGTCGGGTAGAAGCCGAGGTGCGTGGAGAGCTTCGCGTTCGAGCACTCGTAGTCGCGCGTCAACGCGGGCGCCGGCACCTCCTCGAGCCGCACCTGGCGGCCGAGCAGCTGGACCGAGCCCGCCACGAGCATCGCCAGCTCGCGGATCTGGTAGTTCGAGTGGAGCACGTTGTAGATCTCGCCGCGCACGACGTCGGCCGGCGCCTCGAGTGCCGCGATCATCGCGTCGGCCACGTCGCGCACGTCCACCAGCGGCCGCCACATCCAGCCGCCGCCGTGCAGCAGCAGACGCTCCTCGAGCAGCGCGTCCTTCACGAACGTGTTGACCACGAGGTCGAAGCGCATCCGCGGGCTCCAGCCGTACACGGTGCCGTTGCGCAGCAGCACGGGCACGAGGCCGTCGGGCACGAGCGACAGCAGCGCCTCCTCGGCGTAGCGCTTCGACGTCGCGTAGGCGCCGCGCGGGCGCACCTCGGTCGCCTCGTCGTGCATCCCGGGCGGCAGCCCGTCGTACAGCGAGCACGAGGTGGCGAGCACGAACCGCTCCACCCCCCTCTCGACGCACGCCCGGCCCATCGCCTCGGTCGCGACGGCGTTCATCTGCCAGTTGGCCTCCGGGTCGTACTCGGCGGTGGGGTCGTTGGACAGGCCCGCCAGGTGGATCACGCCGTCGATCCCGTCGAGCGCCTCCGTCGGCAGCTCGCGCACGTCGGCCTCCACCAGCTCGATGCGCTCGCGGAACG
Source organism: Thermoleophilaceae bacterium (assembly GCA_045805345.1). Taxonomy (GTDB): domain Bacteria; phylum Actinomycetota; class Thermoleophilia; order Solirubrobacterales; family Thermoleophilaceae; genus AC-37. The sequence continues at coordinate 3,540 of JBJMLK010000154.1, read as the reverse complement.
CGGCCAGCGGCGAGTCGCCCCAATAGAGCCGGTCGAGCACCCGCACGCGGTAGCCGCGCTCCAGCAGCCGCGGCACCAGCACGCAGCCGATGTAGCCCGCGCCGCCCGTCACCAGCACGTTGCGGCCGCCCTCGGGCGGCTCGGGCGCGAGGCCGTTGCTCCTCGACGGGCGGTCCAGAGCCCGTCCGTTCCCGCTACCGGACATGGGGCCTAAGTAAAGCCGACCTGGCGCGCGTGCGTCCGCGCCGCCTCGGTTCCGCCGGTCCAGGGCTCGCCGTGCCCGAAGCACAGGAGCGGCGACTCGGGCAGGAGGTCCAACGACTCCATCGCCTGCGCGGTGTCGACGCTGAACGCCCTCGGTGCCAGCTGGGGGCCGGACTCGTCCCCTGTGAGCGAGTTGCGCGTGCACAGCGCGTCGCCCGCCAGCAGGGCATCGGCGAACTGGATCGCGCAGTGCCCGCGGCTGTGGCCCGGAGTGTGGATCGCACGCGGCTCACCGGGGACCGGCAGCTGATCGCCGTCGCCGAACGTCGTGACCTCGCCCACCTTCTTGATCGAGGGGCCCCAGCGCAGGAGGTGGCCTATCAGCCGCCATGCGTAGCCGTAGCGAAGGTACGGCAGCATCGAGCTCTCGGTCTTCTGGTTCTTCCCCGTCCTGACCATCTCCTCGTCCGCCTCGTGCACCCAGACGCGCGTGCCGCACTCCACGCGCAGCCGCTCGGCGAAGCCCACGTGGTCCACGTGCCCGTGCGTCAGCACCAACCCGCGAACGTCCTCACGGGTGCGGCCGAGCTCCGCCAGCTTCTTGTCGAGCTGGGGCCAGTAGCCGCTCGCGCCGGCGTCCACGATCGTGAGCTGGCCGCCGTCGTCCACCAGGTACCAGTTCACGTAGTAGGTGCCGCAGCGGTGTACCTCGCTCACTGCGCCTTCTCCCCGTGCTCCTGCAGCCAGTGCAGAAGACCGCCCTCCACGAGAATCTCGCGCTCCTTGGGAGCGAGGTCGTGCGTGACCTTGAAGTCCTCGCCGTCCTCAACCTCCACGGTGATCTCGTCGGCTCCCTCGGCCAGCTCGTCGCGCACCCGCGGCAGGCGCCACACCTGGCCGACCTCGGCGCGGTCGTAGTCGGCGTCGTCCTTGAAGGTGAACGCGAGGATCCCCTGCGCCACCAGGTTGCGCCTGTGGATGCGAGCGAACGACTTCGCGAACACGGCCTTGACCCCCAGCTGCAGCGGCGCGAGCGCGGCGTGCTCGCGCGACGACCCCTGGCCGTAGTTCTCCCCGCCGACGATGAAGCCGCTCCCCCACTCCTTCAGCCGCTCGCGGAACTCGGGGTCGCGGTGGCGGAAGGTGAACTCGGCGATCGCCGGGATGTTCGAGCGGTACGACATCACCTCCACGCCGTCGGGCGCGAGGTCGCCGGTCGAGATGTCGTCGGGCTGCACGGTCGCCACCTTCGCCTCGATCGACTCGTCGAGCGGCTGGTGCTCGGGCGGCGTCTTGATGTTCGGCCCGCGCGGGATCTCGATCTTCTCGGCCTCGTCCTCGCCGGCGGGCTTGAAGATGTGCACGTCGTCCACGTACGGCTTCAGCTCCGGCTCCGGCAGCAGCTCGGGCGGATCGCCGTACTCGCGCGGGTCGGCGATCTCGCCCGCGACCATCGACACCGCAGCCACCGCCGGCGAGCAGAGGTACACGGAGTCGTCGGGGGTGCCGCTGCGGCCGGGGAAGTTGCGGTTCATCGTGCGCAGCGAGTTCGCGTCGGTCGGCGGCGCCTGGCCCATCCCCACGCACGGTCCGCACACCGGCTCGAGCATCCGCACGCCGCCCTCCACGAGCTGGCGGTAGACGCCGGACTCGGCGATCGCCGTGAGGATCTGGCGCGATCCGGGAGTCGCCGTCGCGGCTATCCGCGGGTCGACGATCTGGCCGTCCTTGTCGGCCAGCACGGCCGCCGGCAGCGCCAGGTCGGCGTAGCCCGAGTTCACCGACGACCCGATGCACACCTGCCCCAGCTCGGTGCCGGCCACCTCCTCCACCGGCACCACGTTGCCGGGGCTCTGCGGCTTGGCCACGAGCGGGACCAGCTCGCCGAGGTCGATCTCCACGCGGTCGTCGTACTCGGCGTTGTCGTCGGGGCCGAGGTCCGCGAAGTCGTCCTCGCGCTCCTGGCGCTCGAGCCACTCGCGCGTGCGCTCGTCGGGCGGGAACACCGCCGAGGTGGCGCCCAGCTCGGCGATCATGTTCGCGATCGTGCCGCGCTCGGGCACCGAGAGGTCGGCCGTCCCGGGGCCGGTGAACTCGAACACCTTGTTCTTGCCGCCGCTCACTCCCAGCTGGCGCAGCAGCTCGAGGATGATGTCCTTGGCCTGGACCCACGGTCCCGCCAGCTCGCCCTCGAGGTGCACCTCCACGACCTCGGGGCAGGCGATCTCGAACGGGTAGCCGGCCATCGCCACCGCCACGTCGAGCCCGCCGGAGCCGATCGCGATCATCCCGAGGGCGCCGCTCGTGGTTGTGTGCGAGTCCGCGCCCACGAGGATCCCGCCGGGCTTCGCGTAGCGCTCGATGTGCACGTAGTGGCAGATCCCGTTGCCCGGCCGCGAGTACTCGATCCCGAACTTGCTCGCCATCGCCTGGAGCATCCGGTGGTCGTCCGGGTTCTTGAAGTCGAGCTGGATCACGTTGTGGTCCACGTACTGCACCGCGCGGTCCACGCGCACGCGCTCCACGTCGAGCTGCTCGAACTGCATGCACGCCATCGTCCCGGTGGCGTCCTGGAGCAGGGTCTGATCCACCCGCAGGCCGATCGGCTCGCCCGGCTTGAGGTCCCCGTCCACCAGGTGCTCCTCGAGGATCTTGCGCGTCAGGCTCGGCACTCTGCGATCACCTCCCCGTCACAGCTCGCGGTCGCCCGCTTCGCCGTGGCCTCGATGTCCACGAACTCTCCCACGGGCGCGGGCCCGTGCAGCTCCACGCGCACCGCGTGAGGGTCGCCGCCCGCCTTCGACATCGCCTCGAGCAGGGCGGTCACGACGATCCCCGGGTGCGCGGCGCCATCGGCGCCCTGGTGGTCCTGCTTGACGAAGAAGCGGTCGCGCTCGAGTTGGAGGCCGAAGAGGTTGGCCTGACCGCAGCCGAAGCAGAGGTCGTGATGGGTCAACTCGCGAGCCGCCGGAGCACGAACGGGAGGATGCCGCCGGCGCGGTAGTACTGCCACTCGTTGGGCGTGTCGATCCGCACCGTGGCGTCGAAGGCGTTCACGCGCACCGTGGCGTCGAAGTCGTTCACGCGCACCGTGCGCTGGCCGTCCTCGAGCGGCGCGACGTCGAAGGTCTCGTGCCCGGTGAGGCCGAGCGACTCGCGAGTCTCGCCGGCGGGGAACTGGTGCGGCATGATCCCCATGCCCACGAGGTTCGAGCGGTGGATGCGCTCGTAGCTCTCGGCCAGCACGAAGCGCACGCCCAGGAGCCGCGGCCCCTTGGCGGCCCAGTCGCGCGACGAGCCCGAGCCGTACTCCTTGCCGGCGAGCACGCACAGCGG
>JBJMLK010000153.1:0-8936 GCA_045805345.1 Thermoleophilaceae bacterium | reverse complement strand
GGGCGCCCGGCCGAGAAGCCGACCACCAGCGTGCGCTCGTCGATCCGGCCGAGCCGGGCCAGCCCCTCCTGGCGCGGGCTCGCCACGACCTCGCAGCGCAGGTCGAGCAGCATCAGCAGGTGGCGCTGGTAGCTCGCGAAGAAGGCCATCTGGTCGGTGCCGCAGAGGAGCGTGTGCTCCGACCTCGAGATCGCCTCGACGGCCGCGGCCACCTCGTCGCGGTCGAGCTTGCGCGCGGTCTCGGCCACGTTCACGTGGTCGGCGGCCAGCGCGGCCTCGAACTCGGTCTGGTCGATGGGGAAGAGCGGCGGGGTGTCGAGCGTCTCGGTCTCGCCGTCGCCGCGGGCGCGCCGGTACTCGTCGCGCGCCGCCGACTGGAGCTCGGGGAAGCCCTCGAACCCGAGCGCCTGCGCGAACCGTACGACCGTCGAGCTCGACGTGTTGGCGCGCCGGGCCAGCTCCTCGGCGGTGTGGAAGGCGGCCTCGTCCAGGTGGTCGACGATGTACTGCCCGACGTCCTTCTGCGAGCGCGAGAACTCGTCGAAGCGCTGGCGGATCTCGGCGGAGAGCGTGAGGGCCGAAGTACCTGAGCGGGTCACGCCCAGGTGATTCGCTTACCGCCTCGGAGTTCCTTCAGCAGTCGGCCGAGGAGCGCAGCGGAGCCGACCGCTCGGCGCCAGAAGCGGTCCAGCGGACCTGGGCCCCGGCGATCCGGAGCGAGTTCGTGTCGACGCCCTCGTCGAGCACCGACCGACCGCAGGCGTCCCAGGCGGTCACGAGCGTGCAAACGTGCTCGGAGTCGTAGACCGCCGTCGTCCACGCGAAGGCGCCGGTGCGGGCTACCGCTATGTCGGGGACCCCGACGTCCGCCCGGCAGTCGTTCGACGTCACGAGCGCCTCTCGCACCAGGTGCCGCCTGCCGAGGTCGTAGAGGCGCACATAGCGCTCGTCGGCGTGTCCATCCCGCTCGACGAGCTCCGTCCATCCCACGAATCGGCCGCCGATCCTGTACGTGTCGCTGGACTCGTACCTGCCGTCACTGATCACGTCCTCGTTGATGACCTGCGCCTTGCCGACCCGTCCGATGCAGGCGAGCGTGCCCCCGTAGCGCTTGTACACGACGGTGCCCGCCGCGAACCTCTCGACGCGCGCATCGGGCGGGACCCTGCAGCTGCCGACGTCGCGGAGGTGCGCCGACCGTGACTCGCCTGCATGCATCCACGACACGACCCGGTGGCGGCGCACCAGCGAGCCGAGGTCGATCGCGCCCGAGTCGTCCTCCGACCCCCCGTTCCCCCAGTAGTCGAGGGCCCGTCGGCCCGCGCCGTCATGCGCGATCACCAACCGCTCCTCGTAGTACTTCTCGCCGGCTTCATCGGGCTGGAACCCCTGAGCCGTGTACGCGTACGCCCCGTCGGGGGCCAGCACGATCTGGAGCACGTAGGCGCTGGGCGGGCCCGGGTCCCCCCATGGGGTGTCGGCGTCTCGGCCGCCGGGGTTGCGAAGGTCGATGTGGACGACCTCCACGTAGCCCCAGAAGTCGGACGAGCTGGACGTGCGCCGCTTGGCGTAAACCACGTGGGGGCCCGCGAGCACGATCGGACCGACCCGCGTGACCCTGCCCCCGTGCTCGCCGAGGCGCTCGAGCAGCACCCGGTCGCCGGTTCCGTGAAGGCACGCGAAGACCCGCGACCCGACGCGGTACGCCACGGCGTGCTTGGCGGTCGCCTTAACGTGCGCTCCACTGGGCACCTCGCAGCCCCCTGCGGCCCGCGCGGCGGGAGCGGCGGTCGTGAGGGAAGCGACGACCGCGAGCGCCAACGTCACGCGGGCCATGCCCCGATAACCCGCGAGCGTCCCCTTAGTAGCGCGCTAGATGAAGTTCGGGTACAGCGTCATGCCGCCGTCCACGAACAGCGTCGTGCCGACGACGTACTCGGCCTCGGGCGACGCGAGCCACGAGATCGCGCCGGCGATCTCCTCGGGCTTGCCGAGGCGGCCCCACGGCACCTCCCCCTCCACCTCGCGCCGCTTGTCCGGGTCGTCCATCAGTTCCTGGTTGATCGGCGTGAGGATGGCGCCGGGAGCGACGTTGGCCACGCGGATCCCGTGCGGCGCCAGCTCCTTGGCGATGGACTGCGCCCACAGCTTCATCCCACCCTTGCTCGCGCAGTAGTGGCCGAAGCTCGGCCACGGGATCACCTCGTGGACGCTCGACACGTTGAGGATCGCCCCGGGCGCGCCGGCGTCGATCAGCCCGCGCGCGGTCTCGCGGGCGCACAGGAAGGAGCCGGTGAGGTTGACCGCGAGCACCTTGTTCCACTCCTCCAGCGGCATCTCGACCAGCGGGAACGGCTTCTCGATCCCGGCGTTGTTCACGAGCAGGTCGACGGGCCCGCCGAGGGCGCTTGCGGCCTCGCCGAACATGGCCACGACCTGCTCCTCGTTCGACACGTCGGCCTCGATCACCATCGCCCGCCCGCCGCCCTGCTCGATCTCGCGCACGAGCGCCCCGGCCGGCTCGGGGTCGCCGATGTAGTTGACGACCACGGCCGCGCCCTCGGCGCCGAGGCGCGCGGCCGTCGCGCGGCCGATCCCCGTCGCGGCGCCGGTCACGAGCGCGCGGCGAGAGCTGTGGCGTCCGGCCTCCACTAGTCCGCGGTCACCTTGCGGACGGCTTCCACGGCCTCGGCGGCGGTCGGCGTGACCGGGAGGACGGCCTTCACGTTCACCAGGTCCAGCACGCGACTTATCCGCGACGCCTCCGGCACGACCAGCGCCAGCCGCTGCTGGCGAGCCACGAGCCGCTCGGAGAGGTCGAAGACAAGGTGCACGCCCGAGCTGTCCAGGTACGTCACATCGGAGAGGTCGACCACGAGCCCCGTCGCGTCGTTCGGCACCGCGCCCGCCACGAGCGAGCCGATGGCGCGCGCGTTCGCCAGGTCGATCTCGCCGCGCAGGGCGGCGATCACGACGTCCCCGTCGCTGCGGATGTCGAGAGCCTCGGGTGCGCTCATCCTCCACCGCCTGTACCCAGGCGGCGGCGAAGCGTCACGAGCGTGCCCTCCTCGCCGCTGTCCACCCGCACATCGTCCATCAACTCGCGCATCAGCGCCAGCCCGCGCCCGCGGTTGCTGCCGCGAGAGGGGCGCCAGCGGCCGCGATCGGCCACGGTGATCACGGCGTCCTGGCCGTCCCGTTCCGCCGTGACGGCGAACTCGTTGTCGAGCGGCCCGTACGCGTGCTCCACCGCGTTGGCCGCCGCCTCCCCCACCGCCACCAGGACGTCATAGGTGAGGTCCTCGTCGGCGCCCGCCGCCAGCAGCCAGCTGCGCAGCGCGCGGCGCATCGTGGCGAGCGACTCCGGGACGGCGCCCACGCGCAGCTCCATTCGGTCGGCGCCGGTCCGGCGCGCCACGAGGATCGCGACGTCGTCCTCGCGGACCCCGGCGTCGCTCGTCAGCCGGTCGCAGAGGGCCTCGGCGGAGGTGGTCTCGCGTGCGGCGGCGCTCGCCAGGCGCGCGATGCTCGTGTCGAGCCCCTCGTCGCGGCGCTCGACCAGGCCGTCCGTGTACAGCAGCAGAGTGTCGCCCGGCGCGAGCACGTCGGTCGCCTCCGCGAAGCGGCCGCCGACCACCACGCCGACCGGCGCGGAGCGGCCGCCCTCGAGAAAGCGCGGCTCGGCGCCGGCACGGAGCACGAGCGGCGGCGGGTGGCCCGCGAGCGCGTACTCGATCGCGCCCGAGCCCGTGTCGAGGATCAGGTAGGCGAGCGTCGCCATGTCGCGGTCCTCGTCGGCGCGCACGAAGTCGTTCAGGCGCGCGAGCACCGAGGCGGGCCCGCCGGGCTCGCCGGCGTAGGCGCGGAGCGCCGTGCGGAGCTGACCCATCGCGGCCGCCGCGCGCACGCCGTGGCTCACCACGTCGCCCATCGCCATCCCGACCCGTCCGCGGTCGAGCGGGATCACGTCGTACCAGTCGCCTCCCACGTGGGCGTCGTCGGCGCTCGGGATGTAGCGGGCGGCGAGCTCGAGCCCGCCGACCGCCGGCAGCCGCCCCGGGAGCAGGCGCTCCTGGAGCGTGCGGGCCACGCCGTGCTGGCGCGCTCTGTCGATCGCGATAGCCACGCGCTGGGCCGCGAGCTGGAGCAGGTCGGCGTCGTCAGCGCTGAAGTGGCGCGGCGTGAGCGTCCCGACGTGGAGCACCCCGATCACCCGGTCGTCGACGATCAGCGGGACCCCGAGCAGCGACTGGATCCCCTTGTCGAGCAGGATCGGGTTGAGCACGGTGGAGTGGTCGACCACCGGCAGGAAGACCGGGCGGCGGTCGGCGGCGATGCGGCCGGCGAAGCCGCCCCCGATCGGGATCGTCGTGCCCTGCTCGACCTCCTCCTCGAGCCCCTTCGCCGCGCGCGCAACCAGGTTCTCGCCCGCCGCATCCATCAGGAGCACCGCCGCGGTGTCGGTGCCGAGCAGATCGCGCAGCCGCTCGAGCAGGCCGGTCATCAGCTCCTCCTCGATGGTGAAGTAGCCGAGCGCGACGTCGGTGATCGACTGGATCTGGGCCAGGCGCTCCGCGCGCTGCTCGGCCGCCTCGCGGGCCTCGCGCTCGGCGTCGAACAGGCGCGCGTGGTCGAGCGCCATGGCCATGCGGTCGGCGGCGAGGCGCAGCAGCTCGACGTCGGCGGCGTCGAAGTGACGCGGCGAGGTGGTTCCCACGTGCAGCACGCCCAGCACGCGCTCGCCGACGATCAGCGGGACGCCGAGCATCGAGGCGATCCCCTTCTCGATGAGGATCTGGTTCACGACCCTGTCGGGGGTCACCTCGGGAAGAAAGACGGGCCGCCGGTTGGCCACCACCCGGCCGGCGAACCCCGCCCCTACTGGCACGGTGACGCCGGCCTCGACCTCCTCCTCGAGGCCCTTCGACGCGTACGCCAGGAGCACGCCGGCGCCCTCCTCCTGGAGGAGCACCGTCGCCTCGTCCGCGATGAGCATCGTCGAGATCCGCGTGAGCAGCTCGTCGAGCAGCTCGTCGAGCGGCAGCCGCGACAGGCTGGGGTCGGTGACCAGCTGGAGGCGACGGAGGCGCTCGACCGCCACGTCGCCCACCTCGGCGCGGAGTTCGAGGGGCTCGGCTGGCCCGGGAGGCTCCATGAGCGCCGGAGACTAGACGCGGGCGCCGTTCGACCGGCGGTGGGCTCGATACTGGAGCGGCCCGTTGAAGATGCGGTCGATGAAGCCGTAGGTGCGGTCGTGGGCCCAGCTCAGCAGGAGCGTCTTCACGTGCACGGTCGCGATCAGGTCGCGCATCTCCTCCGACGGCTCGCCCTCGAGACCGGCGCCGCCGAGCATGTGGGAGAGCTCGATGAAGCGCTCGATCTTGGCGGCCCGCTCGCGCTGGTCGAGCCCCTCCCAGCTCGGCCTGAGCTCGTTCTCGTAGAACTCCCCGGGGTCGACCCCGCGCGACTTGAGCCAGCGCAGGTCGGTGGTGGACCCCGACGCGAACACGTCGCGGCACAACGACTGGAGCTGGAACTCGCCTGAGGAGGTCCGGAACACCTCGCGCGTGTCCTCGAGCTCCCTCTCGACGAACTCGCGCGACTCCTCGTCGGCGAGCCTGCGGCTCCAGCTGCGCTTGTCCGTGCGCGGCCTGCGGAGTCTCATCCGACGGCGAATGGTGTCAGAACCGCGGCAGCTCCTGTCGCAGTGTCAGCACCGGGCCGAACGGGTCGCCCAGCTCGTCCACGCGCGCGAGGAGCTGGTCGGAGTCGAACGCGAGCAGCGACGCGTCCTTGGCCGCCAGGCAGCGCTCGACCTCGTCCCACAGCACCGGCGTCGAGACGGTGGGGCGCTCCTTGGCGCGCAGCGAGTACACGTTCACGGTCGTCTTGTGCTCGTCGTTCTGACTCCAGTCGACCAGCACCTTCCCGCCGCGCAGCTCCTTGCTCATCCGCGACACGACCTGCTTCGGGTGCTGCTTCTCGAGCAGCTCGGCGACAGCCTTCGCGAACGGCTTGGTCTCCGCGTAGCTCGTCTCGACGTTCAGCGGCACGTACACCTGAAGCCCCTTCGAGCCGGAGGTCTTGGGGAACGTCTCGAGGCCCAGCCCCTCGAACAGCTCGCGGACCCACAGCCCGACGCGGCAGCAGTCCACGATGTCGGCGGGCGCGCCGGGGTCGAGGTCGAAGACCATCATCGTCGGGCGCTCGATGTCCTCGGCCGTGGACAGCGAGGTGTGAAGCTCGAGGGAGGCCAGGTTGGCCACCCAGACGAGCGTCGGCAGCTCGTTGACGAGGCAGAACTCGATGTTGCGGCGGTTGTGCCGGCTCCACACCGACGCTGTCTCCACCCAGTCGGGACGGTGCGACGGGCACTGCTTCTCGTAGAAGAACTTGTCGTCCACGCCGTTCGGGTAGCGCTTGAGGGTCAGCGGCCGGGCGTGGAGGTGCGGGAGCAGGACCGGCGCGACGCGCGTGTAGTAGTCGATCACCTGCCCCTTGGTGAAGCCGGTCCCGGGGTAGAGCACCTTGTCGAGGTTGGACAGCCGGAGCTTGCGGTCGTCCAGCTCGACCTCGACGGCCTTGCCCTGGAGCTTGGGCAGCTGCTTCACGAGTCCCTTGTACGCGGGGTGGCGGAGGATCCCCTCGCTTGTCCACTCGGTGAACTCCACGACGCACGCCAGCTCGGGCTCCACGAACAGGGCCCCCTTCGGCGGCGTCGGCTTGCCGTGGAACGGGCTCGTGTCGCGGCGAAGCGGCTCGAGCTTCGATTGCAGCTCCGCGAGGTCGCGCTCCTTGAAGCCCGTGCCCACGCGGCCGGCGTAGTGGAGGATGCCGTCCTCGTCGTGGCGCCCGACCAGCAGCGCGCCGATGCTCGCCTCGCGCTTGCCCTCGCCGGGCAGCCAGCCGCCGATCACGAGGTCCTCGCGGCGCTTGTTCTTCACCTTGATCCACGCGCCGGAGCGGCTCCCGGGCTCGTAGACCGAGTCGAGCCGCTTGGCCACGACGCCCTCGAGCCCCTGCTCCTCGCTCGCCTCGAGAAGCGCGCGGCCCTCCCCGGGGTGGGCGCGAGGGGTGCGCCAGGCGGGGCCGTCCAGCCCGAGCTCGTCGAGCCGCGCGCGCCGCTCCTCGTACGCAAGGCCCATGAGCGAGTGTCCGTCGAGAAACAGCAGGTCGAAGGCCATGTAGGTGGCCGGCAGCTCCTTTGCACGGCGCTTGATGCGCGTGTCGCCCGTCAGGTGCATGCGCTGCTGCAGGCGGCCGAAGCTCGGCCGGCCCTCCTCGTCGAGCGCGACGATCTCGCCGTCGAGCACCGCCGAGCGCGAGCCCAGCTCCCGGTTGAGCGGCCGCAGCTCGGGATACTGGCCCGTGATGTCGTTCAGGCGGCGGCCCTCGATGCGCAGCCGCCCCGGCTCTGAGTAGATCAGCGCCCGGATGCCGTCCCACTTGATCTCGAACCCGTAGCGCGCCTCGTCGCGCGGCAGGTCGCCGAGCTTGGCCAGCATCGGCACCACGTGCTCGGGCAGCGGCTCCCGCTCGGGATCGGCCGGCGGGTCCATCCTGTGGATCATCCAGTCCTTCTCGTCCCTGCCGGCGCGGAAGAGCACGTAGCGGCCGGACAGGCGCTCGCCGTGGAAGGTGACCATCACCTCGGCGTCCCGGAACTTGTGGCAGTCGTAGGTGCCGGTGTCCCAAACCTTCATGGTCCCGGCGCCGTATTCCCCCTTTGGGATGTCGCCTTCGAAATCGATGTACTCGAGCGGGTGGTCCTCGGTCCGGACCGCCTTGCGGTTCTCCTTAGGGTCCTGCGGTATCCCGTTTGGGATGGCCCACGAGGCGAGCACGCCGTCGCGCTCGAGGCGGAGGTCCCAGTGGAGGCGCCGGGCGTGATGCTCCTGCACCACGAAGCGCGCGGTCCCCTCCCCCGGTCCCTCGCCCCCCGCCGGCTCGGACGTCGCGCCGAAGTCGCGCTTGCGCCGGTAATCGGACAGCTTGCTGGCCACCGCGCGAACGGTAGCCCTCGGTACGCTCAGCGCGTGAAGGCGCGCCTGTGCACGCTCGCAGTCCTCGTCCTGGCGGCGCTGGTGGCCGGCTGCGGCGGTTCGGACAAGTCGGAGAAGAAGCCGGCGGTCGAGACCAAGCCCAGCCCGTTCGAGGGAGCCGTCGCCGATCCGCCCAAGCCGGCGCCGCCGCTTCAGCTCAAGGACTCGACCGGCAAGCCCTTCGACATCTCCTCATTCCGGGGCAAGGTCGTGCTGGTCACGTTCCTGTACGTGCACTGCCCCGACGTCTGCCCGCTCATCACCGGCAACATGCACACGACGCTCAAGCAGCTCGGCCCGCAGGCAAAGTCGGTTCAGCTCGTGGCGGTGTCGACCGACCCCCGCGGCGACAAGCCGAAGGCCGTGAAGAAGTTCCTCGCCGCGCATCAGGTGACCGGCGAGATGCGCTACCTGCTCGGGTCGAAGTCCAAGCTGGCGGGGGTCTGGAAGAACTGGGGCATCGTGGCGCGACCCGACCAGAGCGACCCCGAGAAGGTGGAGCACTCCGCGCAGATCTACGGGATCAGCGCGTCGGGCAAGATCACGACGCTCTACCCGGCGAACTTCAAACCGGCGCAGATCGTGCACGACGTGCCGCTCCTCGCCAAGCAGTAGGGACGGCGGGCGCGCGACATGGAGGGCCGCCGCTACCTGATCGTCGCGGCGCTGGTGATCGGCGCGCTGGCGGTGCTCGAGCTGGCCACGAGCGGTGGCGGAGGCAACGGCGGCGGACGCCGCGCGGCGCCGCCGCTCCCGGCCGAGGTGCTCACGCCGCCGCGGACGACGATCGCGTCGCTGCGCGGCAAGCCCGCGCTGGTGAACTTCTGGGCCAGCTGGTGCGGCCCGTGCGACAAGGAGGCGCCCGAGCTGCGGCGCTTCTCACACCGCCTCGGC
>JBJMLK010000152.1:0-4194 GCA_045805345.1 Thermoleophilaceae bacterium | reverse complement strand
GTCGTGGCGGGCCAGCAGCTCGGCGAGGTTCTGGAGCGTGGTGTGCTGCGGGGGGCCGTGCCGGACGTCCAGGAGCACCTCGTCGACCTGCTGCGCGAGCGGCAGGGCGTCGATCACCTCGCTGTGCGGCGGCGAGTGGACGATCACGTAGTCGGCGAGCTGCTTGGCCTCCTGCACGAGGTTCTGGGCGGCGGGAAGGAAGAGCTGGTCGGCCATGAACCCGCTGGCGGCGCCGCTCTTGTCGGCGAGCAGCAGGCGCAGGTAGCGGCCGTACGCCTTGGTCTCGACCAGCGCGTCCTGGAAGCTGGCCATGCCGAGCAGCACGCTGCCGGTGCCGTGCTCGGAGCTGACCTCGAGCGCGTCGCCGATCGACGGGCGGCGCAGGTCGGCCTCGATGAGGATCACGCTGTTGCCGGCGAGCGCCAGCGACGACGCGAGGTTGATCGCGGTGGTGGACTTGCCCTCCGACGGCGACGGGCTCGTGACGAGCACCGCGGGCGCCCCGGTTGCGCTGCCGCGGCGAGAGGCGGCCAGGGTGGCGCGCAGGGTCCGGTAGGACTCGAGCGTGGACGGCGACAGCCGCTCGGGCGCGAGGGCGCGCTGCTGGCGCCCGCGCGACTCGCGCGGGATGCGGCCGAGGATCGGCAGGCCGTAGAGGCTGCGGAGCTGCTCCTCGCGGCGCAGGCGCGGGTCGAGCACCTGAAGCGCGAACGCGCTGCCGACGCCGAGGATCAGTCCGGCGATGAAGCCGGCGACGACGCTGAGCTTGGTCTTGGGCCAGGACGGGCCGCCCGGCAGCGACGCCGGGGTCTGGAGCTGAAGCGTCGGGTCGTCCTGGGTGGCGAGGGTCTGGAGGCGCGAGTACTGGGCGGCGACGGAGTCGGGCTGCGCGCGGTCGGCCGGCGTCATGGCGCGGACGCGCGGCGCCAGCGCCGTGAGGCTCTTTCGCACCGCGCGGTGCAGCCGCTCGGTCTGAAGCTGGATGAGCGCGGCGGCGAAGCCGTTGGCGAGGTTGCGCGCCTGACGCGGCGACGGCGCCTTCGCGGTGATCGCCACGAGGTTGCTCTGAGCGACCGGCTCGGCGGTGACCTTCTCCTGGATCAGGTTCGGGCCCTCCTTCAGCCTGAGCTGGCGCTTCACGCGCAGCGCCACGTCGCGGTTGACCACCAGGCGCGCCGCCGTCTCCACGTCGCGCGTCGGGTCCGGCGAGGAGTGGATCACGGGCAGGCCTGAGAGCTCGGTGTCGCTCTGGGAGACCGGCGTGACGAGGATGTCCGCCTCGGAGGTGTATTCCTTCTGGGCCGTGACGACGTAGACGATCGAGGCCGCCGTGCAGAGCAAGGTGATCGCGGCGATCAGCTTGATCCGCTCGCGGATCGTGTTGACGTACCTCTGGAGGCCCTGCTGCTCGACCCGCGGCCGGAGCCACTCGGCCGAGCGGACGTTGCCGTCGCGCGCTGGCATGAGCTCCTCATGGTAGGCGGAGGAGGCGACGACTACGGGCTCGTGGTGCGGGCCGAACCCGTTCGGATGTCTACCGAGCGTCCCCATGGACCTGGACTACATCGGCAGCGGGCGCGCCTTCTTCAACCCGTAGGTCGGCCTTCGCGCCTATCGTGCCGACAACCGTCCCGATGAATGACCCGCCCGACAGCCACGCCGCCGAGCGCGTCGACGCCAGCGTCCTGATCCCGGTGCTCAACGAGGAGCGCTTCATTCGCGACACGGTCGCGGCGATGCAGGCGCAGCGCTTCGACGGCTCGGTGGAGTTCCTCTTCATGGACGGGCGCTCGGAGGACCGCACCAAGGAGATCCTCGAGGAGCTCTCGCGCGACGACGGGCGGATCCGCGTCTTCGACAACCCCGGGCGCTCGTCGACGGCCGGCCTCAACGTCGGCCTGCGCAACGCGCGCGGGGACTACATCGTCCGCATGGACGCGCACACGTTCTATCCCGAGGACTACATCCAGCGCGGGGTCGAGCGCCTGCGTCGCGGCGACGTGGTGTGGGTCGCCGGGCCGCAGGTGCCGTACGGGACCGGCACGTGGTCGCGCCGCGTGGCGCTGGCGCTGGGGACGTGGCTCGGCACCGGCGGGTCGGCGCGCTGGGGATCCGACAACGGCGCGACCCCCGAGCAGGAGCTCGACACCGGCGTGTTCGCCGGGCTGTGGCGGCGCTCGACCGTGGAGGAGCAGGGCGGCTGGGACGAGAGCTGGCCGATCAACCAGGACTCCGAGCTGGCCGCGCGCATCCTGCGCTCCGGCGGGCGGATCGTGTCCCTGCCCGAGCTGGCGGCGCGCTACGTGCCGCGCGACAGCGTGCGTGGGCTGGCGCGCCAGTACTGGCGCTACGGCAACTATCGCGCCAAGACCGCGGCCCGCCACCCCGAGAGCCTGGACGCGCGCCATCTGTTCGCCCCCGCGTTCGCGTGCGCGGTGATCGGCAGCGTCGCGCTGCCGCGGCCCCTGCGCACGGTCGCCCGGGCAGGACTTGCCGCGTACGTCGCCGCGGTGGCCACGGCCAGTGCGCGCGCCCTGTCCGAGGCCGAGGAGCCGAGCGACGCGGTGGCGCTGCCCGTCGTATTCGCCGTGATGCACGGCGCCTGGGGGTTCGGCTTCCTGTCGGGCTCCGTGCGGTTCGGCCCGCCGGTCGCGGCGCTCACCCGGATCGCACGGCGCGCCTAGCCGCCGTGCGGCTGGCGGTCTACACCGACTACGTGTACACCCGCGAGGGCGACGCGGTCTATGCCGAGCGCGCGTTCGCGCTCTTCCTCGCGGGGCTCGCGGAGCACGTGGAGCGGCTGGTGATCGTCGGCCGGCTCTCGCCGCGCCCTGGGGTGTCGCACTACCGGCTCCCCGACGGCGTGGAGTTCGTCGCCCTCCCCCACTACTCGAGCCTCGTGAACGCTCGCGAGTCGGTGCCGGCGATGGTCCGCTCGCTCGGCCGCTTCTGGCGCGTGCTCGGCGACGTGGACACGGCGTGGCTGCTCGGCCCGTACATGCTGTCCGTGCTGTTCGGCGGGCTCGCGGCGCTGCGGCGCCGGCGCGTGGCGCTCGGCGTGCGGCAGGACCTGCCGCGCTACGTGCGCAGCCGCCATCCGGGCAAGCGCTGGGTGCACCTCGCCGCTGGGCTGCTCGAGGGGACCTACCGGCTGCTCGCGCGGCGCTGGCCCGTGGTGGTGGTCGGCCCCGAGCTGGCCCGCAACTACCGGCGGGCCGGGCGCGTGCTGCCGATCACGGTGTCGCTGGTGCCGTCGGAGCAGATCGCGTCGCCCGAGGAGGTGGCGGCGCGCTCATACGACGGCGAGGAGCTCGTGGCGCTAAGCGTCGGGCGCCTCGAGCGCGAGAAGAACCCGCTGCTGTTGGCCGACGTGCTCGCGGCGCTGCGCGAGCTCGACCCGCGCTGGCGGCTCGTGATTGCCGGCGAGGGGCCGCTCGAGAGCGACCTTCGCGCGCGGCTGCGCGAGCTGGGCGTGGAGGACGCCGCTGACGTGCGCGGCTACGTGCCGATCGACGGCGGGCTGCCTGAGCTCTACCGGTCGAGCCACGCGTTCCTGCACGTCTCGTGGACCGAGGGCCTGCCGCAGGTTCTGTTCGAGTCGTTCGCGGCCGGCCTGCCGGTGGTCGCGACCGAGGTCGGCGGCGTGCCCGCCGCGGTCGGCGACGCAGCTCTACTGGTGCCGCCGGGCGACGCCACGCGCCCGGCCGAGGAGCTGGCCCGCGTCGGGCGCGACGCCGAGCTGCGCGGGCGGCTCGTGGCGGCCGGGCTCGCCCGGGTGCGCGAGCACACGCTCGAGGCGGAGACCCGCCGGGTCGCCGAGTTCCTGGGCGAGCGGTAGCTGCGCGCGCTTCGGCCGCGGCGCGCTCGGCGCCGCGCGGCCGCTAGGTCCGCGCCTCGTCGCGCCCGAAGACCTCGTCGAGCAGCTCCTCGGAGTCCTCGAGGCCGTGCTCGCGCGCGAGGTGGTCGGCCACGTGCTCGCGCGGACTGCCCTGGATGGCCATCATCACGGCCGTGAGCCGCGGGTTGGAGCGCTTTGGCTTGCGGACCATCGGCGCGCCGGCCGGGAGCGGATCCTCGATCCGCGCGGGGCGCGGGTCACGCGGGGGGTCGGTGGCGGCACCGCGCGCCGCCTCGGCGGCGTCGCGCACGGGCTCGGAGCGGCCGCCGCTCGCCGGCCCGGCGGCCGGCGCGGGC
>JBJMLK010000151.1:0-12181 GCA_045805345.1 Thermoleophilaceae bacterium | reverse complement strand
TGCCGCGTGCCGAAGGACAGCCTGCTGGGCGAGCGCGGCGCGGGCTTCAAGATCGCGCAGGACCGCCTCGGCCCCGGCCGGATCCACCACTGCATGCGGGCGATCGGCGCGGCCGAGCGCGCGATCGAGCTGATGTGCAAGCGCGCGAACGACCGCGTCTCGTTCGGCGGCCCGCTGGCGGACAAGCAGTTCGTCCAGGACTTCGTGGCCAAGTCACGGATCGAGACCGACGGCGCGCGGCTGATGGTCCTGAACGCCGCCTGGCAGATGGACGAGTACGGCAAGCGCGAGGCCCGCCAGGCGATCTCCATGACGAAGGTCGTGGCCGCCAACGTGGTGATGGACGTGCTCGACCGCGCGATCCAGGTGCACGGCGCGCTGGGCGTCTCGGACGACACGCCGCTGGCGATGATGTGGCGGTCGCTGCGCATGCTGCGGCTGGCCGACGGCCCCGACGAGGTCCACAAGATGGTCATCGCGCTGCGCGAGCTGAACCGCTGGAAGGCGGACGCGGACACCCCCGCGCGCCCCGCCGCGATGGCCGCCTCGTAGTGCTCGGCCTCACCGACGAGCAGCGGGACTTCGTCCGCTCGGTCCGCGACTTCTGCGCGAAGGAGTTCCCGTCGGCGCGGCTGTCCGAGCTGACCAACGGGTACGAGGACATGCACTCCGATGAGGTCGCTCGCCAGATGGCGGAGCTGGGCTGGTACGGGCTCACGATCGACGAGCGCTACGGCGGGTCGGGCGGCAGCTTCCTCGACGCCGCGCTGTTTCTCGAGGAGACCGCTCACGGGCGCGCGCCGATCGGCGGCTACGGCGTCACGCTGATCGTGGTCGGGGCGCTCAACCGGTTCGGCACCGAGGAGCAGAAGGCGGACCTGCTCGGGCGCGTGTCGAAGGGCGGCGGGCTCGCGATCGCGATGTCGGAGCCGGAGTCGGGATCGGACGTGGCGTCGCTCAAGACGAGCGCCGCGCGCGAGGACGGCGAGTGGGTGCTGAACGGCTCGAAGATGTGGTGCTCGTACGCGCACAAGGCGAGCCACATCCTCATCGTGTGCCGCACCGAGCGCAGCGACTCGCCGCACGAGGGAATGTCGATGATCTTCGTGCCGCGCGACGCGGACGGGCTGAAGATTACGCCGATCCCCACACTCGGCGGCGAGGAGACCAACGAGCTCTACCTCGAGGACTGCCGCGTGCCGGACGACGCGCTGCTCGGCACCGAGGGCAACGGCTGGCTGCAGCTGATGGCCGGCCTGAACAACGAGCGCGTGATCCTCGGTGCGTCGGCGCTCGGCCTCGCGCAGCGCGCGTTCGACGATGCGCTCGCGTACGCGAAGGAGCGCAGGCAGTTCGGGCGGCCGATCGGCACGTTCCAGGCGATCCAGCACAAGTTCGCGGGACTCGCCACCGACCTCGCGCAGGCGCGCCTGCTGGTGCGCTGGGTCGCGCAGATGACCGACGAAGACCCGGGCCGGATGCTGCCGCGCGAGGCGTCGATGGTGAAGCTCGCGTGCACCGAGCTGGCCAAGCGCTGCGCGCTCGAGGGCGTGCAGATCATGGGCGGCTACGGCTACGCGACCGAGTACCCGATGGAGCGCTACCTGCGCGCCGCGGTGGTCACGACGATCTACGGCGGCACGTCGGAGATCCAGAAGAACATCATCGCCAAGACGCTCGGCCTGTAGACGCGCCAAAAAGGCGCAATCGGGTCTATCCTGTCGGACGGACGCGACTCGTCGGCGGACATCTTGATCCAGGGGGACGAGATGCCGATCATTCCCTAATGGCTCGCAAACGCGCTGCGCTGAGATGGCGGGGGCTGGCAGCAGCCGCCCCGGTCGCGGCCCTGCTCGCATTCGCTCCGACGGCCGCGCCGTTGTCGGCGGGCGGCGTGTCCGTAAGCCCGCCGTCGGTCTCCGTGCCCGACGTTCCGTCGGTCGGCGGCCCGGCGGGCGGCGTCGTCGATCCGGTCGTCAACACCGTCAACGGCGCGGGCGACACCGTGGAGCACACGGTCAACGACGCGGTCCCCTCAGGTGGCGGGGGCGGCGGCGATTCCGGTGGCGGCGGCAACGGGGGCTCGAACGGCGGCGGCGGCCCCAGCCACGTGGACGGCGGCACGGGCAACGGCGGGAGTGACACCGGCGTCGGCGGCGACGGGGGCGGTGGCAACGGCGGTGGCGGCGGAGGAGGTGGCCTCACCGGCAACGGTCCGCGGCCGAGCGGCGCGGCAGCGGTGCGCGCGGCGCGACTCACGGCCGCGCGACGCCCGGCGGCGAGCGTGGCGCGCGCCAAGGGCTCCACAGCTTCGGCCACCAGCGACTCGTCCGGCGGCCCGCACGGCGCGCTCCGTCCGATCGCCGACGTGATCAAGTTCATCCCCACGCCCGTCAAGGTGCTGATCGCGGTGCTGGCGCTGCTGGCGTTCGGCTTCTTCCTTCGCTCGCTCTTCGTCGGACGCCGCGCCGCGCGGCTCGAGCGCCACCGGCAGGAGCTGCTCGGCGACGTCGGCCTGCTCCAGAAGGCGCTGCTGCCCGACGTGCCGGCGCGGATCGGCGCACTCGACGCCACCGTCGCGTACCGCCCCGCCGAGGGCCCGGGCGCCGGCGGCGACTTCTACGACGTCTTCCCGATGGAGGGCGGCCGTGTGGCGATCATCGTCGGCGACGTCTGCGGCCACGGTCGCCAGGCGCTCGCCGTCACGGCGCTGATGCGCTACACGCTGCGCGCCTACCTCACGGCGGGCGGCGAGCCGCGCGCCGCGCTGCAGAGCGCCGCCCGGGCACTCGAGAACGAGCCGCACGCGGAGCTGACGACGGTCGTGCTGGCCGTCTACGACGGCGTCGCCGGCACGCTCAGCTACGCCTGCGCCGGCCATCCGCCGCCCATCCTGATCGGCCCCGGCGCGCACAACCCGGTGACCGTCGGGTCGTCGCCGCCGATCGGCGCCGGCTTCGAGACCGGCGTCCGGCAGACCACCGTGCCGCTGCCGCCGGGCTCCACCGCCTGCTTCTTCACCGACGGCCTGCTCGAGGCCCGGCTGGGCGACGGGCTGCTGGGGCGCGAGCGGGTCGGCGAGATCGTGAACGAGCTGGGCGACGAGATCCGCGCCGACGCGCTGCTGCGGCGGATCGCCGAGCGCGCCGACCGCGCGCCGGACGACATGGCCGCCTGCATCGTGCGCGCGCGCCCCGAGGCGGCGGCGCCCGAGGGCGTGCGAATGGAGGACCTGGAGCTCGACGGCGCGCCCGAGGACGAGGAGCGCGGTCAGGTCTTCCTCGCCGCGTGCGGGATGCCCGACGACGGTGCGGAGGCGGTCCTGCGTTCGGCCCGCGCCGCGGTGGGCGAGTTCGGCGCGGCGATCCTGCGCGTGCGCCTGGGCCCGGGCGAGGGCCGCGCCGAGGTCGTGCCGTGCGATCCCGACCCGCAGCTTCAGCCGAACGGGAACGGCATGCCCACGGTGCGCCCGATCCACCGCGTGTCCGCATAGCGACGCGCCGCGCTTGCTGACCCGGCGGCTCCGGGTTAAGTTGGGTGCCCTATGAGAGCAATCACGAAGATCGTCCTACTGGCCGCCCTGGCGGCGCTCGCCCTCGCGCCCGCTGCGGCGGCGCACACGCTGCACTTCAAGCCGGCCAAGAAGCTCGCGCGCAAGCTCGCCATCAAGCAGGCGAAGGACCCCGACCATCCGGTCGACCGCTGGCGCATCTTCGACGCGGAGCGGACGAGCAGGCACCAGATCGTCTGGATCTACAACGTCGACTACAAGGACGGCACGCTCTGCGACGCCGAGCTCGTGGCCAGGTACGTCCACAAGCACGACAGCCTGGCGCGGGCGTTCTTCCGCGACGTGCACTGCGAGCATTGAGGGTCCATTACTGCCCCCTATAGGGGATACAAATGGACCCTCATCCTCCGCGCACCACCTTTATTGATGCTGTTCAAGCGACTCGCGCCACGCCCGCTCGACGTCGCTGAACTGGCGCTCGAAGGCGCGCTCGACGGTCGGCTGCGGACCGGACGCTGACAGGCGGCCGGACGCCAGCTCCGCGCACGCCTGCGACCCGCGCTCGCGCTCCAGCAGCGCGAACACGGTCGAGCCCAGCAGTGGGGCGTCGCGGGCGTCCGGCGGGAACGCGGGGCGCGGTCCTTCACGCAGTCGGCGCAGGATCGCCGCGCGCAGGTGGGGGCCCTGGCCCGCGAAGTGCGTCGCCGCCCCCTCGCACAGCCACGCCCAGCGCACGTAGCGCGCGAACGTCCGGAACGTGAACGGCGGCGGCAGCTCCTCGTTGTTGGCGCCGATCACCAGGTGCGCGTACTCGTGCATCGGGGTGCGCATCAGCGCCTCGCGCGAGCCCTCGACGCGCGCCGCGCGCTCCTCGAGCGCGTCCGGGGCGAGCACGTGGATCTCGCCCTGGGCGAACCAGCCCGCCATGTAGCGGCGCGCGGCCGGCGCGGCGAGCACGCGCGCCATCGGCAGCCACGGGTGCGCCAGCGCGAGCGCGCCCGGGTGGGCGTGGATCACGACCGACACCTCCGCCGGGGCCGTCGCGAACAGCGTGGCGAGCCGGTCGCGGAAGTCCTCCAGGTCGTCGAGGATCGCGACCGCGGCCTCCTCGTCCTCGGACTCGTGTCGCGCCGAGAACGAGAGCGAGTCGGTCTGGACCCAGGCCACGGGTCAGCCGGGGTCGCGGCCGGGGCCCGTGTGCGAGTGCGGCTTGCCCTTGCGGCAGCCGTGGTAGTGGCGCACGCTGATCGACTCGGTGCCGTTCGACTTGAAGACCTCGATGCGGACCGTGAAGTCGCCCTTGGGCAGCCGCCGCAGCGTGATCGCGTGCAGGTCGTGCCCGCGGCGGTGCAGCACGCGCTTGCCGTTCACGTAGGCGTAGACCTCCACGACGCGCGTATGCGCGCCGTGGTGGAGCCGGAAGTGGAACTTGCGGCGGTCGAGGCAGGTGTGGTGGTCCGGCAGCGCCACCGGGTTGCCGCGCGGCCCGCGCACCGGCGGCTCCGGCGCCTTCGCCGGTTCGATCAGCAGCACGCGCGACTTGCCCTTCGCGGGCAGCGTCACGTCGATCCCGCGCGTGAGCTGGGCGGACGTGACGGTCCCCACCGCGCGCCCCGTCGGCGCCTCCGACAGCAGGAAGCGCAGCCCGGGTCGTACGCCGCGCAGCGCGATCCGGCGGCTCGCGGCGCCGGCGTCCTGCCGGAAGGCCAGCAGCGCGCCGCGCTGGGCGTCGCGGTCCCACTCCTGCAGCGCGGCCCAGCCCTTCCCGAGCGGGTCGGACAGCAGCGGGTAGGTGGCGAGCGAGAACGAGTCGCGATGGCGCTTGTAGAAGCGGAGCCAGGTGGCGGCGCGGTCGATCACCGGCGCAGGGAGCTTGCGCAGGTCGGTCCAGAGCGTGATGGCGGTCGGCAGCGCGGCGGCCATCAGCGTGTCCACGTCCTCCTCCTTCCACGAGTCGCCGCCGAGCAGGTGCTGGCCGATCGTGTAGCTCTGCACGTACGGCCCCAGCAGCCAGAGGTTGTGCAGCAGGTGGGCGACGTCCGGATAGCCGTTCTGGAACCACGTCGGCCCGCGCGCGGTCGACTCGAACGGGAACAGGCGGTAGTCGTTGGTCTCGTCGATCTGGAAGACGACGTCGGGGTGGTCGCGGCGCAGGCGGTCGAGCATCCGCACGAACGCGTCGTGCTGCTCGTAGAAGTCGTTCTGGCCCGCGCAGTCGAGCCAGACCATGAAGTCGAACTTGAAGTAGCGCACGTGCCACTTCTCGATCGCCTCGCGGATCCGCGACTCGATGTGCGGATAGGCGAGGTTGCCCCACGGCCCGAGCCCTGCCTCGTTCGAGCCGTCATCTGGCTGGGCGAGGTTGTAGGCCACGAGCCCGTCGGAGATCGGGTGGCAGGCCCACTGCGGATGCGACTGGTAGGCCTTCGCCTGCGGGTTGAACTCGAGCGGGCTCATCCAGAGGCCGAGCCGCATCGGCGCGATGGCCGCGCGCACGGCCGCGAACGTGGCGTCGGGGTAGCGCGGCCTGAACTTGCTCGCCGGCGTGCCGTCCCAGCGGGGCTCCGGGTACTGCGGCGAGTCCGGCTCCCAGTCTCCGTCGCGCGACGCCCAGCCGTCGTCGAGCACGAACGTCTCCACTCCGAGCCGCTTTGCGATCGGAGCCATCTGCTTCACGACCTCGTAGTCGGTGTCGTCCTTCGAGCCGGTCGAGCGCTGGTTGGAGTCGACCTTGTCCGAGTTCCACGCCACCGCGTGGTCGAACGGCACGACGCGGTGCGCGGCGAGGTACTTGTGCCATTGCCAGACGACGTCGTCGCCGTCGGCGGCAAAGCCGACGAACGTCGGCTCGAGCGCCAGCGGGCTGCCGGGCGCGAGCTCGCGGGCGCGGCCGCCGCCCGAGCTGGGGTTCTCGAAGTGCGCCTGCTCCTCGAGCGGTCCGAGGTCGATCACGTCCTTGGTGTAGTCCACGCGCAGGGCCGCGGTCTGGCCGTCGTACGAGGCGCGCGAGGAGGGCAGGTCGTTGCGCTCGAGCACCATGAACAGCGACCGCCCGTCCGCGCGCGCGTCGAGCCACTCGGCGTTCGCCTCGACCGGCTTGCCGCGGCCGGCCGTGGCGTCCTGGCGCACGTCCCCACCCTGGGCGTAGCCCACGTGCAGCGGCGGCCCCGTCCAGCCGGGCTCGCGCCAGTCGGTGCCGGCGCGGAACCCGCGCGCCACGGCGGTCACGCCGTCGCCCACGCCGGCCAGCTCGAGCGTGGCGGAGGCCAGCACGAGCGGCGTGGCCGAGCTGACGGTGGTCTGCGCGCGGAAGCCCGCCACGCCGGGATACGCCTCCACGACGCGCGTCGCGCGCAGCGCCACGGCCGCACCCGTGCCGGTGAGCTGCATCGTGACACGCAGGCCGCCGCGCGGAATCCGCGTGAGCTCGACCGACGCGACGTGGAAGGCGTCGCTGCCGAGCGTCGCCCCGCCGTCCAGGTGGAGCACGAAGTCGCGGCCGCCGTCGCTCCAGCGATGGCCGCCGGCGCGCTTGTCGAGCAGTCGCGTGGTGCGCAGGCGGTCCCGCGCCCAGCGGCGCTCCACGAGCGCGTTGCCCAGCGTGACGGCGGAGCCGTCGTAGCGGGCGTACACGTCGCCCGAGCTGGCCGTCGTCGCCGCATGCGCCGGCGCAGCGACCGCGGCCGCCGCCAGCAGCGCGGCAGCCAGGGTGGTCCTGAAGCGAGCCGCTCCTACGGCGCGGACCCCTGGATCTCGACCGCCTGTTGGAACGTCGGGCGGTTGATCCAGTGGATGAGGGGCTGGGTGATCGCGCCGAGCGGACGCTGCCGCACCGCGTCCCAGCACCACTGGTCCCCGTCCTCGCAAGCGGAGTCGCCGGAGTACACGCGCGCCCGGCTCAGCTTGAGCGCCCCCGTGAGCGTGCGCGCCAGCAGCGCGCGGCACGCCTTCAGCTTCCCGCCGCCGCAGTAGGTGCGCGAGTAGCGGCCGCGCACGCGCTTGCCGAGCACCTGGCGCAGGTCCTTGTTGATGTAGCCGTACCAGCCGTCGTCGTACGCGGAGCCGAGGTGGTCGCCGTGGTTGTTGGGCGCGTTGTCGACCTCGTTGATCGCGTCGATCCGGTCGAACACGTCACCGCCGATGGTCGGCTTGAACTCGGCGTCGACCCAGCGCGGGAACCAGGCGTCCAGGATCAGGACGGCCTCCGAGTGCTCGTAGCGGTGGTTGTGGTCGCGGTCGCGGCGATGCGCGCCCGCCCGGACCCAGGACCGGAGCGTCTTGATCGCGCGGGCCAGCTTCGGGTGCTTGGACTGCTTGCCGAGGACCCTCAGGGCGAGCGGCAGGTCGCGCGTGCCGCGCAGGTCGACCGTGCCGGCGTCCTCCATCGCGTTGATCAGGCCGACGAGGCTCATCTTGCTCGAGCCGCGGATGCCGGCGCGGACCCGGTCGTCGAGCGACTGCGATCGGAAGACGGGCGAGTAGCTCCACTTGCTGTCGGAGGTCCGGTAGCCCGGCGCCTGCTTGTTGTTCCAGCTCGTGAGGTAGCGCTGGTCGATCGTGTTCGCGTGGCGCGCGAACGGCTGCAGCTTGGACGTCCGCCTGACCGGGTTCCAGCCCTGCCACTCGAAGCGCCGGTCGCCGCCCCAGACCGGGAAGTTCGTGCTCGTGCGCTTGCCGCGGACCGGCAGCGCGCCGGAGTTGAAGTAGGCGTCGTGCTTCGCGTTCACGTACAGCCAGTTGAACGCGTAGCCGATCTTGTTGGCCGCGTGCTGGAAGGCGACCGGGGTGCGCATCTTGCTCGGGTCGTTGAAGTCGATGAAGCCGCGCGCCGAGTCGACCTCGTGCATGTAGGTCGAGCGCAGGCTGGTGAACGCCACCGGCCTGCCGCGCACCTTCCCGCGCGCCACCACCAGCCCGAGCGCCGTCCGCTGGGCGCGGAGGTGCTCGGACCCGGGCGGCGTCTGGTCGGCCGCGTTCGGCACCCAGCTGTTGTCGCGGCTCAGCAGCTCCATCGCCAGGCACTTGCCGTGGAAGCGGTAGTGGTCCGCGTTGGCCGGCGGCGTGCCGCCGCCCGGCTTGCAGAGCGGGACGGCGAACGTGTCGGTCAGGTCCTCGCCCGCCGAGGTGGCGCTCCACGCGTAGTCGCGGCCGCGGCCGAGCTGCACGTACTGGTTCACCCCGGGGAAGGCGGCGCCGCGGGCATCGATGCCCGGCGCGTGCACGTCCTCCTCCATCAGGATCTGAGGCGCGAAGTAGCCGGTCTGGGGGCCGAAGACCGCGACCGGATGCCCCGACCGCGACTCGCGCGCGGATACGACGAGGGCGTTCGACATCGAGCCCGGCAGGCAGACCAGCCCGTGCGGCGGGCACGGGTCGGGCTTCGCGGCGGCCGTGGCGGTCGCGCTCTTGGGACCGGAGCCGCCGCTGCCGGCGCCGTTCACCGGCTGGTACCTCAGGGTGCCGGTGTCGGGCATCGCCAGGCTGCCCTTCGCCAGCTTCTTGGGCGGCTTCTGGTAGGTGAAGCTCTTGCCGCGGACGGTGGTCGGCGCCTCCGGATCGTTGGCCGAGCGGAAGTCTGCCCACGAGCGCCGGCCGGCGCGCTTGCCGAGCCGCTTCTGGAGGCCCTGGAGCACCTCGGCGCTCTGCGGCTCGAGGCCGCCGCCCGCCCCGAAGATCCCGCCGACGAGCGCGGCCGTGGCGATGATGTCCCGGGTGTTCCAGGGGTCGGGTCCCTGCGGCTTGTTGATCGCCGCGTACTCGCCGGGCATCTTGGTGGGGTTGACCTTCGCCTCCTGGATGTACTGGTTGATGCCCGCCACGTAGTTGTTGGCGTCGTTCACCACCGTCTGCCCCGCGGCGCCGTACAGCTTCGGCAGCTGGTCGATCTGCTTCTGCAGGTCGGCCTCGGTGTACGGCGCGATCGCCCACTCCGAGGCGTCGAACGCCTGGTTGCCAGGTGCCCCGCCGGCGAACGACGTGAGCTGCGCCCGGCCGAGGTGGCGCAGGACGTCGATGAAGAACAGCCGGTCCTCGGCCGCCGCGTAGCCGAGGCCGAACATCGCGCCGGCGCGGGTCGCGCCGTACACGTGCGGCACGCCGAACCCCTTGTCGCGCACGATCGTCACGTCGCCGCGCGGGCTGTACTTGCGGGCCACGTCGCCGGCCTTCACGCCGAACGTCGCGTCCTTGAAGTACTTCGGGATGTCCGCGGCCTTCAGGTTGGGCGCGACGTACACGAGGTTGCCGTACATCCCGAGCTGGTCGTTGTTGTGCGGGGGACGCGTGCCCTGGGTCTCGAACTGCGCGAGTTGCAGAGCGTTGTCGAAGCCGCTCTGGCCCGGCGGCAGGATGTTGCGGAAGCCGCGCGCGTCGTGGGCTCCGTACGGCGCAGGGGCCGGCGCCGCTGCCGCGGGCGCGGCCGTGACCCCCGCGACGGCGAGCACGAGCGCGAAGAGGCGAATGCGTCGCACGACCGGCGGCAGATTACCCGTGCGGCCGCGTTCGGGCGGCGGTAGCGCGGCCGGCGAGCTAGGCGAGGACGGGTACGGCCGTCGAGGCGATCGACTCGATCTGCTCGGCCGCGCGGTCGAACTCCTCGTCGGAGAGCACGGGCGTGCCCTCGAACGGGAGGTCGCGATGCAGCTCGAGCCACGAGCGGCAGCCGAGGTACTCGTCGCGCACGCGAACCGTCACCGGGCGCGGGATCCGGTAGGTGCGCAGCAGGATCACGTGGAGCGGGTGGCGCCGCTTCCAGGCGAGGCGCTTCTCCGCGTAGTCCGGGGTCCAGATGTAGTACGGCCGCAGCGCGTCGATGCAGCGCGGATCGGTGATGAGATAGCTCGCGGCCACCTCCGCCCAGGCCCTGATCCGCACCCGATCGGGCTGGGGGATCCCCCCGTCCCGGGTGAACACGGACGCCGGCGGCTCACCGTCGGCCCAGACGCCCTCCTCGAGCGCTCGCCCGAGCTCGGGCCGGTGCGACTCGCGCACGTGCTGGCCCTGCTGGTGGTCGAACGTCGGGTAGAGGAAGAAGCGGTCGTGCTCGATCTCGAAGTGGCGGTTCTCCTCGCGGATTCCGCCCTTACGCAGGGTGAGGAGCTGCTCGCCCTCGGCGAGAGCGCGCACGGTCACAGCCCATTCTTTGAAAGCGATCGGCATCTAGGAGGAACCCTCGAAGCTCCGCGAGAGTCGGCATTCCCTCGGCGGAGGGCGCCGCGGAGCGCGCGGATTGTGACCGATCGCTCCCCGTTTTTCAAGGCCGGAACCCGCGGGGGCTCCGCTTGGGGGGTATTTGGGGCTCCACTTGCGGGGGCTCTTCGGGGGCCAGAGCCTCGATCACGGCGGCGAAGTCGCTGCCCCCGAGGCCCATCGCGTCGGCGGCGGCGTAGATGCCCTCGGCCCGCGCCGCGACCGGCGTCTGGACCCCCAGCTCGCGCGCCTCCGACAGGAAGTGGCGGACGTCCTTGAGCATGTGCTCGAGCTTGAAGAGGGGGTCGAGGTCGCGCTCGAGCATCGGCCCCGCCTTGAGCTCGAGCATCGTCGAGTTGCCCGATCCCGCGCCGACCACCTGCTGCAGCTTGTCCGTGTCGAGCTCCGCGCGCTCGGCGAGCCTGAGCGCCTCGGCCAGCGCCTCGGCGTTGACGGCGGCGAGCGTGTTGTTGATCAGCTTGATCATCGAGCCGTGACCGGGCGGACCGGCGTGCACGATCAGCTTGCCCATCGCCTCGAGGACCGGCCGCGCGCGCTCGAAGTCCGCGGCGTCGCCGCCCACCATGATCGTGAGCGTCCCGTCCTCCGCCTTCGGCCGCGAGCCCGTGACCGGCGCGTCGAGGAAGCCCGCGCCCCGCTCCTGTCGCAGCCGCTCGCCGATCGCGCGCGACGCCGAGGGCCGGATCGTCGACATGTCGATGGCCAGGTCGACCATCGACAGCCCCTCGGCCGCGCCGTCGGGGCCGAACAGCACCGCCTCGACCTCGGGCGCGTCGGGCACCATCGTGATCGCCGCCTGGGCGGCGCCGACCGCGGCCACGGGCCGCGACGCCACACGGACCCCGGCGTCGGCGTGCTCGGCGGCGAACTCCTCGGCCCGCTCGCGCGTGCGGTTCCAGACCGTGACCTTGAAGCCGGCCCTGACGAGGTTCGCCGCCATCGGCCTGCCCATGATCCCCAGGCCGAGGAAGGCGATTCGCTCGATCGGCACCATCGGCGGCGGAGCGTACTCGGCGGCGTTCAGCGCCACCCGGCTCGATGGCCGGGGCGCCCTCGGCTCGGCAATGAAGCTGCCAGGCTCGACCGCCCTGCTCGTTCAGTGATCACTTAAACCGCCCATGACCGGCTTAAGTGATCACTCGACGCGCCGAGTCGTCACTTGAGGTCGCCATGACCGCCCTAAGTGACGAGCAAACGCTCGGGCCGCCGTTCGTTGCCGCTGTTTGCGCTCGCCTCGCCGGCCCGGGCGGCGGAGACCGCTACCCCCGCCCGTGCCCCCCGCCGCCCGGCGTCTCGATGCGCAGGCGCTGCCCGGGCCGGAGCGTGCCGCTCGCCTTCGGCTCGAGGTCCTCGCCGTCGAGCAGGTTGCGCCCCGCGGCGCCGGGCTCGCCGCCGTCCGCGCCCGCGGGTTGGTGGCGGCGGCGCTCTGTGAGCAGCGAGTACTGCATCTCCTCGAGCGCC
>JBJMLK010000150.1:0-8184 GCA_045805345.1 Thermoleophilaceae bacterium | reverse complement strand
GCCCGTGCCCGGCCTGATCTCGATCCCGCGGGCGCGCAGCTCGCGCGCGGCGAACTCCGCCAGGCCGGGCGAGATCTCCTGCATGATCCGGTCGGCCAGGTCGGCGATCACCCAGCGCGTGCCGTCGAGCCGGCAGCGCGGGTAGCGGTCGATCACGTCGGCCACGTAGTCCTGCAGCTCCGCGATGCCCTCCACGCCCGCGTAGCCCGCGCCCACGAACACGAAGGTGAGGAACGGCCGGCGCGCCTCGGGGTCGTCGAGCGACTCGGCGATCTCGAGGTTGCGCAGCGCGCGGTTGCGCAGGGCGATCGCGTCGGCAAGCGTCTTGAAGCCGAGGCCGTGCTCGGCGAGCCCGGGTACCGGCGGCACGCGCGTGACCGAGCCGAGGCCGAGGATCAGCTGGTCGTAGGTCAGCTCGGCGTCGTCACCGTCCACGCTGCGGTAGCGCAGCGTGCGGGCGCCGGCGTCGAGGCCGGTCACCCGGCCGAGGGCGATCTCGGTGCGCTCGAGCTCCTCACGCAGCGGGATCACCACGTGGCGCGGCTCGAGCGTGCCGGACGCCGCGCCGGGCAGGAGCGGCGTGTAGAGGAGGAAGTTCTCGCTGCTGACCAGCGTCACGCGGGCGCTCTGGTGCGGGAGCACGCGCTCGAGCCGGCGGGCCGCGTAGAACCCGCCGAACCCGCCGCCCGCTATGACGACGTGCCAGGCCACGCGTCTGACGCTACCCGGCGGCGGCGGCTTGAGCGCGTGCGGCCGCGAGCGCCGGGCGTGCGCCGCGGTCCATCCGGCGTGAGACGCGCCACGCCGCGCCGGAGAACGCGTGGTTGGCGACTGTGGCGAAGCCGGTCTCGTCCGTGCGCAGCGCCAGCAGCAGGTGCGCGATCCGGTCCGACGGCGGGAGGTCGCGGTCGCTGGTGGCGACGCAGAAGCAGTGCACGCGCCGGCCGCCCGGCGTGACCAGCAGCGCGCCGGCCTCGCCCACGGCCCAGACGCCGAGCCGTCCGGGCTCCACCGCCAGGCCCGTGTCGCGCTGCAGCTCGCGCTCGTCGTGGCCGAGCAGGTCGCCGAGGAAGCCCTGGGCCACGGGCTCGCCCGTGGCGGGCAGCGCGCGACGTCGCGGGCGGACCGTGTTCGCGCCGCGCACGGCGTACAGCTCGGGGATCACCCACGCGTGGGCGAGCGCCATCGCCGCGACCGGCGCCGACAGCGGCTGCAGCAGCATCAGCACCACCGCCACGGCGATGAAGGGAACGACGTGGGCGACCGTGGTGAGCGTCCAGAGGCGTCCGCGGCGGCGCAGCGAGGCCGCGCTGGCGCGCCGTCGCCAGGGCACGGCGGCCAGCTCGGGTAGCGCCGCGCCGGCCGGCTCGGCGCCCAGCCCCGGCAGCGCGCCGTGTACGGCCTCCACGGCGGTGGCCCTCGCTCAGCCGGGCCGGCTACCCGCCGGCGATCGGCCTGCGCAGGATCACCGTGGCGGCGTCCTCGGGCAGCTCGCGCACCTGCGTGGCGTGCCCCGGTCCGTCGCTCACGACGCCGATGTAGCCCTCGTCGAGCTCGCGCCGGAACGCCTCGACGGCCGTCGCGTAGGCGGCGTCGTCGCCGGCCGTCCATTCGGCGAGGGTCGAGTGGCCGGTGTGGTCCATTCGGATGAGTCGCGACATTCGGCGGGCCTCCTCGGGCGGGTTCGGCCTCCGATGATACGCCCCCCTAGTGACGGCGAAGGCGGCCGAGCGCGACGCGGTGATGCTTGCGGCGCGGCATGGCCGCGGTCTTGCGCCAGGCGACCAGGCGCATCCCGTCGGGCACATCGCTGGCGATGTAGCTGAGGGCGTGTGCTCGGGTGTCGGGCTTGCCGGTCATCGTCGTCTAAGCAGAGCCTCCCAGCCGCGACCGGCGGCGGCCAGGGGGTGGGCATGTGTCCGGTGGTGCGGCCTGCCGCACCACCGCGGTCGCGCGCCTGGGCCCCTAGAGCCGCTCGCGAATGAGCCGCTGGACCTCGCCGCCGTCGGCGCGGCCCTTGGTCTCGCGCATGACCGCGCCGACTAGCGCGCCGATCGCCTTGTCGTTGCCGGCGCGGACCTTCTCGACGGCGTCCGCGTTGGCCTCGAGCGCGCGCTCGACGATCGCGGTCAGCTCGTCGTCGCCGGCCATCTCCAGCGACCGCTGCGACACGATCGCCTCGGGCTCGCCGCCCTCGGCGGCCAGCACGTCCAGCACCTCGCGGCCGGCCGACTGCGAGATGCGCTTCGAGGCGACCATCGCCACGAGCTGCGCCAGCGCGGCGGGCTCGACGCGCGACTGCGCGGGGTCCTCGACGTCGCCCAGGCGCGCGACCAGGTCGTTGGTCACCCAGGCCGCGAGCGCGCGCGGGTCGACCGCGCCGTCGGCGGCGAGCGCCGCCTCGTAGTAGTCGCCGAGCTCGCCGCGGAACGCCAGCAGCTTGGCAGTGTCGGCCGCCAGCCCGAGCTGCGACTCGAGGCGCTCGGCGCGAGCCGCGGGCAGCTCCGGGATCGCGGTTCGCGCCCGCTCGAGCATCTCCTCGGTCGGCGCGATCGGCACGAGGTCGGGCTCGGGGAAGTAGCGGTAGTCGTGCGCGTACTCCTTCGACCGAAGCGGGGTCAGCGTGCCCGAGGCCACGTCGTAGTGCAGCGTCTCCTGGTCCACCTCGCCGCCGTCGCGCAGGATCCCCTCCTGGCGCGCGATCTCGGCGTCGATGCCGCGCTCGAGGAAGCGGAAGGAGTTCATGTTCTTCAGCTCGGTCTTGGTCCCCAGCGTGGCCTCGCCGGCGGGCCGGATCGACACGTTGGCGTCGATCCGCAGCGACCCCTCCTCCATGTTCACGTCGGACACGCCGGTGGCCTTGAGCGTGGCGCGCAGCAGCCTCCCCCAGTCGGCGGCCTCGGACGCCGAGCGCAGGTCGGGCTCGCTGACGATCTCCACGAGCGGCGTGCCGCCGCGGTTGAAGTCGACCGCGCTCGCCTCCGCCCCGTGGATGCGGCCGGAGCCGCCGGCGTGCACCAGCTTCGCGGCGTCCTCCTCGAGGTGCACTCGGTGGACGCGGATGTCGCCGAGCCGTCCGCTCGAGCCGAGCGGGATGTCGTACTGGGAGATCTGGTAGCCCTTGGGCAGGTCGGGATAGAAGTAGTTCTTGCGGTGGAAGATCGAGCGCGGAGCGATCTCGCAGCCGAGCGCCAGCGCGATCACCAGGCCGTAGTGGACAGCCTCCGCGTTCGTGACCGGGAGCGTGCCGGGATGCCCCAGGCAGATCGGGCAGGTGCGGGTGTTCGGGTCCTCGCCGAACGAGAGCGCACAGCCGCAGAACATCTTCGTGCGCGTGGAGAGCTGCACGTGGATCTCGAGCCCGATGACGGGCTCGTAGTGGCGGTCGGCCGTGGCGTCAGGCACGCGCCGGGCTCCCGTCGAAGCCGATCGCCCGCTCGAGCGCGTAGGCGGTGGCGAGGATCCTGTTCTCGCTGAACGCCGGCCCGGCGAGCTGGAGGCCGACCGGCAGGCCGTCGGAGACCCCGCCCGGGATCGAGATCGCGGGGATCCCGGCCAGCGGCATGGGCACCGTGCAGTAGTCGGACAGGTACATCGCCAGCGGGTCGTCGGTGCGCTCGCCGAGCCGGAACGCGACCGACGGCGACGTGGGCGTGGCGATCAGGTCGACCCTCTCGAACGCCGCGCGGAAGTCGTCGGCGATCTTCGTGCGCACGCGCTGGGCGCGCCCGTAGTAGGCCTCGTAGTAGCCCGACGACAGCGCGTAGGTGCCAAGCATGATCCGCCGCTTGACCTCGGGGCCGAACCCCTGGGCGCGCGTCTCCTCGTAGAGCGAGAGCAGGTCGCCGTCGCCCTTCCGCGGGCCGTAGCGCACGCCGTCGTAGCGGGCGAGGTTCGCGCTCGCCTCGGCCGGCGCGAGCACGTAGTAGGCGGCGATCCCGTGCGGCGAGTGCGGCAGAGCGACCTCCTCGAACCGGCCGCCCAGCTCCTCCACCAGCTTCAGGTTGCGCTCGAAGACCTCGCGCACGCCGGGCTCGACGCCCTCGCCGGACAGCTCGGGCGGGACGCCGATCGTCACGCCGTCGAGCCGCTCCCCGGTCGGCAGCGCGACCTCCTCCGGGAAGTCGAGCGAGGTCGAGTCGCAGGCGTCGCGGCCCACCATGTGGCGGAACAGCAGCGCGGCGTCGGTCACGTCGCGGGTCAGCGGCCCGCACTGGTCGAGCGACGAGGCGAAGGCGATCATCCCGTAGCGCGAGACCGCGCCGTAGGTGGGCTTGAGCCCGACGATCCCGCAGAGCGCGGCCGGCTGGCGGATCGAGCCGCCGGTGTCGGTGCCGATCGCCCACGGCGCAAGACCGGCCGCGACGGCCGCGGCGGAGCCACCCGACGACCCGCCCGGCACGCGCTCGCGGTCCCACGGGTTGCGCACCGGCCCGTAGCCGGAGTTCTCGTTCGACGAGCCCATCGCGAACTCGTCCATGTTCGTCTTGCCGAGCGTCGGCGCGCCGGCCGCGTTCAGCCGCTCGACGGCGGTGGCGGTGTAGGGCGGGCGGTAGCCCTCGAGGATCCGCGAGCCGGCCGCGCTCGGCACCCCCTCCACGCAGAACAGGTCCTTCACCGCGAGCGGCACGCCGCCCAGCGGCGCGTCCGGCCCCGGTTCGGGGGGCGCCGGTTGGTCGGACACCCATAGGTACGCCCCCAGGTCGTCGGCGCGCGCCCGCTCGCGGTAGAGCTCGAACAGCTCAGCCGCCGACACCTCGCCGGCGCGGACGCGCTCGGCCGCCTGCGCGGCGGTCAGGTCGAGCAGCTCGCTCACTGGCCGCCGGGGCTCGGGACCCCGAAGCCGCCCTCGACCGGGTCCGGCGCCTGCTCGAGCGCGCGCTCGCGCGGGAGGCTCGGGCGCGGCTCGTCCGCGCGGAGCACGTTGTCCACCTGGATCACGTGCGAGGTCGGCTCGACGTCGTCGAGGTCCAGCTCGCCGATCTTCTCGATGTGGTCCAGGATCCCGGACAGCTCGCCCGACATGCGCTCGACCTCGGCGTCGTCGAGCCGCAGGCGCGCCAGCCGGGCGACGTGCAGTACCTGGTCGCGATCGATCACGGCGGCCGATTCTAGGTTGGGACGGGCGCCGCCTCCCTCCCGGCCCCCCGCGCGGGGGTACGATCTAGGCGATGTCGGCGAGGGGAGCTGAGCGCGCCGTCGCGCTCACAATGCGGGGGCTTGCGATCGGGTTCGCCGTCGTGGGCATCCTTTTCATCACGACGCCCGACGGCGTGATCGGCACGCTGGACGACGTCGGCGACGCCCTGGGCAGCTTCGTCAGCGGCCCGAAGACCGACCAGAAGCTGTGGCTGGCGCTGGGGTTCGCCTACATGACGGTGATCACCGGACTCGCGCTCGTGATCGCCACCGACCCGCGGCGCTACCGGCCGTTCCTGCTCGTGCTCGCGGCCGGCAAGGCCGCCTCGTCGCTGGCGGCCGGCGCGTTCTACGCGTTCGACCAGGAGGTGTTCGCGTACCTCGCCAACTTCCTCGTCGACCTCAGCCTGGTCGGAGTGGCGCTCGGCTGCTGGGTGCTGCTCGGGCGCACGGCCGAGGTCCGCGCGGAGGCGCGCGCGCCGGTCTGAAGGGGCGCCCAGGGCCTAGCGGCGCCTGAGCTCGTAACCCTGCGCGCGTTCGCGCAGGCGCTGATCCCGCCGGGCGGCCGGCTCCCGGCCGCGGACTACGACGGCGGGCTGGCGGTGGTCGATGGCGCGCTGCGGATCCTCGAGGCCGCTCCGCCGCGGATGCGCGGCACGGCGCGGCTGGCGCTCCGGGTGCTCGAGCGCCTGTCGGTGCCGCGCTTCTCGCGGCTGTCGCCCGAGCGGCGCGCACGGCGGATCGAGAAGCTCGAGACGAGCGGCTCGATGTACGCGCGCAACCTGGTACTGCTCCTCAAGTCGCTGTGCGCGGTGTCGTACGCGCGCCAACCCGAGGTGCAGGCCGTGGCGGGGTCGCGGCCGCGTTGCGAGCTCGGGCCCGGCGCGGACCCGCCTCCGCTGCCGCCGCACCTGGACCGCGCCGCGCTCCGCCCGCCCGACGACGGCGCCGAGAGCTGTGACGTGGTCGTGGTCGGCTCCGGCGCGGGTGGTGCGTCGGCCGCGCGCGTGCTCGCCGAGGCGGGGCTCGACGTGATCGTGCTCGAGGAGGGCGAGTACCACGACGCCCTTTCCTACTCGCGCGATCCGATCGACGCGCTCACGACGCTGTACCGCGACGGCGGCTTGACGGCCTGCGACGGGCGGCCGCCGATCGCGCTGCCGGTGGGACGCGCCGTCGGCGGCACGACGGTGGTCAACTCGGGCAGCTGCGTCCGCGCACCCGAGGGCGTGCTCCTCCGCTGGCGGAAGGTGCTCGGGATCCCGTGGGCCACCGAGCTCGGCTACGACTACGAGGCGATCGAGCGCGACCTCGACGTCGTGCCCGTCGACCCGGAGCTCGGCGGGCGCAACGCCTCGCTGTGCCGCGAGGGCGCTGAGGCGCTCGGTGCGTCGAACGGACCGGTGCCGCGGAACTCCGGCGGCGTCACGTGCTGCGGCACCTGCCCGGCCGGCTGCGCGCTCGACGCCAAGCGCGCGATGCACGTGTCCGAGCTGCCGCGCGCGGTGGCCGCGGGCGCGCGGGTGCGCGCCGGGGTGCGAGTCGACCGCGTGCAGGTGCGCGAGGGTCGCGCGGTGGGCGTGTACGCGAACGCGTACCGCTACTCGGTCGAGGCGCGCGCGGTGGTGCTCGCGGGCGGCGCGCTGGGCACGCCCGAGCTGCTCCTGCGCCAGGGGCTGAACGGACACGTGGGCCGCCACCTCCACGTCCAGCCCGCGTGCTGGGTGGGCGCGCGCTATCCGTTCGAGGTCAATGGATGGGACGGCGTCATGCAGAGCTGGCGGGTGGACCAGTGGCTCGACCGCGGCCTGTTCCTCGAGGCCACGTTCACGCCGCTGGCGTTCGGCGCGCACTGGCTCCGCGGCGCCGGTGAGGTGTGGAAGGAGCGCGTGGCGGACTACGGTCGCGTGGGCATCATCGGGGTGCACCTCACCGACCGGTCCGAGGGCCGCGTGCGCGTGGACCGGAAGGGGCGGCTGCGGCTCGGGTACTCGCTCACGCGCGAGGACGCGGCGCGGCTGCGCTTCGGCATCGCGCGCGCCTGCGAGATCCACTTCGCGGCCGGCGCCGAGGAGGCGTATCCGCAGCTCGGCGGCATCGACACGCTCGGGCCGCGCGGCGTGCGCGGGCTCGAGGAGGGACTGTTCAGCCCGTCGGCCCTGCGGCTCGAGGCCTTCCACCCGATGGGCACGGCGCGGATGGGCGACGACGCGGGCAAGTCGGTCGTCGACACCGACGGCGGCGTGCGCGGCCTGCCCGGCCTCTACGTGGCCGACGCGAGCGTCCTGCCGAGCGCGCTGGGCGCCAACCCGATGCTGACGATCATGGCCTGCGCGCGCCGGATCGCGCGCGGGCTGGCGGAGGACCTGACCTAACCCTCAACGACCCTCGAGGGGGTCAGACCCCCTTCCCGCCGCCCTCACCGGCGCGGCCGCCGTGCGTGGTGCGCTGGGCAATAACGGGTGACTCGGAGACGAGGGTCCATTTGTCGTGGCTATAGCACCCATAAGTGGACCCTCGTCGCGCGGATCTCCCGTAAATAGCCGAATCGGACCACTCCGGGAACCCGCGCCGGCAAGGGGGGAGCGGCGCCTGGTTACGCCGAGGGCGCCGGCTCCGCCGGGCCGGCGGGCGGCTCGGGCGGCGGCTCCTGTTGGGCGGCGTCAGGCGGCGCCGCGGCCACCGCGGCCGAGGCCTCGCGCTCAGCCGCGGCGGCGCTGCGGGCGAATATCGCCAGCGCGCCCACCACCACCAGCGACAGCGGGGCGCCGATCTTCACGACCGCGGCCTCGTTCAGGCCGGGCGGCTGGAAGATCCGGTAGGCCACGAGGGCGCACGCGATCAGGCCGGCGATCGTCGCGAGCGCGCTCGGCGACGGTGGCCCGACGTCGCGGCCGGCCGCGCGGATGAACGCGGCGGCGATTCCCAGCACGGCGGTGGCCAGCAGCGCGATCACGATCACGCCGTCGATCGCGCCCGAGGCCTGCCAGGCGTTCTTCTCGTGGTTCTCGGCGGCCTCCGCGTTGAGCTGCTGGGCGCTGGTGG
>JBJMLK010000149.1:0-6231 GCA_045805345.1 Thermoleophilaceae bacterium | reverse complement strand
CGAGCGGGGCGACAGGCGGTTGGGGTTGAACGTCGGCGCCCACCCGTTGTCGCGCTCGGCGATCTCGTCCGCCAGCAGCTGACCGGCGAACGTTCCGGTCGCGAGCCCCCACTTCATGAAGCCGGCGGCCACCCAGAGCCGCGACGAGCCCGGCGCGTACGGGCCGATCACCGGCAGATGGTCCCACGGGGTCGGGTCCTGCGCCGACCAGCGGTGGGTGATCGCGTCCACGTCCCAGTGCCGGCGGGCGAACTCCTCGAGCGCCTCGAATCGCTCCGGCTGGGCGTCACTGTCGCCGGTGGTGTGGCCCTCGCCGCCGACCACCACGAGGTCGCCGTACGAGCGCACCGAGCGCGTCGGGCTGCCCGCGTTGATCCACATGCCCTCCGGCCGCTGGTCGAGCACGCGCGCCGCGATGCAGTAGGAGCGCTGCGACTCGAGCCGCGCGAAGTAGAGGCCGCGATCGAGCACCGGGTAGTGGGTGGCGACCACGACGTGCTCCGCCGTCACGCTGCCGCGGGCGGTCCGCACGCGGCACGCGCCGCCCACGTCGACGCCGAGCGCCCTCGTGTCCTCGAAGATCAGCGAGCCGGCGCGCACGACGGCGCGGGCGAGGCCCTGCACGTAGCGAACCGGGTGGAACTGGATCTGGTCGGCGAGCGCCACCGCTCCGGCGATCTCGTACGGCAGCTCCGCCTCCTCGACCCACTCGACCGCCAGCCCCGCGGCCCGCGCCGCGTCGAGCTCGTCCCGCGCCGAGTCGAGCTCGTCCTCGCCGGCCGCGTAGGTGAAGGCCGTCCGGCGCTCGAGGTCGCAGTCGATCCCCTCGTCGTCGGCGATGCCCGCCAGGGACTCGACGCCGGCCAGGCTCGCCTCGGCGTACACGCGCGCGGCGTCCTCGCCCTTGCGGCTGGCGATCGTGGAGATCACCGTCTGCTGCAGTGCGCTGACCTTCGCGGTCGTGCAGCCGGTCACTCCGCTGCCCACGCCCACGGCCTCGAGCACCGCCACGCGGCGGCCGTCGCGGGCGAGGAAGAGGGCTGTCGAGAGCCCCGCTATCCCGCCGCCGATGACCACGACGTCGACCTCGATGTCGCGGTCGAGCGCGGGGTGCCCGGCGGGTCCGGCTGTGTCGAGCCAGAGCGACTCGACGGCTGAGGTCGTGGGTGGCAAGAACGGGATCCTGTCACGTAAGCTGTAGGTGCAGTGGTAGGGACTCGCATCTGCCGTCGCCGCCTCGCGGCACTCGCCTCGCTCGCCGTTCTGTCGGCCGCACCGTTCGTCGTCTTCCAGCACGCGGTCCGCGACGCGGCCACCGACTTCCGGGTCGACTTCAGCTACCTCGTGACCGGCTGGGTCCCGTGGCTCCTCATCGTCCTCGGGCTCCTGTGCTTCGTGCCCGTCGTGGTGTCGATGGGCCGCAGCGCGTTCAGCCGCTGGTCACTGCCGCCGGGAATCCGGCACGCCTACGAGACTTGGGGCGCGATCCTCTACCTGCTCGGCGTGCTGCTCCTCACCCAGACCTCGCAGGTGGCCGGCGCCTTCTAGGTCGAGCGCCGGCTCGGTCGCCAGGCTCGCGCGGAGCATGGCCACCAGGGTCGCGAGGTCGTCGCCGCGCGCCCGCCGGACGCCGCGGCCGCGCACGTAGCGGTCCCACGCGGTCGCGAACTCGCTGTAGCCGGTGCGGGCCCCGCGGCGATAGGCCGCGAGCCCCGGGCAGCGGGCCGATCCGACCGAGTACGCGCCCGCGATGATCGTGTCCTCGCCGAGGCCCTGGAGCATCGCCCGGCGGCTCGTGGCCGGGAGCCGGTCCACAGCGCGCTGCAGCGCGCTCGTGCGCTTCCTGTGGAGCAGCGGCGCGGCGCCTCTCATGCGACCACGAAGGATAGGTCTTTAGCGGCGAGCGCGCGCCGCTGCGCACCGCCCCGCGCGGTCAGTCGCCGTCGCGGTTCTTGGACAGCCAGTCGCCGAGCTGCTTGCCGATGTCGGCCACCGAGTCGCCGGCGTCGCGGAACACATTGCGCACGCGCTCGCCGTAGTGGGCGCCGGCCACGTCGGCCTCGTCCCGGAGCGTGTACTCCTCGCCGCGGCGCAGGTACTCGCCCGCCACGATCCGGTCGTAGTCGCCCTCGCGCACCCACGCCAGCAGCTCGTGCACGCGCTTGACCGGCAGCGGGTGCGTGAGGCCGAGCTGCAGGAACAGCCGCGAGAGCCGCTCGACCCCGCTGCCGCGGTCGGTGTACTCCACGGCCTGCGCCACGAAGGCGTCGAGGTCGAGCTCCCCCGCGGCCTCGCCGCCCGCGAGCGCCATCATCGTGCCGCACACCGTCATCGGCGATCGGGTGACGACGGCGGCCGCGCGATCGGAGCTCAGCTCGGCCGCGCGCTCCCACTCGAGCAGCGCCGCGCGGAGCGCCATCAGCGGCAGCCCCGCCAGGATCGGAACGCTCCGGCCGCTGATCCGCAGCAGGATGATCAGCGCGGTGCGGTACAGGATGTGGTCGGCCAGCACGTGGGCCGCCTCGTGCGCGAGCACCACGCGCATGCGGTCGTCGTCGAGGATCCGCACGAGCTCCGAGTTGACTACCACTACCGGCTTGCCTGCGCCGAACGTCGCCGCGTTGGCGAACGGGAAGGCCGTCATGTACAGGTCGGGCACCTCGGGCACGTCGAGCACGTCGA
Organism: Thermoleophilaceae bacterium; assembly: GCA_045805345.1. Taxonomy (GTDB): domain Bacteria; phylum Actinomycetota; class Thermoleophilia; order Solirubrobacterales; family Thermoleophilaceae; genus AC-37. Next base: position 3,549 of record JBJMLK010000149.1, on the reverse strand, counting down.
ACACCTCGCGGTGAAGCGCCCAGATGCGCGGGAGCTGGCGGTCGCCGAGTCGCACCGCGGCGCCGAGCGCGAACTGACGCAACGCGCGCTCGTAGCCGAGCTGGATCAGTCGGCGCAGCACCGCGTCGAGGTAGGGGATCTGCTCGAGGGCGGCGGTGGCCGCGCGGTCGGCGGGGTGCTGGAAGGCCCGCGGCGAGATCTCGTCGAGGCGGTAGGCCTTGGCGGGCACGCTCACGCTCCCAGCGTACCCCGGCTTATGCTCGCCCGGTGGAGATTCTCGACCGCCAGGCGGTCACCCGAGCGGTGGTCGCGGCGCCCGCGGTGGCGGCCGGCATCGTCGCGCTCGTGGGGCTCCTGGGCCACCACGGCTCGGCCGGCTCGCGCCCCTCGGCGCGGTCGGCCTCCGGATCCAAGCCGCCGGTGGTGCGGAAGGTCGACACCGGCGCCGGCCCGCCGGTGCTCGTCGCCGCCGCGCGGCGCCAGCTCCCGACCCCGAAGGACTTCGAGCGCGCCGGCGTCACGTTCCTCACGGTCCAGGGACCGCTCGCCGTCGTCTCGAACGCCCCGCGGTCCGCCAACAAGGTCGCGTTGACGTTCGACGACGGCCCCGGACCGCTCACGCGCGCGTTCATCAGGAAGCTGCGCCAGCTTCACGCCAAGGCCACGTTCTTCGTCGTCGGCTACGCGGTGGCGAGACGTCCGAGGGTCCTGCGCGAGACCCGCGCGGCCGGGATGACGATCGGCAACCACACGATCGGGCACCCGCCGATGGCCACGCTGAGCGCGGACCGCCAGCGGATCGAGATCGAGGGCCAGGAGCGCACGCTCCAGCGGCTGATCGGCTACCGCCCGCTCTTCTTCCGCCCGCCGTACCGCTCGTACAGCCTCGTGACCGCGCGCGAGATCGCCGAGGCCGGGATGGTGGGCGTGCTGTGGTCGGTCGACTCGCGCGACTACACGCGCCCCGGCGTGCGCGCGATCGTCCGCAACGCGATGACCGTCCAGCCGGGCGGCGTGATCCTGATGCACGACTTCGGCGGCGACCGCCGCCAGACGCTCGCGGCGCTGCCCAAGATCGTGCACCGCCTGCGAAAGCGCGGCCTCGAGCCGGTCACGCTCGACGACCTGTACCGCGCCGCCTCGCCGCCCTGATCGCGCGCGCGTCATCATGCAGGGCGATGCTCCGCGGGACGAGCCTCGCAGTCGCTGCCCTGGCGCTGATCGCCGGCGCCGCGCCTGCCACGGCGCGGCCGCCGCGCTTCGGGCCGCCGGTGAAGCTGCCGGGCGCCGCCCCGGGCGACGAGCCGCGGGTGGTGGTCGCGCCGGACGGGCGGCGCTATGCGATCGCCAACGACGCCGACTCGGGACTGGCCGTGGTGTACACGTCGCGCGACCGCGGGGCCACGTGGAGGCGTACGGCGTCGACGTTCCCGGGACAGCAGGGGCCGACGATCGACACCGAGATCGTGGTCACGCGCACCGGCAGGCTGGTGGCCACCGAGCTCGACGACGCCGGCATCACGTTCGTGACCGGCTACTCGGACGACCGCGGGCGCACCTGGAAGCCGAGCACCGGCACGACCCTGCCCGACATCGACCGGCCGTGGATGGCGGTCGGCCGCGACGACCCGGTCACCCACAAGCCGCGCGTCTACCTGCTGTTCCACAACCTCGCCTCGGGCGTCGGCCAGCACAACATGTTCGTCGCCACATCGAACGACGGCGGCGCCAGCTTCGGCGCGCCGGTCCCCCTCACACTCCCGGGCTCGCAGGCCTACCTCGATCTCCAGTGCTCGGACTCCGGCGCGCCGTCGAGCCTGGTGGTCAACCGTCGCAGCGGCGTCGTGTACGCGGTGTGGGGCACGCGCACGTCGGTGGCCGGCGGGTGCGGCGCGTCGGTGTTCGGCACGCCCGAGGCCAACGTGGTGGGGGAGACGCGGGTGTGGGTGGCGCGGTCGCCGGACGGGTCGCCCGGGTCGTGGACCGACAGCCTGGCGACCGACGCGGGCGACAAGACGGTCTCGGCGTCGTTCGAGCCCGCGGCGGTCGACCGCGCCGGGAACGTCTACGTCGCCTACGCGCAGACCGCGCACCGCTATCCGGACTTCTCGCGCGCCGCGGTCAGGTACGTCTACGCGCGGGGCGACCTGCGCTCGTGGTCGAAGCCGCGGACGATCGCCCCGGCGGGTCCGGTCGGCCACTACGACCCGAGCCTCGTCGCGGGCAGGCGCGGCGAGCTGGCGCTCGCGTACTACACGGGCGTGCCGCGCGGTGCGGGGCCGCCGGCCTGGTACGTGCGCGCGGCATTGGTGCACCGCGCCCGCGGCTCGAGACCGCGCGTGGAGGAGCGCCGCGTGTCGGCGATCCCGGCGTACGCGCAGAGCGCCAACGCGATGGGCGGGTCGTGCGCCGAGGGTCCGCTGTCGGGGCTCGAGAACGGCCTCGCCTGCGACCGCGCCACCGACGACTGGGGCCTGGCACTCGACTCTCGCTGCCGCATGACGATCGTCTTCCCGACGGTGGCCAACCGCGCGCGGCGCGCGCGGCCGGGCACGTTCGCCTCGACGCAGCGGGGTGGCTCGAGGCCCTGCTGAGCGCCGTCGCTGAGCGCCGTCGCTGAGCTCCGCTCGTGCCGGCTCGTCGCGCTCCGCGTGGTCTGCTTGGGCAATTAGGGGTGCCTCGAGCGACGAGGGTCCATTTTGTTCCCCTATAGGGGCACAAACGGGACCATCAACCTCACGACCCCCCTCCTAAGCCCAGCGAGCCGACGCCGGAACCACCGCGCCCGCCCGAGCGGAGCGCCACCTACGTGACGCGCTCCAGCCGGTCGGACGGTCGCCGTCCCCGCCCTACCTTCGCGCACGGGCGCCCGTCGATCTCCACGACGTCCGCCGTGTAGTCGTTCGATCCGCGCAGCAGCGACGAGCCGACGCCGTAGGCATCCACCGGCGCGCCGAGCTCCTCGAAGCTGCGGATCTTCTCGGCGTCGAAGCCGCCGGAGACGACGATCCGCACGTGGCCGTGGCCGGCGTCGTCGAGCGCCTCGCGTACGCGCTCGACCAGGACGGGGTTGACTCCGGTCGGGCGGAAGGTGCCCATCTCGCCGAGCAGCGCGCGGTCGACGAGGTTCTCCGAGGTGTCGAGCCGCACGCCCCACAGGCGCTCGCCGAGCGCGTCGGCCACCGCGAGCGCTGTCCGCACGGAGTCGTTCTCGAAGTCCACGAGCACCGTCACGTTCATCTCGCCGCCGAAGCGCTCGGCGAAGTCGCGTGCCGCGGCGACGGTGTCGCCCTCGTAGGCCGCGATCAGCGCGTGCGGCACGGTGCCGACGCCGCGGCCGCCCCACCACGACGCCTGGGCGTCGGTGGATACCCCGATCGCGCCGGCCACGTGCGCCGCCCAGCCGTCGCCGGTCTGCACGAGCCAGTGGTCGTGGCGGGCGGGGAAGAACAGGATCTGCTTCTCGCCGGCCGCCTCCTTCACCTCGCGCACGTTGCTCATCACGAGCGTGCGCCACGCGAGGCAGCCGAGGTAGACCGACTCGAGGTG
>JBJMLK010000148.1:0-4485 GCA_045805345.1 Thermoleophilaceae bacterium | reverse complement strand
GGACGTCGGCCACCAGGCGTACCCGCACAAGATCCTCACCGGCCGCCGCGACAAGCTGTCCACGATCAGGAAGTACGGCGGCCTCGCGCCGTTCTGCTCGATCCCCGAGTCCGAGCACGACATCATGGGCGCGGGCCACGCGTCCACGTCGGTGTCGTATGCGGTGGGACTGAAGGAGGCGATGCGCCAGGGCTACGAGCGCGACGGAAAGGTCGTCGCGGTCATCGGCGACGGCGCGCTGACCGGCGGCGTGGCCTTCGAGGCGCTGCACAACGCGGGCGGCCTGGACCTGCCGATCGTGATCGTGCTGAACGACAACGGCATGTCGATCGCGCCGAACGTGGGCTCCCTGTCGCGCTACTTCAACCGGGTCCGGCTCAATCCGCAGATGCACCGCGCCCGCGAGGCGGTGGAGACGGGCCTGACGAAGATCCCGGCCGGCATCGGCGAGCGGTTCGAGCGCCTCGGCCCGCAGCTGAAGGAGTCGATCAAGGCCTTCTGGGCGCCCGGCCTGTTGTTCGAGGAGCTCGACCTGGCGTACGTGGGCGTGATCGACGGGCACGACGTCGGCGCGCTGCGTGAGGCGATCGGCGAGGCCCTGGGCGCCGACCGGCCGGTGGTCGTCCACATCAAGACCGTGAAGGGCAAGGGCTTCGCGCCCGCCGAGGACGGCGGGCTCGAGGGCATGGAGAAGTGGCACGCGGCGAAGCCGGCGTCGATCGTCGACCGCAAGGCCGCGCCGAAGAAGAAGTCGTCCTCCGCCGCCGCCGATCCGCCGGCGCCGCCGCAGTACACGACGGTCTTCGGCGAGGCGCTCGTGCGCGAGTGCGAGCGCGACGAGCGCGTGGTCGGCATCACCGCGGCGATGAACTCCGGCACCGGGCTCAACATCCTGCAGCGCGAGCTTCCGGAGCGCTACTACGACGTCGGCATCGCCGAGCAGCACGCCGTGCTGTTCGCCGCCGGGCTGGCGCTCGGCGGGGCCAAGCCGGTCGCCGCGATCTACTCGACCTTCCTCCAGCGCGCGTACGACCAGATCGTCCACGACGTCTGCCTCCAGCGGCTGGGCGTGGTGTTCGCGATGGACCGCGCGGGCCTGGTCGGCGACGACGGCCCGACGCACCACGGCGCCTTCGACATCGCCTACATGCGCTGCCTGCCCAACATCACCTTGATGGCGCCGCGCGACGAGGCGATGCTCGTGGACATGCTGCACACCGCCGTGCTCTTCGACGACGGCGCGATCGCGCTGCGCTATCCGCGCGGAGCGGGCGAGGGCGTGCCGATCCCGACGGAGCCGCGCGCCGTGGAGATCGGCCGGGGCGAGGTGCTCCAGGAGGGCGAGCGCGTGGCGCTCCTCGGCTACGGGTTCGGCGTGTCGGTCGCGCGCCGCGCGGCGGAGCTGCTCGAGCAGCACGACCTGTCGGTGACGGTGGCCGACGCGCGCTTCGCGAAGCCGCTCGACGCCGAGCTGATCGGCACGCTCGCCGCCGAGCACGAGCTGATCGTGACGATCGAGGACGGCGTGGCGATGGGCGGCTTCGGCTCGGCGGTGGCCGAGCACATGATGGACAGGGACCTGGGCGGCGATACGCGGCTCCTGCGAGTGGGGCTGCCGGATCGCTACGTGACGCACGGCAAGCCGGCGTTGCTGCACGCCGAGGTGGGGCTCACGCCCGAGGCGGTCGTCGAGCGCGTGCTCGAGGCCGTCGACGCGCGAATGCTTCTGTCGTAGGGCTTAGGCTCGACCAGTGCACCACCACGGGCACTCGCACTCGGCCTCGGCGTCTGCCGATGCGCGGAAGCTCGCGGTCGCGCTCGCGCTGATCCTCGGGTTCATGGCCGTCGAGGTCGCGGCCGGCGTCGTGGCGGGGTCGCTGGCGCTGCTCTCCGACGCCGCGCACATGCTCACCGACGCCGCCGCGATCGGCATGTCGCTCGTGGCCGCCAGGCTCGCGGCGCGTCCCGCGAGGGGCGCGATGACCTACGGGCTCGGGCGGGCCGAGATCCTGTCGGCCCAGGCGAACGGCGTCACGCTGCTCGTGCTGGCCGCGTTCGTGGCCTACGAGGCAGTGCGGCGGCTCGTGTCGTCGCCCGACGTGGACGGCTGGCTGGTGCTGGCGGTCGCGCTCGCCGGCATCGTCGTGAACCTGAGCGCGGCGTGGGTGCTCGCGCGTGCCGAGCGGCGCAGCCTGAACGTCGAAGGGTCGTTCCAGCACGTGGTGACGGACCTGTACGCGTTCGTGGGGACGGCGGTCGCCGCCGTCGTGATCCTGGTGACCGGGTTCAACCGCGCCGACCCGATCGTCTCGCTCCTGATAGCCGCGCTGATGGTGCGCTCGGGCTACGGCCTGGTGCGCGCCTCGGGTCGCGTGTTCCTGGAGGCCGCGCCGGAGGGCGTCGACCCCGACGCGATCGGCAACGCGCTGGCCCGTCAGCCGGGCGTCGTGGAGGTGCACGACCTCCACGTCTGGGAGGTCACCTCGGGCTTCCCCGCGCTGTCGGCCCACGTGCTGGTCGGGCGCGAGACCGACTGCCACGCCACCCGCGAATCGCTCCAGCGCCTGCTCCACACCGACTTCGAGATCGAGCACACGACGCTGCAGGTGGAGCACGAGGGGGAGAAGCTGCTGCAGGTGGAGGCCCTCAGCCCAGCCAGGAGCCCGAAGGAGCGGCGGCCTTCGTCCTGACTTAGTCCCGGTATGCGGGATCAGGACAGGACGGAAGCCAACTTCGACCCTTGCCCAGCCGGATCGGACCGCCATCGCACCCCAAATCGAAACGGCCCGCCAGCAGGCGGACCGTTTCGGGGAGGAGTGATGCGTATGTGTGATCGCTGGGGGAGAAGCTTGTGAGGCCAAGCTACCTGTAACCGCCGTCAACTTGTGTGCGGCGCGGCACAGAGGCTGAGCGCGGATACGCTCCCGCCGTGGCCAAGTCCCGACTCGACGCCCTGCTCGTGGAGCGCGGTCTCTTCGAGACCCGCTCGCGCGCGGCCGCCGCAGTGCTCGCCGGGTCCGTGAGGGTGGGATCCGACGGCCGGCCGGCCGAGAAGCCCGGCCAGATGGTGCGCGACGACCTCGAGGTGGCGGTCGACGCGCCGCCGCCGTTCGTCTCGCGCGGGGGGACCAAGCTCGCGAACGCCCTCGACCGCCTCGGGGTCGACCCGGCCGGACGGCGCTGCCTCGACGTCGGCGCCTCCACCGGCGGGTTCACCGACTGCCTGCTCAAGCGCGGCGCCGCGCACGTGGTCGCGCTCGACGTGGCCTACGGCGAGCTCGACTGGGGGCTGCGCAACGACCCGCGGGTCACCGTCGTAGAACGCGCGAACGCGCGCGGGATCGAGCCGAAGATCCTCCCGTACGCGCCCGACTTCGTGGTCGTGGACGTGTCGTTCATCTCCCTGCTCAAGGTCCTGCCGGCCGCGCTGCGGGCGTCGGCGCCTGAGTTCGACTGCCTGGCGCTGGTCAAGCCGCAGTTCGAGGTCGGTCGCGACCGCGTGGGCAAGGGCGGCGTCGTGCGCGCGCCGGAGCTGCGCCGCGAGGCGCTCACCACGGTCGCCACCGGGATCGCGGACGACGGCTGGTCGGTGCTGGGGTTCGCGTCGTCGGAGCTGCCCGGCCCGGCCGGCAACCGCGAGTCGTTCGTCTGGATCGCCGAGCCAGGCCGCGGCGGCGCGCGCAGCGACCTCGAGGCGGCGGCCACCGAGGTCGAGCCGTGAGTCCGCCGCGCTCGATCGCGGTCTTCACGCACGGATTTCCCCATGACACGCGCGACGCCGTCGCCAAGCTGGTCGACGCCGCCGTCGAGCGCCAGATCCAGGTCTGCATGTCGCCGCGGGAGGCAGAGAAGCTCGCGCTCGAGCGGCGCGAGCAGTGCGTGCTGGCCGAGCCCACCGAGCCCACGGACCTGGCGGTGGTGTTCGGAGGGGACGGCACGATCCTGACCGCGCTGAGGGCGACCGCGGCCAGCCGCGCCCCCGTCTTCGCCTTCAACTACGGGGCGATCGGCTTCCTCTCGACCGTCGAGCGCGACCAGCTCGACGCCGGGATCGAGCGCGTGCTCGCGGGCGAGTACGACGTGCTGCCGATGCCGGCGCTCGAGGTCGAGATAGGCGGCGAGCGGCTGATCGGGGTGAACGACATCTCGTTCCAGCGGCGGGCGAGCAACCGGGTCGCGCGGCTCGAGTACTCGATCGGGCCGGACCAGCTCGGCATGGTGCGCTGCGACGGCCTGGTGGCCGCGACGCCCGTGGGCTCGACCGGCTACAACCTCGCGAACGGCGGGCCGGTGCTGGCCTGGGGAGTGGAGGGCTTCGTGGTCTCCTTCATCGCCCCGCACACGCTCACCGCCCGGGCGCTCGTGGTGGCGCCGAACGACACGCTGATCGTCGGCAACGCGTCCGAGCAGGAGCAGGTCGACGTGACCACGGACGGGCGGCCCGTGGGCGAGCTCGGCTGCGGCGAGTCGCTGGAGATCCGCTTC
>JBJMLK010000147.1:0-9229 GCA_045805345.1 Thermoleophilaceae bacterium | reverse complement strand
GGCGTACGCCGTGGGCGGCGCGCACGCCGTGGAGGCGATGCTCGCGGCGATCACCGCGCTCGGCGTGCTGCTGGCCTACCGGCTCGCGCTGCGAGTGGTGCCCGATCCGTGGGCGCTGGGCGCCGCGGCGGCCGTCGGCGTCGCGCCGCCGCTCCTCGCCCTTTCGACCGCGGTGTACCCCGAGACCTGCGCCGCCGCCGCGCTGGCGGGTGCGGCGCTGCTGGCGCTCGGGCTCGCCGAGCGCCCGTCGCGGCCGCGCGCCGTCGCCTGCTTCGCGCTCGTGGCGCTCGCGCCGTGGCTCGGGATCCGCTTCGCGCCGGCGGCCCTCCTGATCGGCGGCTACGCCTACCTCTCGCTGCGCCGCGCCCGCCGCGGCGTTCTCGCGCTCGCGGGCATCGAGATCGTGGCGTTCGCGACGGCGGTCTTCGTGGGCGTGAACGGGCGCCTCTACGGCGGGCCGTCGCCCGACTCGGCGGGCGGAGCGGCGTCCGGCGCGCACCACCTGCTCGACTACCCCGCCCGCGCCGTGCGGCTCGTGACCCTGTGGGCCGACCCGCACTTCGGGCTCGTCCGCTGGGCGCCGGTCACCGTGCTCGTGCTGGTCGGCGCGTGGCTCGTGGTGCGCGAGCGCCGCGGCGGGCTGCGGCGGGCGATCCCCACGCTGGCCGCGCAGGAGTCGGCGGCGCTCCTGTGCGGAGCCGCCTGCCTCGTTCAGTTCCTCGTCGCCGTGTTCCTCGCGCCGCGAACGTCGGGCAACTGGTTCCCGGGGCGGCATCTGGTCTCCGTCATGCCGCTCGCCGCGCCGCTGGTTGCGGTCGGGCTCAGGCGGCTCCCCCGGGTCGGCCTCGCCCTGGGGCTGGTTACGGCGGCCGGGTCACTGTGGCTGTGGCTCGCGATCCGTGTTGGCGACTTCAGCCTGATCGGCAATCGCCCGCCGTTCTGAGCCAAGTGTGGTCGTTAGAGGTCGCATACCGACCTCTAGTTGCCACTCTTACGACGTCTCGCGCTCCAGCAGCTTCGCGGCGGCGCTCGCGGGGTCGAGGCGGCGGGCCACGACGTCGTCCAGCAGCGACTGCACCTCGGCGTCGTCCTTCACCGCCTCGTCCAGGCGGCGGCGCATGCGCACCGTGGCCAGCTCCATCACCTCGTTCATCAGGTTGCGGCTGCGGCGCTCGTCGAGCGTGCCCTCGGCGGCGATGTACTCCCGGTGCTCGGCGATCTTCGCCACCACCTCGTCCACGCCCTCGCCCTTGGCCGCCTCGGTGCGCAGGATCGGCACCTGCCAGCCGGTCCGGGGGCCCAGCGAGAGGACGCCGCGGATCTCGCGCACCATCGTGTCGGTCAGCGGGTGGTCGGCCTTGTTCACCACGATCACGTCCGGGATCTCCATCACGCCGGCCTTCAGCGCCTGGATCGAGTCGCCGGACCCGGGCATCAGCACCAGGACCACGGTGTCAGCGTGGTCGATGATGTCGACCTCGGCCTGACCGACGCCGACGGTCTCGAGGAGCACGTCGTCCTTGCCCGAGGCGTCCATCAAGAGCGCCGCCTGCAGCGTGGCCTCCGACAGGCCGCCCAGCGAGCCGCGCGACGCCATCGAGCGGATGAACACGCCCGGGTCGAGGAAGTGGTCGGCCAGCCGGATCCGGTCGCCCAGCAGCGCACCATGCGTGAACGGCGACGAGGGATCGATCGACAGCACGGCCACGTCGCGCTCGCGCTCGCGGGCGTTGCGGACTATCGCGCCGATCAGCGTGGACTTGCCCACTCCGGGCGGGCCGGTGAAGCCGACCATCGCCGCCCGCCCCGTGCTCGGATAGACCTCGCGCACGAGCGCCCAGCCCTCGGGGTCGTCGTTCTCGACCAGCGAGATCGCCCGCGCGAGCGCGCGCTTGTCGCCGGCGAGCAGCCGCTCGGCGAGTTCGGCGGCTGTGCTTCCGAGCGGCGCCACGGGCGGCAATGGTACGGAGGGGCGGCTTAAGATCGCGATCGTGACGATCGAGGCACCGGAGACCCGGGAGCTCGACGTGCGCTCCTCCCCCGCCCCCCTGCACGGCGGCCCGCTGACCCTGCTCAGGTTCATGCGGCGCCACCGCATGGTCACGCCGAAGTACATGCGGCTCCTCGTGCGGCTCGCGCGCCGCCGCATCGCGAACCGGCGCCTGCACAGCGACGGCATCGCGTTCATCGGCCCGCGGGTGACCATCCAGATCGGCAGGAAGGGCCGGATCGAGCTCGGCCGCTGGTCGTGGCTCGGGCACGGCACCAAGATCCGCTGCCACGAGGGGATCGTCTCGATCGGAGCGAAGACCGTGCTCGGCCAGGAGTGCACGATCTCGGCCTACCAGCACGTGTCGATCGGGCGCGAGTGCGTGATCGCCGACCGGGTGATGATGATCGACTTCGACCACGGGATGGTCGAGGTCGAGCGGCCGATCCGCCTGCAGGGCATCTACAAGCGCGACGTGCGCGTCGGCAACAACGTCTGGATCGGCTACGGCGCGTGCATCCTGCGGGGCGTGACGATCGGCGACAACGCGGTGATCGGCACCAGCGCCGTCGTGACGAAGGACGTGCCGGCCAACGCCGTGGTCGCCGGCATCCCGGCGCGCGTGATCCGCATGCGCGACGAGCCGCGCTCTATGCGCTGGGAGTGATGCGCGTGCCCGCCAGCTCGACGTAGACCGCCGCCACCTGCTCGGCCACGTCCGCCCAGTCGAACGTCAGCACGTGCTCGCTGGCCTCCGCCACCAGCCGCTCGCGCAGCGCCTCGTCGGTCAGCAGCCGCTCGGCCAGCGCGGCCAGCGACTGGGCGTCGCGGGAGTGGAAGCGCAGGCCCACGTCCTCGTTCGGCACCACCTCGCGCAGGCCGCCGGTGTCGGCCACCAGGCACGGGCAGCCCGACGCCATCGCCTCGAGCGCCACCAGCCCGAACGGCTCGTAGATCGACGGGACCACGCACAGGTCCGCGATCCGGTAGAGCGAGTGGAGCACGTCGTCGCCGATCCAGCCGAGGAAGACGCCGTGCTCGTCGAGCCCCAGCTCGGCCGCCTGCGAGCGGAGCTCCTGCTCGTGGGTGCCCGACCCCGCGACGATGAAGCGCACGTTGCCGACGCGCTCGATCAGCCCCGGCAGCGCCTCCAGCGCCAGCTGGAACCCCTTCTCGTAAACGAGCCGCCCCGCCAGCACCACGAGCCGCTCGTCGGGCTGGGCGAACTCGAGCCGCAGGGTGTCCAGGTCGGCCACCGGCACGAGGTCGGTCGGGTCGATGCCGTTCGGGATCACCGCCACCCGCTCCTCGTCGAGGCCGTACACGTCGGCCACGTGCCCGCGCATGTACGCCGAGCACGTGATCACCTGGTCGGCGCGGTTGGCCATCCAGTGCTCCACGCCGTGGATGTGCGACTGCGGATGCTTGTCGACCCAGCCCTGGTGCCGTCCGTACTCGGTCGCGTGGATCGTGACCGCCAGCGGGCAGCGGAAGCGCTTGGCCAGGTGGTCGCCGGCCACGGCCACGAGCCAGTCGTGACCGTGCACGACGTCGAACTCGTAGCGGTCGCCCAGCTCCACGCCGGCGGCGAGCATGTCGGCGTTCATGTGCTCGACCCAGGCCACGAACTCGGCCAGCTCACGGGGGCGCTTGGGCTCGCGTACGCGGTGGACCGTCACGCCGCGCATGTCCTCCTCGGCCGGCGACTCCTCCATTCCGCGCGTCAGCACGTGCACGTCCACGCCCTGCGTCACCAGGTTCTCCGACAGCTTGCGCACGTGGCGTGCCAGGCCGCCCTCGATCAGCGGGGGGTACTCCCAGGAGAGGATCAGGACGCGCATCGTTGGTGGGTGCCTGGACGACCTACGTGGCGAACAGCGCCGCGAGCTCGACGCCCGGCGCCAGGTTACGAACCGCCGCCTCTACGCCCGCTCCGGAGTCTGTCAAAGCCTCGAGCGCGGCGTCCAGCGCGCGGGCGTGGCCGTCGATGCGCCGCTGCGGGTAGTCGCCGGCCAGGTCGTGCGTGACCTGGAACGCCCAGTCGCTCGCCTGGATCGCCAGCAGCTCGCGCACCGCGCGCTCGAGCGCCGGTCCGCGCCGCCGGGTGGCGGATGCGCACGCCACCGTGCGGAGCTCGGCCGCACGGGCCGCGAACGCGATGTCCGCCACCCGTGGGGAGTCCCAGGTGGTGAGGTCCTTCGGCCGACCCCACGAGGACGCCGCCAGCGGGCGGTCGACGGGCTCGTGACGCGCCAGCGCCTCGGGCAGGGTCGCGAGCGGCACGCCCTGCAACCGCGCCTCGTCGATCACGAACGAGAGCCACGGCAGCCCCTCGTACCACCAGTGCCCGAGCAGCTCGGTGTCGAGCGCGCAGCAGGCGAGCCCCGGCCGCCCGCGCTCGGCGCGGTAGGCGTCGAGCCGCTCGCCGGCGCGCCGCACGAACTCGCGGGCGTGGCCCCGCGCCACGGCCAGCGCATGCCAGTGGCGGTACGGCACGCCGCCGTTGCTCCACGGGCGCAGGTCGTGCGTGGTCCGCCCCCAGTAGTTGCGGTAGTCGGGGTGCGAGGGAAAGCCCTGGCCGTCCCACACGAGCGAGATCAGCTCCCAGTCGATCGGCACGGCGACCGGCCCGGCCTCCGTCGCGATCGGCTCGAGCTGGTCGAGGGACCCGAGGCCGAGGGCCTCGGTCTGGTCGACGCAGAACGCCCCGACGCCGAACCCGGCCAGCTCGCGCTCGAGCCCCTCCGAGTAGGCGCACTCGGGCAGCCAGAAGCCGCCCCCGAAGGAGCCGAACCGGCGCTCGTGCGAGCGGACCCCCGTGCCCACCTGGATCCGCAGCCCGGCGTCGGTGGCCAGCAGCGGCAGCACCGAGTGGGTGGCGGCGCTCGTCCACAGCTCGAGCGGCCCGCGCGCGGCCAGGTCCGCGAACCGCCCGACGAGCCCGCCGCGCCGCGGCTCGCGGAACAGCCGGTCGGCCTCGCGGTAGTCGGCCGCGGCGCGCCGCACCTCCGCCGCCAGCTCGGGCTCGTCGCCGCGGTCGAGCCCGGCGGCGTCCTCCTCGTGCACCTCGCGCCGGGTCTCGCGCAGGAACTCGAGGTAGCGGTCGCCGGCCTCGCCGTCGAGGGTCTCGAGCTGGTCGCAGAGGACCGGCGTGAGCCCCACCGTCACGGGCGCGCCCTCGAGCACCCGCAGGAGCGGCAGGTACACGCACGCGACCGCCTCCCACAGCCATTCCTCGCCGAACGGCCAGGTGTCGAAGCCCTCGACGTACGGCATGTGCGAGTGCAGGACGATCGCCAGCTCCCCGCGCGAGCGGTCGCCCGCCTGGGCAGGACCGCTCACCTGAGCACCGCCACGAAGTCGAGCGCGCGGTCGAGCGCGGCATCCTCGCCGGCGCGCAGCACGAAGTCGCGCTCCGAGATCGCCGGCGTGAACCAGTCGTAGAACGGACGCGTGATGCCGAGCCGCGGGTGGAGCGAGTCCCAGCCCGCGCGGATCGCCAGCTCGTGCAGCCGCAGCTTGCGCGCGTGGAAGAGCCCGAGGATCTCCACGGAGTCGAAGCTCGCCCGGCAGAGCGCGCGGAACTCCTCGGCCCGGTACTCGCGCACGTGCCAGGGGTTGCCCGACTTCTCCGCGCCCTCGGGCGCGAGTGTCAGCACGTTCGGGGTCGACACGTAGGCCGTCCCGCCGGGCCGGAGCATCGAGCGGAAGTGGTCGAGCACCGCGCCGGGGTCCTGGAGGTGCTCGATCGTCTGGAGGAAGACGACCGCTTCGCACGACTCGTCGTAGGACTCCACGAGGGCGCGCTCGAAGCGCACGCCGGGGCGGCTGTACTTGAGCCGCGCGTGCTCGTGGGCCTCCGGGTTGGCGTCCACGCCGGTCACGCGGGCGGCCCTCTCGGCGAGGATCGAGGCGCCGTAGCCCTCGCCGCACGCCATGTCGACAACGTCGAGCCCCTGGCAGCGATCGGCCACGAACCGGTACACCGCCACATGGCGGCGATACCAGTAGTTCTCCTCGGGGACGTCGGGAAGCGTCCGCTCGCCGGTCAGCTCCAGCGGCGGGACGCCCGCGGGCTGATCCTGCTGCACGTAGGTGCTCAAACGGCGGGCGAGGATACACTCGCCCGCCATGCCGGCCCCGTCCGCCGAGGAGATAAAGGACGTCAACGCCCGCTACCACGACGTCGCCGCCGCGGACTACGACCGCAAGTGGGGGATTTCGTACGGCGCGCAGGGACGTGCCCAGGTCATCCGCAAGCTCGAGCGAGCGCTCGGCGGCGGCGGCATGCATTTCGAGCGCGCGCTCGAGATCGGCGCCGGCACCGGCTACTTCACGCTGAACCTGCTGCGCGCGGGCGTCGTCGAGTCCGCCGTGGCGACCGACATCTCGCAGGGCATGCTCGACGAGCTGTCCGAGTCGGCGGAGGAGCTCGGCGTGGCCGTCGAGACCGCGTGCTGCGACGCCGAGCGGCTGCCGTTCGACGACGACTCGTTCGACCTGGTGTTCGGGCACGCGGTGCTGCACCACCTGCCCGACCTGGGCGCCGCGTTCAGCGAGTTCCGGCGCGTGCTGCGGCCCGGCGGGCGGATCGCGTTCTGCGGCGAGCCCTCGCGCCACGGCGACCGGCTGGCGGGCGTTCCCAAGCGGGCGGCGATGGTGGTCGCGCCCGCGTGGCGGCGCGTGGTTGGCGCCGGCCCGCGAATCGACCCGGTCGACGAGCACGAGGCGCGCGAGCACGGGCTCGAGCACTTCGTGGACGTGCACGCGTTCACGCCGGCGCAGCTCGTGTCGCCCGCTCGCGCCGCGGGCTTCGAGGACGTCCAGGTGAGCGGCGAGGAGCTCGTGGCCGGCTGGTTCGGCTGGATGAACCGGACGCTCGAGTCGACCGCCCACCACGCGCAGATCCCGTCGCTCTGGTTCAGCTGGGCCTACCACGGCTACCTCGCGCTGAAGACGCTCGACAGCCGCGTGCTGGAGGGCCGGCTGCCGCCGGCGATCTTCTACAACCTGCTGGTGTCCGCCCGGGCGCCGGCCGCCGCCCGGTACCGCGCGAGCGCCTCCTCGCGCGCCTCGCGGTGGTCGACGATCGGCGCCGGGTAGTCGGTCCCGATCGCGCAGCCGCACTCGCGCTGCAGCTCGGCCGGCATGGTCCACGGCTCGCGCAGGTACTCGTCCGGCACGCCCCGGAGCTCGGGCACGTAGCGCCGGACGTACGCACCGCGCGGGTCGAGCGTCTCCATCTGGCGCGTGGGGTTGTAGAGCCGCCTGTAGTGCGGCGCCGGGTCGGCGCCCACCGAGGCGATCCACTGCCAGTTGCCGTTGTTGTTGGCCTCGTCGCCGTCGAGCAGCATCCGCATGAACCAGCGCTCCCCGAGGCGCCAGTCGATCCCCAGGTCCTTCGTCAAGAACGACGCCACCACCAACCGCGCGCGGTTGTGCATCCAGCCCTCGCGCAGCAGCTGGCGCATGCCCGCGTCGACGAGCGGGTAGCCGGTCCGCCCCTCGCACCAGGCGTCGAAGCAACCCTCGTCGTCGCTCCAGTCGAGCCGGTGGCGGTAGCGCTCCTGCATCTCCTCGACGGCGTTGCGCGGGAACCCCAGCAGCACGTGGTGGTGGAAGTCGCGCCAGGCCAGCTGGCGCCGGAACGCCTCCGCGCCGCGGCCTGCGGGCAGCCGCTCCTCCACCTCGCGCGCCGACACGCACCCGAAGTGCAGGTACGGCGACAGCCGCGAGCTGGCGTCGTCGCCGAGCACGTCGTGGTCGTCGCGGTAGCGCTCGATCGGGCCGCGGAGGAAGTTGCGCAGCCGCTGGCGCCCCTCGGTCTCGCCCCCGGGGAGCGGCTCCGGCACGCCGCCGCCCAGATCCGCCGGCGCCGGCACCACCCCGGGCTCGTCCACGCGCGGCGACTCGATCGCCCGCGGCGCGGCGAGCACCGCGCGCCGCGCGACCCGCTCCCAGCTCTTGTGGAACGGGGTGAAGACGGTGTACGGGCCGCCGCTGCCCGTCCTGATCGCCCCGAGGTCGTCGACCGCCGCAAGCCCGGGGCACAGCACGAGCTCGAGCGCCTCGGCCACCCGCCGGTCGCGCGCACGGGCGAACGGACCGACGTCCTCGCCGGCGTACACCGCGGTCGCGCCAACCTCGCGTGCAAGCGCCGGAAGCGCCGTCTCGGGCGCCTCACGGCGGACGATCAGCCGCGAGCCGCGCTCGCGCAGCGAGCGGTCGAGGTCCCCGAGCGCCTCGGCCATGAAGCGTGCCCGCGGCCCCGAGGCGTGGCGGCCGCGCAGCAGGCGGTCGTCGAGGCAGAACACGGGCAGCACCGCGTCGTGCGCGGACAGCGCCCGGCGCAGCGCGGGGTGGTCGCGGACGCGCAGGTCGCGGCGGAACCAGACGATTGCCGTCACAGCTCGGCTACGGGGCCGCCCGCGGTTAGGCTCAACCCGTGAGCGACTTCGAAGAGCGCTTTCCGCTGTTCCCGCTCGGCCTGGTGATGCTCCCCACGGAGCTCGTGCCGCTCCACATCTTCGAGGAGCGCTACAAGCTGATGATCGGCGAGTGCCTCGAGGCCGAGACCGAGTTCGGCATCGTCTGGCTGGCCGACGACGGGCTGCGCGAGGTGGGCTGCACCGCGAGCGTCGAACAGCTGCTCGAGACGATGGACGACGGCCGGATGAACATCCTGGTCCGCGGGGGCCGTCCCTTCCGGCTGCTGCGGCGGATCGAGGACCTGCCGTACCCGGCCGGCGACGTCGAGCTGCTCGACGACGACGCGGACGACGCGGACGAGGAGCTGGCCGCCGAGACCCGGGCGAGCTACGCGGCGCTGGTCGAGCACGTGACCGACGAGCGGCCCGACGACGACCAGCTCGCCGAGCTGTCCGCATACGGCATGGCGGCGACGATCGAGCTGTCACCCGAGCCGAAGCAGGCGCTGCTCGAGGAGCGCTCCGAGGGGGCGCGCCTGCGGGTCGTGGGAGAGCTGTTCGGCCTGGCCCTGGCCCGGCTCGAAAAGGCCGAGGAGGCCCAGGAGGCGGCCCGCTCGAACGGAAAGGTTCGCTTCTAGCGAGCTTTCGGTTTCCGGGTGTACCGCCCGGGTACGCGGACGCAATGGGTTGGCAGGGAGGAGTCCTGATCGCCCTCGCATCGTCGGCCGTGGCGAACCTCGGATCGCTGTGGCGACAGCGCGGTGCCGAGGTCGCACCGGCGGTCGACATACGCCGGCCGCTCCGGACCGTG
>JBJMLK010000146.1:0-4207 GCA_045805345.1 Thermoleophilaceae bacterium | reverse complement strand
GACGTGGGCAAGACCCTCGTCACCGGCGGCAACGGGTTCGTCGGGTCGGCGGTGGTGCGGCAGCTCGCCGCGCGCGGCGACGAGCTGCGGCTGACGCTGCGGCGCCGCTCGCGTCTCGACGGGATCGCCGGCGTCGACTACCAGTCGGTCGAGTGCGACGTGCTCGACCGCCGCGCCGTGCGGCGGGCGATGAAGGGGGTCGACAGGGTCTTTCACCTCGCCGGGCTCGTCTCGATGCGCCAGGGCGACGAGGATCGCCTGTTCGATGTCAACGTGGGCGGCACGCGCATCGTGCTCGAGGAGGCGCTGCGTGCCGGGGTCGAGCGGGTCGTCTACACCTCGAGCGTCGCGGCGATCGGCCCCGCCGAGCGCGGGCAGACGGCGGACGAGCGCCAGCTCTTCACCGCGGGCAGGCTCGGGATCGCGTACGTGAACTCCAAGCACGAGGCCGAGATCGAGGCGCTGCGCCTGGCCGCGCAGGGCCTGCCGGTCGTGGTGGTCAATCCCGCCTACGTGTTCGGGGCGGGCGACGTGTACGGCCGCGCGACGGCGCTGGTGCGCCGCTTCCTGCTCGGCCGCATCCCCGCCTACGTGCCGGGCGCGCTCAATGTGGTGGACGTCGAGGACGTCGCGCGCGGCCATCTGCGGGCCGACGCGGTCGGCAAGCCCGGCGAGCGCTACATCCTCGGCAATCGCAACTACACGCTCGACCGCCTGTTCGCCGACCTGGCGCGGCTGTCGGGGGTCGAGGCTCCGGCGCTGCGGCTGGCGCCCGCGGTGGCGCTGCGCGTTGCGCAGGCGCTCGAGGCCGCACCGGGCCGGCCGCCGATCAGCGTGCAGGAGGTGCGGCTGGCGAGCGAATGGTGGACGTACCGCAACGCGAAGGCCAAGCGCGAGCTGGGCTGGAGCACCGGCCCGCACGAGGACACGATCGAGGCGACGGTCGGCTGGTACCTCGACCACGAGGGCGACCGCCTGGCCCGGGCGCGCCGCTCGCAGCCCGTGCAGTGGAAGGCCGCCGCCGCGGCGCTGCGGGCCGCCGAGGGCATGCTGGACACGGCCGGCAGGCTCTGGCCGCTGGCGGCCTAACCTGGGTCCATGGCCATCCTCTACCGCTGCCAGACGCCGACCGACCGGCTGTGCGGGTGCGGCAAGGTCGCCCGCCGGCTCCGGCGCGCCGGGATCGACTTCGAGCAGCTGCGAGTGCCGATCAGGCGGCGCGACCGCGACGAGGTGGCCGATTTGACCGGCCAGCGATGGGTACCTGTCCTCGTGCATGAGGACCACGTCATCCACGACTCGCGGCGCATCGTCGAGTACCTCGACTGGCTCGACGAGCAGCGCGGGCGCGAGCCCGCGGCCGAGGTGACGCGCTGATGGCGGGCCGGATCTCGCTGGCGGTGCGCGGCGTGAAGCGAGTGACCCCCCTCGTGATGGAGGCGTACCGCCGCTGGGACCGCCTGCCGCCGCACGAGAAGGAGCGCCACAAGGAGCGCATCCGGCAGGCGGCGAAGCAGGCCAGCGAGCGCGTTCGCCGCGGTCGCTAGAAGTTCTTCGCCGGGCTGTCGATTCAGCCGCGCCCCGTTCGTCTCATAGGCGACCATCCGCAACCGAGGAGGAAGCCATGAAGTACATGCTGCTCATCCACCAGGGCTCGGCTCCGACGCCGCGCGACCCCGAGGCATGGGCGCGCCTGTCGGAGGAGGAGCAACAGGCCGTCTACGCCGACTACGGCGCGATCAACCAGACGCCGGGCGTGACCCCGGGGGTCGAGCTGGCCGAGCCCGGCACGGCCACCACGGTGCGCGTCGAGGACGGTCGCACGCTGACCACCGACGGCCCGTTCGTGGAGATCAAGGAGGCGATCGGGGGCTTCATGTTCCTCGACGCCGACGATCTCGACTCCGCGATCGAGCTCGCCGCCAAGGTCCCGGCCGCGCGGCTGGGCGGTGCGGTCGAGGTCCGCCCCGTGGTGGAGCGGTAATCCTCGAGCAGGCCTTCCGCGAGCAGTGGGGTCGCGTCCTGGCCTCGCTCGTCGGCCTCCTCGGCGACTTCGACCTCGCCGAGGAGGCCGCGCAGGAGGCGTTCGCGATCGCCGCCGCGCGCTGGCCGCGCGACGGGGCGCCCGACAACCCCGCCGGCTGGCTGATCGCCACGGCGCGCAACCGGGCCATCGACCGCATCCGCCGCGACCGCACGCTGGCGGACAAGACGCGCCAGCTCGACGCCCCCGTGGCCACGCACGACGACCCGATGGACCCGCCCACTTTCCCCGACGAGCGACTCGAGCTGGTGTTCACCTGCTGCCACCCGTCGCTCGCGCTCGACGCCCAGGTGGCGCTCACGCTGCGGACGCTCGGCGGCCTCACGACGCCCGAGATCGCACGCGCGTTCCTGGTGCCCGAGGCGACGATGGCGCAGCGGCTCGTGCGCGCCAAGCGCAAGATCAAGGCGGCGGGGATCCCGTTCCGCGTACCGCCACCTCACCTGTTGCCGGACCGGCTCGCCGCTGTGCTGGCGGTCGTCTACCTGATCTTCAACGAGGGCTACGGTGGCCGCGGCGAGCTGGCCGACGAGGCCATCCGGCTGGGCCGCGCGGTGGCGGACCTGATGCCGGACGAGCCGGAGGCGCACGGTCTGGTGGCGCTGATGCTGCTTCTGGATGCGCGCTCGGCGGCGCGCTTCGAGGACGGCGAGCTGGTGCTGCTCGCCGACCAGGACCCGGCGCGCTACGACGCCGCGAAGATCGCCGCCGGCCGCCAGGCGCTCGACCGCGCGCTCGCGCTGCGCGGCCGCGGCCCGTACGTCCTGCAGGCGGCGATCGCGTCGCTCCACGCCGACGAGCCGCGCAACTGGGCCGAGATCGCCGCGCTCTACGGCGAGCTGGCCCGGCTCACCGACTCACCTGTGGTCGAGCTGAACCGCGCGGTGGCGGTCGCGGAGGTGGAGGGGCCGGCGGCCGCGCTGGCGATCGTCGAGTCGCTGCCGGACCTCGAGGGCTACCGCTACCTGCACGCGACACGCGGCGAGCTGCTGCGGCGGCTGGGTCGCGGGGACGAGGCGCGCGCGGCGCTCGAGCGCGCGCTGGCGCTGGCGCACGACGACACCGAGCGGCGCCTGCTGGAGCGCCGGCTGGCCGAGCTCGCGGAATACTGACCGGCCATGGGAAGCGCGAACGCGGACCTGGTGCGGGCGGCCTACGCGCTCGAGTACGGAGGTGAGGACTGGCATCGCTGGGTCGACGAGCACGTGGCCCCGGAGTTCGAGACCGAGGATCGGACCCTGCCGGAGGAGCTCGCCGGCCTACGCGGCCCGGCGGCCGCGCGCGCCCACGCCGCGCGGATGCTCGACGCGTTCGAGCAGGTCGGGTACGCGATCGAGGAGCTCCGGGATCTCGGCGACCGCGTGCTGGTCCGGGCGCGCGGCCACGGCCGGGGCAGGGGGAGCGGCGTGTCGATCGAGGGGACGCTCGGCCACCTCTGGGCGCTCCGGGAGGGGCGGATCGCGCGCCTCGACGTCTACGGCAGCTGGCAGGAGGCGCTCGACGCCGCGGAGCGGCGGGACTAGTTCAGGCGGTTCTCGATGCCGAGCGGCGCGGTCTGCGGCGCCTGCACCGACGGGGCGACGGGCTCGGCCTCCGGCTGCGCGACTCCCAGCCGCTCCGCCAGCTCGCCCGTCTCGTACATCTCGGTGACGATGTCGCAGCCGCCGACCAGCTCGCCATCCACGAACAGCTGCGGGATCGTCGGCCAGTCGGAGAGCGCCGACAGCTCCTGGCGGATCCGCGGGTCGGGCAGGATGTCGAGCGCCGCGTACTGCACGCCGAGCGCGTTGAGCGCGGCGGAGGTGCGCATCGAGAATCCGCACGCGGGCTGCTCGGGGGTCCCCTTCATGAACAGCATCACGCGGTTCTCGGCGATCGCGTTCTGCAGGAAGTCGCGGATCTCGTCGTTGGTCATGAGGGCCCCTGTGGTGTCGAAGTCTTGAGTGAGAGCGCGTGGATCGGACCGCCGATCTCCGCTCCGAAGACATCGTAGACGAGCCGGTGCTGCTCGATCCGCGACAATCCGGCGAATCGATCGGACACGACCTCGGCGCGGAAGTGGTCGCCGCCGCCGGTCAGGTCCTCCACGTCGGCGGTCGCGCCCGGCAGCGCGGTCTCGATCCGGTCCTTCAGCTCATCTGCGCTCGGCATCCGGGGTCGAGG
>JBJMLK010000145.1:0-12654 GCA_045805345.1 Thermoleophilaceae bacterium | reverse complement strand
GGCCGCGCCCGGGCATATCCCGTGGCCAGCAGCAGCACGATCAGCCCCACCTCGAAGATCAGCGGCCCCGAATCGTTGGCGAGCGCGCCCACGACCGTCGCCGCGAACGCCCCCCAGATTCCGGCCATGAACGCCGGTTCGCCGTCCAGGGCGGCGAACACCTCGCGCCGGCGCCTGACGCCGAGGTAGAAGGCGACGATCCCGACCCCGACAGTGATGGCGGTGGTCACGCTCTTCAGCCCGCTGACCGAGATGATCAGCCGCCGCCTGATCGTGTCGAGCAGGTCCCCCGGACTGCCGTGCACGACGGTGCGAGTGAGGTGCGCGCCGCCAGACGTGACGAGGTCGAGCGCCACAAGCCCCACCACCGCCAGCACCGGCACGAGCAATGCGATCGCTATTCCGCGGCGGGTGGGCGGCCGGCCGAGCGACGCGAGGAACGCGGCCGCTGCGCCCGCGCCAAGCGTGATCACCCCGCCGACGTCCGCCCCCAGGCGTCCCGATCCGATGATTACCGCCGCCACCAGGCACCCGGCCGCGAAGCCCCAGCGCACCCAGCGGCGCGGCACCACCGACAGGAACGCGCCGAGCCCCAGCAGCACCTCGAGCGACAGCAGGATCTCCAGCTCGTTGCCGATCCCGAAGAACCGCGCTCCGCCCTTCGGGTTGGGGCCGGCGAGCGACGCTCCGATCAGGGGCGACCCGCGCGCGAGATCGATCGCGTGCGCGCCGAACACGAGCGCGGCCGGGACGGCCGGCGCGAGCGGCCAGCGCACGAAGCGGTCGGTGAGCGCCCCGAGCCCGAGCGAGCCGAGCGCGAGGATCGCGATCTCGGCCATCCGGGTGGGAAGGATCTGCGCGGTGAACAGCGCCACGCCCGGCATCCACAGCACGCCGAGGAAGCCGATCCGCAGCGCGGCGTCGATGCCCTCGCGCCTGCGGGCGAGCCACAGCGCCAGCGTCATCCCGCAGAAGCAGAGGAACCACGTATTGATGGCGAGCGGCCGCCGCCCGAGGATCACGTCGAGCCGCGCCATCCGGGCACGGACCTCCTCCGGGTCGCCGTCCGGGCGGCTCTCGATCACCCGCCCCTGCATCTTCTTGGGGATCCCGATGCCGAGGTAGTCGAGGACCGTGGGCGCGTAGTCGGTGGCCGCCACGAGGCCGAGCCGGCGCGTGGTGGGCGAGTAGATCACGTCGCCCGTCGCGCCCGGCCCGAGCATCCCGCTCGGCAGCAGCCGCAGCACTCCGGCCGGCGGCGCGCGCACGATCAGGATCAGGTCGCCCGGCCGCCGCCCGGCGAGCACGCCGTCGAGCGCGGCGAGACCGGACTCGTCGCTCGGAAAGCGCGCCACGAGCACGTCGGTGGCGTCCCACATCCGAAGCGCGCGCTGGGCGAACGTGCCGACCGTCCCGAGCGACACGCGCTCCACGTGCCCGCGCCGGTTGGCCGCCACCACCGCCTCGGTCTGCTGGAAGCCCGCCACGCCGACGTAGCCGATCTTCCGGCCGGCGCGCTGGAGCGTCGAGCCGAACAGCCCCGGGATCACGTCGCCCGGCGCGTCGATCGCTCGCCGCCGCGCCAGCCGG
Organism: Thermoleophilaceae bacterium; assembly: GCA_045805345.1. GTDB lineage: Bacteria > Actinomycetota > Thermoleophilia > Solirubrobacterales > Thermoleophilaceae > AC-37. The sequence goes on along the minus strand of JBJMLK010000145.1, from coordinate 11,064 downwards.
AACCCCTTGATCCGCCCGTCGCCGCCCTCGCCGAGCCGCAGGTCGAGCCGCTTGAGCGGGTCCGGGTAGGCGTGGTTGGCGATCCGCGAGCCCTGCGACATGTCGAGCAGCATCTGCCGCTTCGCGAACGCGCCGAGCGTCGGGCTCGTGACGCCGTACGAGAAGTCGCGCTCGGCGAGGTCGAACAGCAGCGGCATCTTGGGAGCCGGCGAGGTGGGGACGAACCCGATCAGCGCCCGCTGGCGGGCGCCGGCGGCCGGCGCCGCGAGCAGAACGGCGGCCAGCGCGGCCACGAGCGCACCGAAGGCGGCGATGCGGCGCATTTCTAGACTCTATGCAGGGTGTCGGGCCGCCATTTCGTCAAGTTCACGTTCCTCAAGCTGGAGCCCGCGTGGCGCCGGCTGGACGCCGACGAGCGCGCGGGGCACAAGCGCGAGTTCGCGGCGGCCGTGAACGACTTCGCCGAGGACCACTTCGTGCGCGCCTACTCGCTGGTCGGAACGCGCGGGGACGCCGACCTGATGCTGCGGATGGCGGCCCCACGACTCGACGCGATCCACGACCTGCACGTGCTGCTCAACCAGAGCGGCCTGATGCGCTACGCGGACACGAGCCACTCGTACCTAGCGATGACGAAGGAGTCCGTCTACTCCGACGAGCCCCAGCCGCTCGCTCCGCGCGAGGGCTCCGAGCGGCGCTACCTGATCGTCTATCCGATGTGGAAGAAGCGCGAGTGGTACTCGCTCCCAGCCGAGGAGCGGATGCGAGTGATGCGCGGCCACATCGAGATCGGCCGCCGCTACGGGACAATTGAGATAAACACCGCGTACTCTTTCGGGCTCGACGACCAGGAGTTCGTGGTGTCGTTCAACGCGGACGACCCCGGCGAGTTCCTGGACCTCGTGCAGGAGCTGAGGGGGACGGAGTCGAGTGCCTACACGCTCTCGGAGACTCCTATCTTCACCTGCATCTCGGCCTCCGTGGAGCGCGCGCTGGACGCGCTCGACGGTCAGCCGGTAGCCGCGCACACGACGATTGCCTGAGGCTTAAGCGAGATGAGCGAGAACGGACATAGACCGGACGGGCCCGACCCGATCGTCGGCGACGACGAGATCCGCGACATCACGGTGATAGGGGCCGGCCCCGTGGGCATGGTCACGTCATTCTGGGCCGGGATGCGCGAGGCCACGTCGCGGATCGTCGACTCGCTGCCGGAGCTGGGCGGCCAGCTCACGACGCTCTATCCGGAGAAGTGGATCTACGACGTACCGGGCTATCCGCGGATCCTGGCCAAGGACCTGGTCGACCAGCTCCGCGAGCAGTCGATCGAGCAGTTCGGCGTGCCGGTGCACCTCGAGACGACGGCCGACCGCGTGGAGTACGAGCCCGACCCGGAGGACCCCGAGAAGCAGATCCTGCGCCTCGTGACCGACCGCGGCGACCTGCTGTCGCGCACGATCGTGATCGCGGGCGGGCACGGCGCGTTCGAGCCGAAGAAGCTGCCGGGCTACGACATGACGCCGTGGGAGGGCCGGGGCGCGCACTACCTCGTCAAGGAGAAGTCCGAGTTCGCCGGCAAGCGAGTGGTGATCGTGGGCGGCGGCGACTCGGCGTGCGACTGGGTGCTCAACCTGCTCGACACGGCCGAGGAGATCACGCTCGTCCACCGCCGCGAGGGCTTCCGCGCCCACGAGGTGACCGTCAAGGAGATCCACGACGCCGCCGAGGCCGGCCAGGTCGAGCTGCGCACGCCGTACCAGATCAAGGACGTGTCGGGCGACGACGTGATCGAGCGCATCACCATCTTCCACTCCGAGGACGAGGACGACACGCACGACATCGACGTGGACGCCGTGCTGCTCCAGCTCGGCTTCAAGACCGCGCTCGGCCCGCTGAAGGAGTGGCCGCTCGAGGTCGAGAAGGGGGCGATCAAGGTCGACCCCGTGATGAGGACGTCGATGGACGCGGTCTGGGCGGCCGGCGACATCACCACCTTCGACGGCAAGCTCAAGCTGATCGCCACCGGCTTCGCCGAGGCCGCGATCGCGGTCGCGCAGGCCGTGCACCACATCCGGCCGGAGATGAAGATCCAGCCCAAGTACTCGACCAACACCGGCGTGCCCGGCGCGGTCGAGGGCCAGCCCTAGCGCAGCGCGTATCCGAACTGGTCGCCGGCCTCGGGGGTCGTGGGCACGCTGCTCTGCGTGAGCTCGCGCCCACCGCTCGCGGCGATCCCGGTAGCCGTGCCGTCGAGCAGGTCGAACGAGCCCGCGTCGGCGCCCCCGGCATTGTCCTCGTACGGGGCCCCGACGGCGAGGTCCGAGCGCGAGTCGCCGTTGAAGTCCCCGGCGTCGAGCGCGCTGCCGAAGCGGTCGCCGGCCTCCGGCGACCCGCCGGCCGCCGCCTGGGTCAGCTCGCGCGCGCCGGTCGCGCTCAGGCCGCGCGCCGTGCCGGCGACCACGTTCACCACGCCGCTGTCGCTCCCGCCCGCGGTGTCCTCGTAGGGCGCCCCGATCACCAGGTCGGAGTGCCCGTCGCCGTCGAAGTCGCCGGCGGCCAGGACGGCGCCGAAGCGGTCGCCGGGCTCGGACACGCCCCCGGCGCTCGACTGGTCGAAGTAGTTGGCGCCAGTGGTCGAGAGCCCGGCGCTGGCGCCGTGCACGATGCTCACGGCGCCCGCCGAGGCCCCGGCGCCGGTGGCCTCGTCGGGCGCGCCGATCGCCAGGTCGGCGTAGCCGTCGCCGTCCAGGCGCCCGGCCGCAAGCGCCGCGCCGAAGCGGTCTCCGGCCTCGGCGGCGCCGCCGGTCGCGGCCTGGCCCAGCTGCCCCGCGCCCGTGCTGGTGAGTCCGGAGGCCGAGCCGTAGACGGCGTTGATCGCGCCCGCATCGCCGCCCTCGCCGGGCGCGCCCACGACGAGGTCGGCCTTGAAGTCGCCGTTGAAGTCGGCCGACGCCAGCGCCTGGCCGAAGCGCTCGCGCGCCGCCACGGCGCCGCCCGCCGCGTCCTGCCCGAACGTCCGCGCGCCCGTGCCGCTCAGGCCGCCCGCACTCCCGTAGAAGATCGTGACCTGCCCCACGTCGGCCAGCCCCGCGGCGTCCTCGAACGGCGTACCGACCGCGAGGTCCGCGTAGCCGTCGGCGTTGTAGTCGCCCGAGCTGAGCGCGCCACCGAAGCCGTCGCCGGCCTCGCTCGCGCCGCCGGCGGTCTCCTGGGTCAGCTGCTTGGCGCCCGTGCTCGTGAGCCCCGATGCGCTGCCGTTCTCGATGTTCACCGCGCCGGCCCCGCCGTCCTCGCTCGGCGCGCCGGCCGCGATGTCGGCGTAGCCGTCGCGGTTGAAGTCCCCGCTCGCCACCGCGCTCCCGAAGCGGTCGCCCGCCTCCGCGGTCCCGCCGGCGGCGTTCTGGAGGATCTGCCTGGTGCCGCTCGTCAGCCCCGTGGACGAGCCCTTCAGCTGGCCCACCGCGCCGGCCGCGGCGTCCTCGCCCGGCGCGCCCGCCGCGAGGTCGGCGTAGCCGTCGGCGTTGAAGTCGGCCCGCGCCCCCGAGGCGGCCACCAGCTCGCGGTAGCGCAGCAGCGCCTCGAGGAAGTAGTAGTCGCCGTAGATCAGGCCGCGGTCGTACTCGCCGGCCGGCTTGTTCGACGTGCCGTGGAGCAGGATCGAGCGGCTGCTGGTGCCCTCGGCGAGGTACGCGGGGCTTGACAGCGACGCCAGCGTGGCCTCGGCCACGCCCAGGTAGCGCCTGCTGCGCACCACGTCCGGGTCGAGCTCGGCCAGCTCGATCAGGCCCGACGCCGCGACGGCGGCCGCGGAGCTGTCGCGCGGCTCGTTCGGGATCCCCGGGGCGTTGAAGTCCCAGTAGGGCACCTTGTCGCTCGGCAGGTGCGCGACGTACCAGTCCGCCACCCTGCGCGCCGTGTCGAGCATGCGCGAGTCGCCGGTCTCGCGGTAGGCGAGCGTGAAGCCGTACACGGCCCACGCCTGGCCGCGCGACCAGGTGGACGAGTCGCTGTAGCCCTGCACCGTGCCCTTGCGCCTGACGGCGCCGGTGTTCGAATCGAACACCACGAGGTGGAACGTGCTGCCGTCGGCGCGGACGTGCTCGCGGGCCGTGGTGAGCGCGTGCTCGAGGGCGTGCGACGCGTACGTCGAGCTGCCGCCGTGCTTCGACGCCCAGTCGAGCAGCTCGAGGTTCATCATGTTGTCGACGATCACCTTGAAGTCCGAGGGGGAGTCGGCCGAGGTGTTGTTCCACGACCGCGTGGCGTGCACGATCGCGCTGTAGCGCTTGTCGAGCGAGCCGGCGGCGGTCAGCACGATCTGGCGGTACGTGTCGTCCCCGGTCAACTTCGCGCCGTTGCCGAAGCTGTCGAAGATCATGAAGCCGAGGTCGTGCGTGTCGGTCCTGGTCTTCTGCGACTCGATGCCGGCCTGGCGCGCCGCCGCGGCGGAGCGCCACGCGGGGTCCCCAGTGGCGCGGTACATCTGCCAGAGCGAGCCGGGGAAGAACCCGCTGATCCACCATCCGGCCGAGCGGGTGACCCAGGTCCCGCTCGAGCTGGTCATGTGCGGGTACGACCCCGACGGCACCTCGGCCAGCGTGCGGTTGAGCTGAGCGGCGGCGAACCTCAGGTCGTGCGCCACGGCGCTGTCGAGCGTCGCGCCCGCGGGCTGTGCCCACGCGATCGCGATCGCGATCGCGAGTGCTGCCGGTGCGAGCCTGCGGGCCATGGGCTCAGTTCACCATCTCACAGTTATTGGCGTGCGTCCTCAAGCGCCTCGCAGCCAGTGAGGCGCGCGCCGTTCGACGCGTCGAACACCGTGTCGTGCCCGCCGCGGCAGTCGATCGTGTCGTCGCCGCCGCCCGAGTGGATCTCGTTTGGCCGCCCGTTGCCGACGATGCGGTCGCCCGCGCTCGTGGCCACGACGTTCTCGATAAAGCGCGCGGTGGCCGGGAACTCCCCGCGCACCCGACGGTGGCCCCGCACGGCCAGCGTCGTCGTACGCGAGTCCAGGTCGATGGTCAGCGGCGTGCGCACACGCGTGTACCAGCCGAGGTCGAGCGTGTCCTTGCCCTCGCCATAACCCTCGAAGATCGTGTCCACCTCGCGCCCGACCGGAGCGTCGAACAGGTAGAGGTCCGGCCCTCGGCCCCCGGCGAGGTAGTCGTCGCCGGCCCCGCCGGCGAGGCTGTCGCCGCCGCCGCGGCCTTCCAGGTGGTCGTGATCGGGCCCCCCGTCGAGGTAGTCGCCCTTGCCGCTCCCGCGCAGCATGTCGCGGCCCGGGCCGCCATCGAGCGAGTCGCCGTCGAATGAGCCGTTCGCGTCGAGCAGATCGTTACCCGGTCCGCCCGACAGCCGGTCGTCGTAGTCGTCCCCGAAGATCCGGTCGTTGCCGCCCTCGCCGTAGAGCGGGATGCCCCAGCCCGCGTGCATGGTGTCGCCGTGCTCGCTGCCGGTGACCGCGTCGAGGTCGAGCGAGAGATGATCGAGGCCGCCATAAGCGTCGACGACCTCCCCCCGGTCCATGTCGACCCTGACGCCCGCGGGCATGTCCGTGTACTCGGCGGCCTCCCCACGCGCCGCCGAGGCAAGGACTGTGTCGTTGCCCGCGCCCGGGAGTGCGCTGCTGAACCTCTCGCCCAGCGCCAGCCGGTCGTCGCCCGGACCGCCGCTCATCTGGACGGGAGCCGGGTCGAGGCCGGTTCCGCTCCCGCCCCGCCCGCTGACCGTGTCGTCGCCCTCGCCGGCGTCGATGCGCAGCCCGTGCACGTCCGCGCCGTTCACGGCCAGGTCGCTGTCGGCGTCGGCGCCGGCGTCGAAGTTCACGAGGAAGCCCGCCCCGGCGGTGATCTGATCGTCACCGTCGGTCCCCAGCACACGCACGAACTGCTGGCCCAGGGCGCACTCGCAGCCCTCCGAGCTGAGATCGACGTAGATGTGCACCTCGTCGTCACCACCGGGCTTGGCAAACGGTCCCCCGGGACCCGACAGGTCGATCGTGATCTCGTCGGTGCCGGAGCTGCCGGTGGCGACGATCTGGTCGGTGTTGGCGGTGGTCGCCGCGCCGCACGGAGCCTCGTCGGCCAGGATCTCGCCGCCCGCCCCCACGCTGAGGCGCGCGGTGCCGGGCGTGAGCATGCTCGCCGTGGCCGTGCGCGAGCCGGCGTCGTACGTGCAGGCGTCGAACGAGGCCTGTGCGGGCGCAGCCGCGGCCGCGGCGACCACCGCCGCCGCCGCCGCGCCGATCAGCCCCGACCGCACCCTACGGGCGCGCCTGCCAGCTCTCGCCGCAGGTGGGCCCGCCGTAGTGCTCGCCGTGGAAGACGAGCACCTGCTGGTGCGCGTCGGGCTCGAAGCGAGCCCCCGCGTAGCTGAAGCTGCAGTACCGCAGCTGCCGGCCGTCGGGCGAGTAGAACGGATCGGCGATCCCCGTGCTGGTGATGCGCTTCAGCCCGGACCCGTCGGCGTTCACCGTGTAGAGCTTCTCGCACCCCTCGCACATGCCGGCGTTCGCCTCGGTGTCCACCGCCAGCTCGCTCGCGTCGGAAGCCCACGAGAGCTGTCCGGCCAGCGGCTGGCCGTCGCCCTCGGGGAAGTCCACCAGCTTGTGCGACGCGTGGCCGTTCGGCTTGGCGAGGTACACGTCGCCGTCGGACGACGAGTAGGCGATCGAGCTGCCGTCCGGCGCGTACTCCACGTCGCTGACGTTGCCCGGGATCAGCTCGTCCCTGAGCTTGTCGGAGAGGCGCACGTACCAGACCTGCCGCTCGCCGGCCACGTCCCGGATGAAGGCGATCCTGGTGCCCTTGCTCGACCAGGTCGGCGAGGAGTCGGTGCCGAAGGCGATGAACGACTCGGTCTTGCCCGTTCGCAGGTTGGCGACGTAGATGCGACCGCTCGCGCTGAAGGCGATTCGGTTCCCACTCGGTCCCCACGCGGCACCCGTGGCGTGAGGCTTGTGGCTCACGATCCGGTCGTGCGTGCCGTCGGGCCGCATCACGTGCAGGCCGTCCTCCGCGCCGTAGGCGACAAGGCCGTTGCGGCCTGGGAAGGTGGCCCCGGCGGGTGCCGCCGCCGCGAGCATCGCCACGCTTGCTATGAGAACTGCCGTCTTGCGCATCTAGTGCCTCCGGTTGCGAGGTAGGGCTTGCCAGGCGACGCCGCACTCGACGCCCCCGAGCACTTCACGCTGTCCGCTCCCGTCAGGGCGCATCGTCCAGGTGGCGAACGGGGTGAAGAACGGCTGGTAGTGACAGAAGTCGATTGCCTTCGCGTCCGGGGACCATGCGGGGGCGCGCTCGGTTGGGCCGGAGTCGAAGTCGTGGCGCCCGGAGCCGTCGCGGCGGATCACGGCGAGGTTGATGTCGTCGTCGCAATCGCAGCCCCACTCCTCCGAGAACGCGATCCGCCGTCCGCCCGGGGCCCAGCTCAGCTCCCGCACCGGACGGCTCGGCGAGCTCTCGGACCCGGTCGGCTGATGTGTGACCTGCACCGGCGTGCCGCCCGCCGGGCTCACGAGGAACATGTCGGGCTCACCGGTGAAGGCGATCGCCCCACCGTCCGGCGACCATTCGACATCGCCGAAGTTCCCGCCCGCAGTCGTGTCCACCAGCTGCCGCTCGTGCCCGGTCGCGATGTCGAGGACGATCACGTGCGCGCGGTTCAAGCCGTTCACAGGCGGTGCCGTGCCGAGCACGGCGAGCTCCTTGCCGTCGGGCGACCACGACGGCTGCCAGCGGTCGACGCCGGCCCTGGACACGCGCCGCGGATGCTTGCCGCCCGCCCTCACGACGTAGACCAGGAGGTGGCCCTTCCCGCCCGGCGCGACGAACGCCAGGCGCTTGCCGTCGGCCGACCACGCCGGGTCGCGCGCTCCTGGGAAGGCGACGAGCTGATGCGCGTCGGTCCCGTTCGGCTTCGCCGTGGAGATGCCCTCGCTCGTGGGGTAGGCGATGCGTCCGTTGCGGCCGGGGAACGTCGCGGACGCCGGCGCGGCCGCCGTCAGCGCGACGATTCCGAAGATGATCGTGAGCGCTACGGGCTTCCGTGCCATCAACCCATATTGGGATAGACGCTCGTTTAAGTCAAGCGCGTCTCGAGCCGTCCCAGCGTGGGCGACTCGACGACCACGTGGTCACCCGGCTTGAGCCACACCCGCGGCTCGCGCACGCTGCCGACGCCCGCCGGGGTGCCGGTCGACACGACGTCGCCCGGCTCCAGCGTCATCAGCTTCGAGAGGTAGGCCACGAGCGCAGGGATCGCGTGGATCATGTCCGCGGTCGACGCCGACTGCATCGTGTCGCCGTTGAGCGTCAGCGAGATCTCGATCGCGTCGTGCGGCCCGGCCTCGTCAGGCGTGACCAGCGCGGGCCCGCACGGCGCCGAGCCGTCGAACACCTTGCCGGGCAGCCACTGCGGCGTCATGAACTGGTAGTCGCGCGCCGACAGGTCGTTGAGCAGCATGTAGCCGGCGATGGCGCCGAGCGCGTCGGACTCGGGCACGTCCTTGCAGCGCCGCCCGATCACGAACGCCACCTCGGCCTCGTAGTCGACCTTGCTGCTGTAGCCCGGCAGCTCCACGTCGCCGCCCGCCGGCGCGAGCGCGTTCGCGAACTTGGCGAAGAAGGTCGGCGTCTCCGGCGGGTCGAGCCCGGCCTCCGCCGCGTGGTCGCGGTAGTTGAGGCCCATGCAGACGATCTTCGACGGGTCCGGCACGGGCGGGAGCAGGCGGACGGCGTCGAGCGCCAGCGAAGCCTCCCCCGATGGGGCGGCGTCCGGAAGGCCCGAGCCGCGCAGCAGCGCGCCGACCCCGCCGGGCCCGAGCGGGTGGATCCCGCCGCCCTCGCCGAGGGCGCCGGCCTGGGGGCCGTCGCCGGCGTCGTAGGTGACGAAGCGCATCGGCGGGCCACCCTATTACCCGTAAGCTCAGGACGTGGCCAAGGAGGCGATACCGACCGGGCGGATCAGGCGCACCGCCAAGCTCGGCGGGCTGATCGGCGGGCAGGCGGCGCGGGCGGGATTCACCCGCGCGTTCAACGTCGCCCGCTCGCGCGACAAGCGGCTCGAGGCGATCGACCGCCGCTACGTGGAGGCCGCGGCGCAGATGGTCGAGGTGCTCGGCAGCATGAAGGGCGCTGCGATGAAGGTCGGGCAGGTGATCTCGTTCCTCGACGTGAGCGCGATCCCGCCGGAGTACCGCGACGTGGTCCAGGACGCGCTGGCGGAGCTGCGCGACGCCGCGCCGGTCGTGGCGTTCGAGCGGATGAAGAAGGTGATCGAGGACGACCTCGAGCGGCCGGTGGGCGACGCGTTCGCGGAGCTCGACCCCGAGGCCGTGGCCGCCGCGTCGATCGGTCAGGTCTACCGCGCGCGCCTGCACGACGGGCGCGAGGTGGCGGTCAAGGTGCAGTACCCGGGCGCCGAGCAGGCCGTGCGCGCGGACATGCAGAACCTCGGACTGCTGCTGCGCGCGGCGCGGACGATCGCGCCGGGGCTCGACGGCAAGGCGGTGGCGGGCGAGATCCGCGAGCGGATCCTCGACGAGTGCGACTACGAGGCCGAGGCGCTGGCGCACCGGTCGTTCGCGCGCGAGTGGCGCGGGCACCCGTTCGTGCACGTGCCTGACGTGATCTCCGACCTGTCGCGCCGGCGCGTGATCGTGACCGAGTGGGTGCAGGGCCGCCGCTTCGACGACGTGAAGGCGCTGCCGCAGGAGGAGCGCAACCGCTTCTCGGAGATCCTCTACCGCTTCTTCGTCGGGTCGCTCTACCGGCACGGCCACTTCTCCGCGGACCCGCACCCGGGCAACTACATGCTGATGGACGACGGGCGCGTGGCGTTCATCGACTTCGGGATGAACAAGAAGCTCTCGCGCGCGCGAGTCGATCAGGAGGTGGACTGGCTGCGGGCCGTGATGGAGCGCGACGCCGACGGCCTGCGCGACCAGCTGGCCGCGCTCGGCTACTTCGACCCGGCGGACGCGAAGGTCACCGGCGAGCTGCTGCTCGAGCACGCGTGGTCGATCGGCTGGTGGTGGCTCGAGGACCACGGCGAGGTGACCGTCGACCGCGACCTGGTGGCGCGCATGATGGCCAACGCCGGCGACCCGCGATCCGAGTACTGGGACCTGATGCGCCGCGAGACGGTGCCCGCCGACGCGATCTTCGCGCAGCGGATGGTGGGCCTCACGTTCGCGGTGATCGGGCAGCTCGGCGCCACGCGCAACTGGCACCGCGTCGCACGCGAGTACCTGTACGACGAGCCGCCGGCCACGCCGCTCGGCGAGCAGGAGGAGTCGTTCTGGCCCGAGCGCCGGCGGGCGGCGTGAGCCCGCGGCCGAGCGCGGCCACCGCGGCGGCGCCGAAGCTGGACGTCGAGCGCGGCACGCGCCATCTGCGGCGCAAGGACCCGGTGATGCGCGAGCTGATCAAGCGCGTCGGGAAGCTCGACCTCGAGGCGCGCAGGCGCGGCCGGCCGGCGGACGCGTATGGGGCGCTGGTGCGCTCGATAGTCGGCCAGCAGCTGTCGACCAAGGCGGCGGCCACGATCTACGGACGGCTCACCGACCTGTTCGGCGGCCGCACGCCGACTCCGCAGGAGCTCCTGGACACCGACCCGGACGCGATCCGGGCGGCGGGCATGTCGGGGGCGAAGACGGCCTACCTGCGCAGCCTCGCCGAGCACGTCCTGTCCGGCGAGCTCGAGCTTGACCGGCTGAACGACCTGTCGGACGACGACATCGTGGCCGAGCTCACCGCGGTGAAGGGGCTCGGGGTGTGGACGGCGCACATGTTCCTGATCTTCCACCTGAACCGGCCCGACGTGATGCCGGTCGGCGACCTTGGGGTGCGCAACGCGGCACGGGCGGTCTACGAGCTCGACCACGTGCCGACGGCTGCGGAGCTCGAGGAGATCGCCGAGCCGTGGCGACCGCACCGGTCCCTCGGGGCGCTGTACCTGTGGCGGTCGCTGGACAACGCGCCGGCGTAGCTGGCGCTCGCGCAGCCGTCTAGCCCGCGAAAACCGAGCAGGTTTGCAGCGGAGCTACGCGGCTGCGCCGCAGCT
>JBJMLK010000144.1:0-8377 GCA_045805345.1 Thermoleophilaceae bacterium | reverse complement strand
CGGGCCGACGGGCTGGCGCTCCACGGCGCCGCCCGCGATCCCCGCCTGGATCGAGCGGCGCAGCAGTCCGAGCCCGAAGTTCACGTCGCTCTCGTGCCAGGCCTCCCAGCCCATCACGGCCGGCCCATCGAGGAGCACGATGCGCTGGACGTCCGGCTCGGCGCAGGCGTCAAGGAAGGCGTGGCAGCCGATCTCGAGGTGCTTCGACTCGTCGGGCTGCGACGACGCCGCCTCCAGCAGCCGCCGCGCCAGGTCCTGCTGAACGCTCTCGAAGACCGCGCGGAACAGGTCGGCCTTGTCCTCGAAGTGGTGGTACAGCGCGCCGCGCGTGACACGGGCCGAGCGGACGATCTCCTCGATGCTCACCGCGGCGTAGCCCCGCTCGGCGAAGAGCGTGCGCGCCGATCCGATGAGCGCCGACCGCGTGGCCTCGGCGTGCTCGGCCTTCAGGCTCTTCACCTGGGTGGTCTCTGGCACGGGTCGATGATAGGCCGCGCCGGTGTGAGGCATACCGACGGTATGTGAACTGGGGCCTCGCTCAGTCGATCGCGCAGGCCTCGTCGCGCTCGTCGGAGCCCGTGAGGACGCGGCCGAGCAGCTCGTCGAGCGTGTCAAGCTCGGCCGACGAGAAGCGCGCCGCGAACAGCGACCGGATGTCGTCCACATGCGTGCTGGACGCCTCGCGAAGGCGGTCGTGGCCGAGATCGGTGAGCTGGGCGTACACCACGCGGCCGTCGGTCGGGCAGTCGGCGCGCTCGACCAGGCCGGCGCGCTCGAGGCCCTGGAGCAGGCGCGTGATACCGGACTGGGTGAGGAGCACGTGACCCGCGAGGTCCACCCGCCGCATCCGGCGGTCCTCCGCCCGCGCGAGGGCGAGCAGCACCTCGTAGTCGTTGATCGTCAGGCCGTGGACGCGGTGCAGGTTGGCGTCCATGCGGCGGGTGAGGGTGGCGTGGGCGCGGAGCAGGCGCAGCCAGGCCGGCGGTACGCCGCTCGGGAGTCGGATCTCGGCGGCGCTGCTCGTCTGCGTGCTCATCCTCGGTGCCTTCCCAGCTCGGAACCTCACCACTCGAAACCACGCGAGTGGTGACGGAAACCGTAACGGACGGACCGGCTGGTCGCTACGGCTCGGCGTAGACGCGCCGCAGCGAGATGCCGACGGCGAGCATCAGGAGGCCCATCACGACCACCAGCGACACGTCCAGCCCCGTTCTCGGGACGGTCTCGCCGTTGGCGCTGGCACGCGCCTCGGCCGCGCCGGGCTCGGCGGCCTCGGCCTGGCTTGGCGACGTTCCGGTGGAACCGCTCGCGGCACCCTGGTCCCCGGTGCCGTCCGGCGCGGAAGCCGAGCCGGACTTGGTCTCCGAGCCGCCACCCCCGCCGCCCTCGGAGCCCTGCGCGGCGGAGCCGGCCGCGGCGGCGGAGCCACCGGCGGCGGCGGAGCCGCCCGTCGAGGAGCCACCGCTCCCGGAGCCGCCGTTCGCGGAGCCGCCCTTCGAGGAGCCGCCACTCCCGGAGCCGCCGTTCTGGGCGGAGCCGCCGTTCTGGGTCGAGCCGCTCTTCTCGGTGGAACCCCCCTTCGTGGAGCCACCGCTCCCGGAGCCGCCGTTCGCGGAGCCGGCCTTCTCGCCGGAGCCGGCCTTCGAGCCCCCGCCCTTCCCGGACCCCTCGGCCTTCGCCGGCTTCTCCTTCTCCTTTCCCTTCTCCTTCGCCGTCGTGTCCGGCGCCGTGAGCGTCACGGAGCCCTCGCGTGCCGCCCGCGCCTTCCCCTTGTCCCCGCCGCCGTTGTCGTGGAGGGCCAGCGCCGTGGCGATCCCAGCCGCCGTCAGGAGCACGGCCAGCACCAGCACCACGATCGCGCGGCGCTTCTCGCGATCGGGCGGCGTACCGCCGTTGCCGTTGCCGGCGCCCGCGATCGTGGCCGCGCCGGCAGCCGCGGCCGGGCGCCCGGCCCCCTCCGGCAGGGGCGGGAGCGGCGGAACGAGCTCCGCGGCCAGCGGTTCCTCGGGCGCCGGGAACAGGGTGCGCAGATCGTCGGGCCGGGTCTCGAGCTGCTCGGCGAACTCCTCGCAGGTCGGGCAGGTCTCCAGGTGTGCCGCGATCGAGCGGCGCTCGCGAACCCCGATCTCCGCCTTCGACATCGCGCCGCGGATCTCGTCGCAGTGATCGGTGAGTGGCTCGGGGTTCTCCTGCAGCCCCAGCCGCGCCCGGAACACCGACTGCCGCGCCGCGGACGCCCGCGCACCGGTGACCGTGGCGATCCCGGTGTACTCGAGGCCCACCAGCTCGCGCAGAAGCAGCGAGCCGCGCTCGCGGGCGGGCAGCGCGTCGAGCCGTGCCAGCAGCGTCTCGAGCCGGTCGCGGTCCTCGCCGCCCGCGGCGGCGGCGCGCTCGGCCGCCTCGTCGTTCTCCATCGCGCCGTTCGGCCGCCCACCGGCCACGTCGGCCGCGGTGTGCGCCACCCGAAACAGCCACGGCTTGACGGGCTCGGAGTAGTCGTCGATCCGCACCGCCCGCGCCGCCTCGAACAGCGCGCTCCAGGTGGCCTCGCGCGCGAGGTCCGGATCGCGCACCAGCGCCAGCGTGTAGCGGTAGAGCGGCTCCTCGAACCGTTCGAGCAGGACGCGCGCGGCGCCCTCGTCGCCGCCCGCGGCGGTATGGGCCAGCTCCTCGTCCGAGAGCCGGCGCAGCGAGTCGAGGCTTCCCCCCGTTTCGCGCGCGCTCAAGTTGTCGCCAAGTTAGCCACCTGGCGAGATGGATTCGACGCGGAGGGGGCGCTCCCTCCGCGCTAGGTCAGTGGTGCTCGATCACGCGGTCGATGAGCCCGTACTCGACCGCTTGCTCGGGCTTGAAGTAGCGATCGCGATCCATGTCGTCATGGACCTTCTCGACGCTCTGACCGGTGTGGCCGGCGTAGATCTCGTCCATCCGGCGGCGCAGGTCGAGGATCTCCTGCGCGTGGATCTCGATGTCGGCGGACTGGCCCTGGTAGCCGCCGGACGGCTGGTGGATCAGGATCCGGCTGTTGGGCAGCGCCAGCCGCTTGCCCGGCGTGCCGCCGGTGAGCAGCAGCGAGCCCATCGACATCGCCATTCCGAAGCAGATCGTGGTGACGTCGGGCTTGATGAACTGCATCGTGTCGTAGATCGCCAGGCCCGCGTAGATCTGGCCGCCGGGCGAGTTGATGTACAGCGAGATGTCCTTGTCCGGATCCTCGGACTCGAGGTGCAGGAGCTGCGCGACGATCAGGTTGGCGATCTGGTCGTCGACGGCGTCGCCCAGGAAGATGATCCGCTCGTTGAGGAGCCGGGAGTAGATGTCGAACGAGCGCTCACCGCGCGAGGTCTGTTCGACGACCATCGGAATCAGCGGCATTGCCGGACCTCCGTTGCAGAGCGGTTGAGCGAGGCGTTCAGCATGAGCGGGCGAGTCTATCGACGGGCCCCGGCGGGCCCGTTGGGCGCGCTAGCCCTGGAACTCGCCCGGCGGCGTCCGCAGCTCGGCGGTGGCCGGATGCGGCGGGAAGTCGCGGCGGAGCAGCTCCCAGACGGCCACGTCGCCGTGCGCCCCGGCGACCCACTCGGCCTCGCGCGCGATGCCGACGTGCCGCGCCCCGTGGTCGCGCGCCAGGCGCTCCGACGTGGCCGCAGCCGCCACGTTCGCGACAGGGAAGCGCCACGAGATGCGGTTGAGCCCCAGGCCATCGAAGGCGTACGCGCAGACGAGCGCGGCCGCCTCGGCGCCGGTGCCCTTGCGGCGGTCCTCGCGCGCGAAGACCACGACCCCGAGGTCGCCCGACGCGCGCGGCCAGGCGATCTCGCACAGGTGGGCCTCCGCCACGCAGGCACCGTCGGGTCCGCCGGCGCGCGCGTCGAAGCAGAGGATCGTGCGGGCCACGTGCTGGCCGTAGAGAGCCTCGCGCTGCTCGCGCGTCGTGGGCGGCATCGTGCGCGCGAACGGGCTCTGGGTGATCGCCGGCGAGCCCTCGAGC
Source organism: Thermoleophilaceae bacterium (assembly GCA_045805345.1). Classification (GTDB taxonomy): domain Bacteria; phylum Actinomycetota; class Thermoleophilia; order Solirubrobacterales; family Thermoleophilaceae; genus AC-37. The sequence goes on along the minus strand of JBJMLK010000144.1, from coordinate 4,386 downwards.
ATGGCGTCGAGCGGGTCCCCGAGAACCTCCCAGCGCGACACGAACTCCTCGCGCTCGGGGGCGGTCAGGACCACCTGATCTCCCGCGACTATCACGGCCCTCCTGGCCATGCCAGCGCGGGAGTGTACGCCTGCGGCCGGGTGGTCGGGCTACGCGTCGGCGAGCAGCGAGGCCACCGTGGAGTCGTCGTCGTCGATGACGGGCGTGACCAGCGGCACGCGCTCCACGATCTCGAGCTCGAACCCGCCGAGCCCCGCGAAGCTCGCCGAGGTGTTCGACATCAGCCGGATGCGGCGGACGCCGAGGTCCTGGAGGATCTGCGCCCCGAGGCCGTGCTCGCGCCAGACGCGGTTCTGGCCGGGCTCGTCGCGGTTCTCGGTCGTCTCGTGCCCGCCGAACGCGTGCGACTCAGGCCCGCGCAGGTACACGAGCACCCCGCGCTTCTCGGCGGTCATGCGGCGCAGCGACGCGCGCAGCTTCGCCCCGCACGTGCACATCCTGCTCTGGAAGACGTCGCCGGCCAGGCAGGCGCGGTGCACGCGGGTGAGCACGGGCTGGTCGGGGTCGATCTCGCCCATCACGAGCGCGAGGTGCTCGCCCGGATAGAGCGGCGAGCGGTAGAGGTGGTAGGTCCACGGGCCGTGCTCGGTGGCCACCTGGCTCTCGCGCACGCGCTCGACGATCCGCTCGTTTCGGTAGCGGTAGGCGATCAGGTCCGCGACCGTGATCAGCGGCAGGTGGTGCTCGCGCGCGAAGCGCTCGAGCTCGGGCATCCGCATCATCGTCCCGTCGTCGTTGTTCAGCTCCGCCAGGATGCCGGCCGGGCGGAGGCCCGCCAGGCGCGCGAGGTCGATGGCCGCCTCGGTGTGGCCGGCGCGCTTGAGCACGCCGCCCTCGCGGTAGCGGAGCGGGAAGATGTGGCCGGGCTTGAGGAAGTCGTCGGCGCCCGTGGCCGGGTCGGCGAGCTTCGTGACGGTGGTGGCGCGGTCCTCGGCGGACACGCCGGTGGTCGTGCCGTCGCGCGCGTCGACCGAGACGGTGAACGCGGTGCGCTTCGACTCCGTGTTGCGCTCGACCATCTGCGGAAGGTCGAGCTGGTCGAGCCGCTCGCCCGTCATCGGCTGGCAGATGATCCCGCTCGTGTGGCGGATCATGAAGGCCAGCTTCTCCGGCGTGGCCTTCTCGGCGGCCATGATGAGGTCGCCCTCGTTCTCGCGGTCCTGGTCGTCGGCGACGATCACCAGCTCGCCCGCCGCGACGGCGCGAATGCCTTCCTCGATCGACGACAGCATGGTCTCGATGCCGATTCTAATGGCTGGTTGATCGGCCAGTCAGTGGTCGGCGACGACCCCGCCCTGCGGCTCGATCGGCAACCCTCGCTCGACCCACAGCCGGATCCCGCCGTCCATGTTGTAGGCGTCCCAGCCGGCCGCGCGGAACGCCTGCGTGGCCATTGCCGAGCGCGCGCCGAGGCGGCACTGGAACACCACAGGGCGGTCGCGCGGCACCTCCTGCGCGCGGCCTGCCAGCCGCTCCAGCTCGATGTGCCTGGCGCCCGCGATCCGGCCCGCCTCCCACTCGTACTGCTCGCGCACGTCGATCAGCTCGATCTCGCCGCGGTCGAGCCGCTCCTTCACCTGCTCGGGCGAGAGCTCGTGCTGCGGGTCCGTGAAGGAGCCCATGCGCTCACGCTAGCGCGCGCCGCGCGACCCGGCTCGTCGCCCCGGCGCTGCCGGATGGGCTTGGGACGGGTGCGCGAGCGGTTTCGTCCTGTTCTAATCCCGGATACCGGGACCAAGGCAGGACGGGTCCGCTCACGCAGTGTCGAGCCAGCGCCCGTGGCGCATCACGCGCACCACCTCCGCCGAGCGCGGGTCGAGCAGCACGACGTCGGCGGGCGCCCCGCGATCGAGCCGCGCCGACCGGCCGATCAGCGACGCGGGCCGCTCGCTGGCCGCCTGGATCGCCTCGCCGAGCGTGGCCGAGGTGAGCGAGGCCCACAGGCGCATGTGCGCGTCGAGCGTCAACGCGCTGCCGGCGAGCCGTCCGTCCGGGGTGCGGATCGAGCCGTCCTTCTCGCGCACGATCTCGACTCCCGACATCGTGTAATGGCCGGGCTCCGCGTGCGCGCCCGGCGTGGCATCGCTCACCAGCACCACGCGGTCGCCGGCCGCGCGGTGCACGAGCTCGAGCGCCGGGGCCGCCACGTGGACGTTGTCCGAGAGGACCGAGATCAGTAGCCGGTCGTCGGTCAGCGCCGCGCCCGGGAGTCGCGTCTCGCGGTGATGGATCGGCGTCATCGCGTTGAAGATGTGCGTGACCATCTGGGCGCCGGCGTCGGCGGCGGCGCGCGTCTCCCACGCGGTGGCGCCCGAGTGGCCGAGCGACACCATCACGCCGAGCCGGTCCAGCTCGGCGATCAGCGCCGTGGCACCTGGCAGCTCCGGCGCGAGCGTGACCACCGCGAGCGCCGGCGAGCGCATCCAGTCCGGCGCGTGGGCGGGCGGATCGCTCACGCGCTCGGGCGGGTGCGCGCCGATGTAGTCGCGCGAGATGTACGGGCCCTCGAAGTGCACGCCGGCGAGCGGCGACGACGGGTCGGCCGCGCGGCGCTCCAGCTCCGGCATCGCGCGCCGCGCCAGGGCCTCGTCCGGGCTGGCGAGCACGGCCACGTAGGTCGTCACGCCGTGCGCCAGCATCGCGGCGTCGATCGCGTCGAGGTCGTCCGCCGACCCGGCCGCGTCGTGGCCCGCCGCGCCGTTCACCTGCAGGTCGACCAGCCCCGGTGCGACCACGCCCTCGTGCCGGACGTCGGGCTCGCGCGGCGGCTGGCCGTGCTCGCAGCGGGCGATCGCCTCGCCCTCGACCTCGATCCATCCCTCGTGGAGCTCGCCGCCGATAGCGAGCGTCCCGGAGACGAGCAACCTAGGGACCCGGTTCGGTCACGCGAGCGCCATGCCCGGTGCCACCCGCGTCTCCACGAGCCGGGGCGCGCCCGAGCCGATCGCGTCGCGGAGCGCCTCGCGCAGGGCGTCGGGCTCGTCGACGCGCGTGGACTCGACGCCGTAGCCGGCGGCGAGCGACGCCGAGTCGAGCTTCGGCAGGTCGAGGCCGGGCGCGTTCTCGACGGTCTCGAGCGCGGCGAACCACTTCAGGATCGCGTACTCCTCGTTGCGCAGCACGAGGAAGGTGACCGGCACGTCGTACGCCGCCGCGCTCCAGAAGGTCTGCACCGCGTACTGCACCGACCCCTCGCCCACCACGCACACCACCGGCCGGTCGGGCTGGGCGAGCTGCACGCCCACCGCGGCCGGCATCCCGAAGCCGAGCCCGCCGCCGGCACCGAAGAACCAGCTGCCGGGCCTCGACAGCCGCAGCCGGTTGCGAAGCGCGAGCGTGGCCGACGGCGACTCGACGACCGCGATCCCGTCCTCGGGGAAGACGTCGGCGAGCGCCTGGGCCGCGGTGCTCGGGCTCATCGGGTCGGACTCCTCGACCGGCTCGGGCTCCGGGCGCGGCGGCGGCGGCTCGCGGCCGGGCTCCCAGTCGCCCAGCTCGGCGACGAGCGCGTCGAGCGTGAACGCCACGTCGGCCACCACGGCGTCGCCCATCGGAGCGCGCGCGGCCTCGTCGGGGTCGCTGGTGATGCTCACGAGCGTGGCGCCCTCGGGCAGCAGCGGGCCCGGGATGTTGGGGTAGTACGGGAAGGTGGAGGAGCCGACCACCAGGATCAGGTCGTGCCCGTTCAGCGTCTCGGCGAGCGGCCCGACCGCCGGCGGCAGGACGCCGGCGAACTGCGGGTGGCTCTCGGGGAAGCCGAGCCGGCCGCCGCCCGGCGCGGGCGTGGCCCAGACCGGCGCGCGGAGCTTCTCGGCCAGAGCCACCGCCGAGTCCCAGGCGCCGTAGGTGTCGATGTCGGGGCCGGCGGCCATGACCGGGTTCTTCGCGTCGCGTAGGCGCTGGGCCAGCTGCTCCACGGCGCTGTCGCACGCCACCGCTCGCCCGCCGACCAGGCGATGCGACTGGTGAGCGACCTCGGCCTCGTTCACCTCGGCGGCCCAGTCGTCCATCGGGATCGACACGAAGACAGGGCCGAGCGGCGGGAGCGTGGCCAGGTGGATCCCGCGCGCGATCGCGTGCGGCACGTCCTCGGCGCGCGGCGGCTCGTAGCTCCACTTCACGAGCGGGTGCGGCATGCGCGCGGCGTCGACGTTCGTGAGGTTGGCCTGGAGCGTCATCAGCGAGCGGCTCTGCTGGCCGGCGGTCACGAGCAGCGGCGCCTTGTTCGCGCGCGCGTTGAAGATCGCGCCCATGCCGTTGCCCACGCCCGGCGCCGTGTGGAGGTTCACGTGCGCCGGCCGGCCGCTCGCCTGCGCGAAGCCGTCG